>NZ_JAAGNW010000190.1:0-5105 GCF_010645215.1 Burkholderia multivorans | reverse complement strand
GCGAGATCGATGATTACCTCGACAAGACCGAATTCGTCGAGCGCTTCGCGCGCGGCGATTTCGGCAAGGTGCGCGCGGTGTTCCATGAAGGCGCCTGTTCGGACACGATGGAAACCGACGGCCGCTACATGATGGACAACAACTTCCGTTACAGCCGCGCGGTGCTCGACACCTGCCTCGCGAACGGAACGCAGTTCCTGTATGCATCGTCGGGCGCGACCTACGGCGGCTCGACGCGCTTCGTCGAGGAGCGCGAGGTCGAGGCGCCGCTCAACGTGTACGGCTATTCGAAGTTCCTGTTCGACCAGGTGATCCGCCGCGTGCTGCCGACCGCCAAGAGCCAGATCGCGGGCTTCCGCTACTTCAACGTGTACGGCCCGCGCGAGACCCACAAGGGCCGGATGGCGTCGGTTGCGTTCCACAACTTCAACCAGTTCCGCGCGGAAGGCAAGGTCAAGCTGTTCGGCGAGTACAACGGCTACGCGGCGGGCGAGCAGACCCGCGATTTCGTGTCGATCGAGGACGTGGTGAAGGTGAAGCTGTTCTTCTTCGATCATCCGGAGAAGTCGGGCATCTTCAATCTCGGCACGGGCCGCGCGCAACCGTTCAACGATGTCGCGACGAGCGTCGTCAACACGCTGCGCGCGCTCGACGGCAAGACGCCGCTCACGCTCGCCGAGCAGGTCGAGCAGGGGCTCGTCGAATACGTGCCGTTCCCCGACGCGCTGCGCGGCAAGTATCAGTGCTATACGCAGGCCGACCAGACGAAGCTGCGCGCGGCCGGCTACGACGCTGCGTTCCTGACGGTGCAGGAAGGCGTCGACCGTTACGTGCGTTGGCTGTCCGGCCAGGTGTAAGCGCGGCGCTTCCCTGCCTACACTGGGTCTCACGGTCGGCAGCCGCCGGCCGTTTTTTCAGGGAGATCCAGATGCTCAACAAGATCCTTGGCGCGGCCATCGGGCTGGCCGTGGCCGCGCACGCGTGGGCGGCCGTCGACGTGAACACCGCGAGCGACGACGCGTTGCGCGGCATCCGCGGCGTGGGCCCGGCAAAGGCGCGCGCGATCATCGACGAACGTAACGCGCATGGCCCGTTCAAGGACGGGGCGGATCTGGCCCGGCGCGTGAAGGGCATGGGCGGCTCGACGGTCGAACGCCTGCAGGCCGAGGGCCTCGCGATCGGCGCGGCGAAGCCCGCCGCCGCGGCGCCGCAGCCGAAAGCGGCCGGCGCGCCCGCGCGGAAATAGTCCGGGCTGCAAAACATTCCCGCCAGGCTCCTTCAGCCGTCGTGCCGTGTGGCGACGGTTTGCCCGCGGCGCGCCGCGGGTTTTTTGCGTGTTCGCCGGCATGCGTGTCCCTCGCGTCGATGGGGTGAAGCGCGCGCGCCGGTGCTGGTTTAGAATCGCTTAATTAACCGGCTTCGTTCTATCGTCACGTTCATGGCTTACAAAACTATCGAAGACACGATCGGCAACACGCCGCTCGTCCAACTGGTCCGGATCCCGGACGACGAGATCCGCGCGCGCAACAACGTGATCCTCGCGAAGCTGGAAGGCAACAATCCGGCCGGCTCGGTGAAGGACCGGCCCGCGCTGTCGATGATCCGCCAGGCCGAAGCGCGCGGCCGGATCAAGCCGGGCGACACGCTGATCGAGGCGACGAGCGGCAACACCGGCATCGCGCTCGCGCTGGCGGCCGCGATCCGCGGCTACAAGATGCTGCTGATCATGCCGGAAGACCTGTCGGTCGAGCGCCGTCAGAGCATGGCGGCCTATGGCGCGGAGATCCTGCTGACGCCGGTGAAGGGCGGGATGGAGCTGGCCCGCGATCTCGCCGAGCAGATGCAGCGCGAAGGCAAGGGCGTGATCCTCGACCAGTTCGCGAATCCGGACAATCCGCTCGCGCACTACGCCGGCACGGGCCCCGAGATCTGGCGCGACACCGAGGGCCGGGTCACGCACTTCGTATCCGCGATGGGCACGACCGGCACGATCATGGGCACCTCGCAGTACCTGAAGGAACAGAACCCGCAGATCGAGATCGTCGGCGCGCAGCCCGAGGAGGGCTCGCGCATTCCCGGCATCCGCAAGTGGCCCGAAGCCTATCTGCCGAAGATCTTCGACCGCAGCCGGATCGATCGCGTCGAGAACGTGAGCCAGGCGGCATCCGAGGCGATGGCGCGCAAGCTCGCGTCGGTCGAGGGGCTGTTCTGCGGGATCTCGTCGGGCGGCGCGTGCGAGGTGGCGCTGCGCGTCGCACGCCAGGTCGAGAATGCAACGATCGTGTTCATTGTGTGCGACCGGGGCGATCGCTATCTGTCGACCGGGGTGTTCCCCGCCTGACGGCGTTTCCGCGCCGGCATGAAAAAAGCGCCGCTTGTAGCGGCGCTTTTTGCTGGCGAAGGCGGCGGGTGCGTTACTGCGGATCCGGCTGCGCAACGGGCGCGGGCGGCGGCGTCAGCGCGCCGCTGGCCGCCATCTGCTCCTTGACGCGCTCGCCGAGCTGGTACACCGCGAGCGCGTAGAAGAAGCTGCGGTTGTAGCGGGTCAGCACGTAGAAGTTCTTCAGGCCGAGCTTGTATTCGGTCGTGCGGCCCGGCGTCGGCAGGTCGACGACCGTGACCGGCGTCCCCGCCTCGGCCGCGACGTTCAGTGCGGGCTCGTCGAGCACGAGCCCCGCGCGCAGCAGCTGCGACAGCGCCCAGTGCGGCTCGGGCTGGCCGTCGGCGGCGGCTTGCGCGACGCCCTGGCTGCCGGTGTCGGGCGAGATGTTCCAGATCACCGGGCGATCGGTTTCCCAGCCATGCTGCTTCAGATAGTTCGCGACGCTGCCGATCGCATCGGCGACGCTCGCGCGCAGGTCGATATGACCGTTGCCGTCGTAGTCGACGGCGTAGTCGCGGATGCTGCTCGGCAGGAATTGCGGGATGCCGACCGCGCCCGTATACGAGCCGAGCACGCTCGTCGGTTCGATCTGGCTGTCGCGCGTCCACAGCAGGAAGTCTTCGAGGTTCTTGCGGAAGGTGGCCTGGCGCGCGTCGCGATTCGGCGTGTTCGGATAATCGAAGGCCAGCGTGGTGAGCGCGTCGAGCGTGCGGAAGTTGCCCATGTAGCGGCCGTAGATCGTCTCGACGCCGATGATCCCGACGATCACCTCGGGCGGCACGCCGAATTCGGCAGACGCGCGCTGCAGCGTGGCCTGGTTCGCACGCCAGAATTTCACGCCCGCATTGATGCGCACGGTGTCGAGAAAGCGCGACTGGTACACGCGCCAGTTCTTCACCGACGGCGACGGAGCCGGCGTGACGAGCTTCACGGCGGTGGCCGAGTAGCTGGTGCGTGCGAACAGCGCGCGCAGCGCGGCGGGATCGAAGTTGTCGCGTGCGCTCACGTCGCTGATGAAGGCGTCGATCTTCGGATTGTTCGCGTAGCGCTGCGGAACGATCTCTTCCTCGAAGGTCTGCCCTTGGGATTGAGCCTGCTGCGGCTGGGCCTGCGCGACGGTCAGCGGCGCGGCCGGCTGCGTCTGCGCGCATGCGGCGGATACGCCGATCGCGGCGGCGAGCGACAGGACGGCGAACGGAAGACGGCGGAGGACAGCGGATGAGACGGATGCGGCAGGCGGTTTGAAAGTCATGGCGAACCGGGGCGGTCGAGGCATTGTGTACGGCGCAGTATAACCGACGCCCCTCGGCCGTCGGCCCGGGAAACGGCCGTCATGTGGTAAGTTAGCGGCGAACTTCGCGCAAGACGATTGTGTGAACACATTGAGGGAGACGACGGCGCGCGCGTGACCCGTGCCGCGGCCGATGCATATGGCGACCGCCTTTTACACCCACCCCGACTGCCTGCTGCATGAGATGGGCGACTGGCATCCGGAATGTCCGGCGCGGCTGTCGGCGATCCAGGACCAGCTGATCGCGGGCCGGATCGACGACCTGATCGTGCACGAGACCGCGCCGTTCGCGAGCGAGGCCGCGCTCGCGCGAGTCCACACGCAGGCGCACATCGACTACATCAAGCGCAGCGCGCCCGCATCGGGCTATGCGGAACTCGATCCGGACACGCTGATGAATCCGCATACGTGGCGCGCGGCGCTGCGCGCTGCGGGCGCCGCGGTCGAGGCGACCGACGCGGTGCTCGGCGGCCGCTACGACAACGCGTTCTGCAGCGTGCGTCCGCCCGGCCATCATGCGGAGCCCGCGCGCGCGATGGGCTTCTGCTTCTTCAACAACGTCGCGATCGCCGCGCGGCATGCGCTCGACGCGCACGGGCTCGAACGCGTCGCGATCATCGACTTCGACGTCCACCACGGCAACGGCACCGAGGCCGCGTTTGCGAACGACGAGCGCGTGCTGATGTGCAGCTTCTTCCAGCATCCGCTGTATCCGTTCTCGGGCGTCGAGCATCAGGCGCCGAACATGGTGAACCTGCCGATGCCCGCACGCACGGGGGGAATGGCGGTGCGCGAGGCGGTCGACATGCTGTGGCTGCCGCGTCTCGACGCGTTCCGCCCGCAGATGCTGTTCGTCTCGGCGGGCTTCGACGCGCACCGCGAGGACGAGATCGGCAACATGGGTCTCGTCGAGGCCGACTACGAATGGTTGACCGAACAGATCTGCGCCGTCGCGCGGCGTCACGCGCAGGGGCGCATCGTGAGCTGTCTCGAAGGCGGCTACAACCTGTCGGCGCTCGGCCGCAGCGTGGTGGCGCACCTGCGCGTGCTGGCCGGGCTGTGACGCGTGCCGGCGCGCGTCACGTGCGCGCCGCGACCCAGTCGAGCAGCGCGCCGATCACGCGTTCGCGTTCGAGGTCGGCCATGGTCTCGTGATAGCTGCCCTCGTAGAGCGTCAGCGTGCGGTCGGGCGAGCCCGCCTGGGTGCCGAATACCCGGCTGCCGTCGGGCTCGGTGAGCTTGTCCGCGGTGCCGTGATAGACGAGCACCGGCAGACGCAGCGCGCCGCGCCCGCGTTCGATGCGCTCCATGGCGGCGAGAATCTCCGCGCCCGTGCGCGCCGGCACCGCGTCGTGATGCACGAGCGGATCCGCACGGTTCGCGCTGACCACGGCCGGATCGCGCGACAGGAGCGCAGCATCGATCTTCAGC
>NZ_JAAGNW010000019.1:51437-53307 GCF_010645215.1 Burkholderia multivorans | reverse complement strand
CGTGCGCGCCTCGCGTTCGATCCGGTGCGCGCGTTGTTCGTCGTCGGCTGGGGAGCGGTGTCGTTGCTCGGCCTGCACGCCTACGGCGCAGGCTTCTCGCCCGCGACGCCGCTGTATCCGCTGATCGGCGCGGCGGGCCTCGCGTGGACCGCCGCCGGCCTGCTCATGCTGCGCTTCAGCCCGCACGCATTCGAATCCGCACGCGGGCTGCGACGCGTGCTGCTCGTGCTGAGCCTCGTGTTCGCGAGTGCCGGCATCGCATCCGGTTATGCGCTCGGCTGGACCTACACGCAGCGCTACGGCGACGAAGCGCTGCGCCAGCGCAACGTGATCGCGAAATGGCTGCCGCTGCGCGCCTATGGTTGCGCCGCCTACGTCGAAGTCGATGCGCGCGCGCCGTTCGCGCCGCCGCACTGCGTGAGCGCGTCGTATTGGTCGACGCTGCGCGTCGGCGTCGCCGTGCGCACGCGCGAACGCGAATCGCCGTGGGGCAGCATCGTCAACGTGACCGAGCCGCGCGCGGCGGATCCGCGTCAGCGCGCGGGGCTCGGCTCGGGCCAGCGGTAGGCGAGCAGCTGCGCGCGCGGATAGGCGAGTTCGCGCACCTCGCCGAGCTGGTTGCCGCCGAACAGGTAGAGGTATTCGGCGTCCTGGCGCAGGTAGAAGCCGACGTGCCCTTTCCAGCTCTCGGGATCGTCGCGCGACAGCACGACGACGCACCCGTACCTGGGCTCGACGAGCCCGCGCCCCCATTCGAGCCACGAGCGCGCAAGCGCCGAGCCGGTACCCGCGATACCCGCGCGCGCGAGGCACCAGTTGACGAACGACGAGCACCACGAGATCTTGTCGTCGTAGCCGCTCAGGTTGGTCGCATCGTTGTACTCAACGATGCGCGGATTGCTCTCGCCTTCGGCACACCGCCGCACGCCGGTCTCGGCAAGCGCGATCGGCATCCAGGCCACCTCGGCGGTAGCGTCCATCAGCACGTCGTTCATCGGCCCGCCCCCTCGCGCAGTGCCGGCGCGCGCGCCGCGGCCGCGTCCTGTTCGAGCACCGCCTCGTCGACCGGGCCGTAGAACGCGCGCGGCGCGCCCGTGCACGCCGCCCAATAGCGATCGCCATACGACCAGTGCCACCATTCGGACGGATAGTTGACGAAACCCGCGCCGCGCATCGCGTCGACCAGCAGCCGGCGATTGCGCGCGGCGGCCGGGCTGATGAACGCGCAATCCGTATAGCACGCGCCCGACGATTCGGCATCGGTCGCATTCAGCACGCAGCCGAGATCGAGCGGCTCGCCGTCCGCGCCGATCAGCGTCAGGTCGATCGCTGCGCCGGTCGGATGCGCGGCCACGTCGGGCGGCGCGATGTAGTGGCTCGCGAGCATGAACAAGGCATCGTCGCTCAAGCCAGCGCGCGCGGCGCGCAGCTTCGCGAGATGGCGGTTGAAATAGTCGCGCTGCGCGGCGAGCGGCCGATAGCCTTCCGTCACGCACAGGCGCAGCGGCGCCGGCAGCGCCTTGCCGGCGGCGACGAGCCGCGCGGCGAGCGACGCGCGCACCTTCAGGAAATGCGGACTTTTGCTCGAGATGTAGCGGCGGCTCGAGTCGACCGCGATGGATGCATCAGGGTCCGCCAGATCGACGAACCGTTCGCCGCACTCCACGAGCGCGACGTTTTTGACCTTGGGATCAGCGAGCGTAAGCATGTTCTCTCAGGGAAATTATTGTCGAGGCCCCGCTGCCCGGCAACGGGGATCCGTCTGCCAACAACTACCGCATCACCGCCAGTAACTTCCGATCTCATCGCGCGCCGCCCTGGCCCGGACACCGCGCAGAGCGCCATTGTAGCGCCGCCGCATCGCGCCCAA
>NZ_JAAGNW010000019.1:48199-51427 GCF_010645215.1 Burkholderia multivorans | reverse complement strand
CCCAAATACGGCACGGCGGGCGGAACCGGTCCCGCCCGCCGTGCGCGGCGAACCTGCATTCGCGGCCAACTATATCGTCCGATCTATGTCCGCTATTACAATCCGCCGATAGCCGCCCAATAGTGGCTGGTTACAGTACATCGGCACTGCCGCTACAACAAATCATCAGATTAAGCAACACGACAAACTGACCGGAGAATCCCCTTCATGGAATCGCTCAAACGGTATTTCGGCTTCGCAGAAGCCGGCACCGACTTTCGCACCGAAATACTCGCCGGGGTCACCACCTTCCTGACGATGGCGTACATCATCTTCGTGAACCCCGCGATCCTCGGCGACGCGGGCATGCCGAAGGAATCGGTGTTCGTCGCCACCTGCCTCGTGGCGGCGCTCGCGTCGCTGATCATGGGCCTGTACGCGAACTATCCGATCGCGTGCGCACCCGGCATGGGCCTCAATGCGTACTTCGCGTACACGGTCGTCAAGGGCATGGGCTTCACGTGGCAGGCGGCGCTCGGCGCGGTGTTCATCTCCGGCTGCCTGTTCCTGCTCGTCACGCTGTTCCGGGTGCGCGAGGTGATCGTCAACGGGATTCCCCGCTCGCTGCGCGCCGCGATCACGGCGGGCATCGGCCTGTTTCTCGGCATCATCTCGCTCAAGACCGCCGGCGTGATCGTCGGCAGCCCGGCCACCCTCGTCACGCTCGGCGACCTGCACAAGCACGACACGATCCTCGCGATCGTCGGCTTCTTCGCGATCGTCACGCTCGACTATCTGCGGGTGCGCGGCGCGATCCTGATCGGCATCATCGGCGTGACCGTGCTGTCGTTCTTCTTCGGCGACAACCACTTCCACGGCATCTTCTCCGCCCCGCCGTCGCTCGTCGAGCTGTTCGATGCGACGGGCACGCTGATGGGCGTCGCGAACCGCGCGGGCCTGCTGGTGGAAGGCAAGATGAACCGGCTCAACAAGGCGCTGCTCGCGGACAGCACCGCGATCGTCGCGGGCTCGGTGCTCGGCACCTCGTCGACCACGGCGTACATCGAGAGCGCCTCGGGCGTGCAGGCGGGCGGCCGGACCGGGATGACCGCGGTCACGGTCGCCGTGCTGTTCCTTGCCTGCCTGTTCATCGCGCCGCTCGCGGGCGTCGTGCCCGCCTATGCGACCGCGCCCGCGCTGCTGTACGTGTCGTGCCTGATGCTGCGCGACATGGTCGACGTGCCGTGGGACGACGCGACGGAAGCCGTGCCCGCCGCGCTGACGGCGCTCCTGATGCCGTTCACGTATTCGATTGCGAACGGCGTGGCGTTCGGCGTGATCGCCTACGGCGGCCTCAAGCTGCTCACGGGCCAGGCGCGCCAGGTGAAGGCCGTGGTGTGGGTGATCGCCGCGGTGTTCCTGTTCCGGTATTTCTACCTCGCGGGGGAGTGAGCGGCGAGGCGGGGCCGCGCTTCGCGCCGGGCCCTGCACAGTACGACTTCACCCCGGGGTCTTACCTTAACGGTGTGTAGTTCGTTTGGGAGTAACGTGTAAGCCTTGTTTTATTAGGTTTTATACTTTTCTCGCGATGTATGGATACATCCAAATACATTGCTACATGAGCGCCGACTGCCACGTCGGCGCTTTTTCGTTGAAATGACCAATCGCCGTACGCTCCCAAATATCGCCGGATTACCTCGTGATTTCTCACGCACTTTGAGTACTCATCATTCTGGATGAATATCTTTTCTAGCGTCGACACCACAAGAGAAACGGCATCTATCGATGCAGGATTGCAGAATTTCCGGAAGCGGCGATGTAACTTCATGGATAGCCTCCGAGCGGTCGACATGGATTGTCAATAGTCTTCTCGGACGATTGACGTATTTCGCATTATTAATCAAGAATGTGCTCCCTGCGAATTGTGCAAACGGAGGTGCTGTGACTACCGGAGCAACACGCGGATCCCCATGCGGGCATGCTTTTTCCACGAGCCGAACATCCACCTCGCCGCAAATTATCAAGCCCGATCGGACCATCCCGACTCAAGGAACGTGCGGTGCGAAGGCGCGGGTAATAGTCCGGCAAACCAAGCGCTTCTTTCGCCCTTTGGCGCCATGCCCGAAGCAGCCCACGCCTCCAACCCTCGCAAGCCTTATCACGTAGTACCGGCACATCGGCAGTCCAAACGGCGTTTCTTGCCGACCAAACGAGAAACCTGATCTCGCGTACGGGTGTGGAACATGCGACGCAGAATGATTATCAAAGGTGACAAAACCACAGCTGACGGTGTGGTTCTGGACGGAGCAGCGGCGGCGTTTAACAACGGAACGCCACTCGCCTATCATGGTGCGTCGATTTTCTGTCCAACGTGTAAATCGACAGGCCGGATTGTCGGTGTGGGCCCTTCTTGGCCTATGACCTTCGACGGCAAGCAGGTTGCGCTGGAAAACGACCTGTGTATTTGTCAATGCAGTCCTCCCCCGCGTTTGCTTGCGTCCCGGGGTGATATGTTCATGACGTTCGAGAGCCATGAGTTGGCGGGCATGGGCTTTCATCCCGATGGCCAACAACTGCAAGACGGCTCGAATGTCTTTGACGAGCAAGTCCATGCAGTGGGCGCTGGCGCATCGGAAGGCTATCCTTACTACATTGAAACATCCGATGGTCGGGTGTTTTCTGGTGTTCTTGAGCAAAATGGGAACTTACCGCGCATATCCACCGCTATCGACGCTGACTACCGCGTTTACTGGGGTGACGAGGCCCTCGAAAAAATAGCCGGGGATTAAAGGATGCCCAATACAAAGACCGTCGTTAGAACAACCACCACACCGAAGTCCATCAAGGAAGTGTCCCTTCAGGCGGTAAGCTTCCAGCAGCTATGGGCCGCATATCCTGATAAGGAGGCCCCCTTTGTCGACCCGCAAACAGGGAAGATTCCGCCATACGCGGACAATCAATGTGCGATTCGGTTGAGTATCACACTCCACAATGTTGGCCTGGAGATGAAGTCATTCAGAGGGCAGGGCCAGATTCGCATCGAAAGTAAGAGGACGGCCCTGCGTGCACGCGAGCTGGCTGATTGGCTGAAGCTGAGGCCTCTGGCCGGCTTGAGAGCGCCGGAAGACGTCACCGGTGCTGATTGGCGAGATAAGATCAAAGGCCGAACCGGAATCATTTTCTTTTCGGGATACTGGGCGCGGGATACCGACAGTAACGGGGCTACGACCGGCGACCACATCGACCTTT
>NZ_JAAGNW010000019.1:40485-48189 GCF_010645215.1 Burkholderia multivorans | reverse complement strand
ATCGCCCGGAGTTCAAGGTCGAGTGACGACATTCTTCCGATTCCGCCTCGGCCTTTCTACAGCATGGTACTCAGATCTCGGGAAGTCCAAGCAGATTCTGTTCTGGGATGTCAAATGAAGCGTGCAACGATATCGGTATTTTTTCTGGTGCTTGGCTTGGTGACCTCATGGGGAAGCGCGCTGTTCACAAGTCAGTTGGCCCAACGGTTCTCATGGCCATTGATTCCAACGCGTTGGCACGGCTGTTGGGACATTGAACATTGCGCAGTCCCCTGGTGGGGCTACGCAGCCATCCTCCTTTTCATTGGAGGACCGACTCTTGGATGGGTTGTAGCGGGATATCGTCAATCGCAGGAGCTGCGAGCATCCAGACTGGCCCTCTCGGTTGTGCTCCTTGCTATCGCAACGGCCATCTTCTACATGGCCTTCTATGCCGCCGTCTGGCCGTAGCCTACCCTGGGCATCCTGTTCTGACGGTGGCAGGCCCTCAAGCCGGGTTCTTCAGCCGATACCCGATACCCGAGGCCCGAGGCCCGACGGGCCGCAGTGTGTCGCCTCGAATCGGTAGTGGACAGAAATACCCCTCTCCGAAAGAGGGACCAACTCGGCAAAACGCGGTTTCCGCCTAGCTATATCTTCGATCCTGGGGGAATAGCCTGAGTGGCGTCTTGACCTCATTCAACCCGCCCGCGCCGCCCGCCCGCGCGGCGTCACAGCCCGCCGCGGCTTGTCGTCGCGCCCGGACGCTTCATCCATCCGCCGCGTCACCGTCTCGACGTTCAGGCAGTCGCCCGCCTGCCAGTGCGTCTGCAGCATGTCGCGCAGCAGGCGCAATTCCTCCTGCTGACGTTCGAGCGCCGCGCGCAGTTGCTCGACTTCGCGCAGCCGGCCGTCGAGCCCCGCGAGCAGCGCCTCCTTCTGCTCGCCGCCCTCCCAGGACAACCCGGTGCGCAATGCATCGAGCGAGAAGCCGAGACGTTGCGCAAGCTGAACCAGCTTCAGCCGCTCGACGGCATCGTCCGGATAGTCGCGATACCGGTTCAGCCCACGCGGCGGCGCGGCCAGCAGGCCGCTCTGCTCGTAGAAACGGATCGCCGATGTGCTGAGGCCGGTGGCCTTCGCCAGTTCCCCGATCTTCATTGCGCATGACCTTCAAGTGGATTCGGAAATCAGTATAGCTCGCGCGACGGCCCGCCCGATGCCGTCCCGACCGCCCGCCACGCCCGAAAAAAATCCGCGCTTCCCGACTTGAACCTGACGTTACGTCATGTTTTATTGTGCTTTCAAGCGGAGGAATTGCGATGTCATTGAAGATCGGCGCGCTCGCGAAGCGCGCAGGCCTGACCGTTCGAGCGCTGCACCACTACGACGCCATCGGCTTGCTGTCTCCTTCCGCCCGCTCGGACGGCGGTTCCCGGCAGTACACCCACGACGACGTGATCCGCCTTCACCGGATTCAGGCGCTCAAGCATTTCGGCTGCTCGCTGTCGGACATCAAGACGTATTTGAACGACGCCGGCACGGCTCCCCTCGATCTCGTCCATCGACAGATCAGCGTGCTGGACGAGCAGGCGCGACGTGCGCAGACGCTGCGCGACAGTCTCCAGCACCTGGCGGACCAGCTTGCGGGCGGCAACGAAACCGGCACGGCGGACTGGCTGAACCTATTGGAAATGATGACCATGTATGAACGACATCTGAGCAGTGACGATCTCGATCATTTGCGCGCGCAGCGCCAGCACGCGGGCGCGCATCTGGACGCCAGCCGAGCCGGGCTGATCGCCGAGACGCAACGCTGCGTCGACGCAAGCCTGCCGCCCGACGATCAGGCGGCGCAGGCACTGGCCTGGCGCTGGATCCAGCACCTGAAGGAGGCGACGGGAGACAACGCCCAGCTGGCGTTCCGGCTGAAGAACCTGCAGGAACAGGAACCCCGGGCCCGGGAAATCGCCGGCATTACGCCGGACATGCATCAATGGATCGCGCACGCGATCGCGCATGCGCGGGCGGAGCCCTTCGCCAAGTACCTGTCGCCCGTCGAACGCGAGGAAGTGCAGCGCCGCATGATCGCCCACCTCGACGATTGGCCGCCCCTGTTCACGGCGGTGCGGATCCAGATGGAGGCCGGCGCGGCGCTCACGGATCCGCAGGTGCAGGCATTGGCCCGCCGATGGCAGGACCTGTTCCGCGACTCCTACTGCGGCGACGATCCCGTGCTCGAAAGCAAGGTGCTTCTCGCGTTTCAGGCCGAACCCGATCTGTCGATCGGCATCGGCCTCGACATGCCTCTGATCCTGTTCATCCAGAAAGCCATCCTGGCCCTGAACGAACCGAGCCAGGGATCGCACGATGCCGGCCCCAAGCCCAGCGCGCAACGCGTCGCCACGCTGCGCGCGGCGCATCAGTTGCTGGACGATCCGCTGATCCTCGAAGACCCGCTCGCGCTGAAAATACTCGGCGACGACAACCAGGCCGCGATCCGCGCCCATCCGGGCCGCTACGACGACCCCTTGTCGAAAGGGCTGCGGATCTCGCTCGCGGTGCGCAGCCGATTTACCGAAGACGCGTGGCGCGAGGCGGCGCGCCGCGACGTGCGCCAGTACGTCATCCTGGGCGCGGGATTGGACACCTATGCCTATCGCGAGCCCGCCGAGGCCGAGCGCCTGTTCGAGGTCGATCTCCCCGCCACGCAGCAATGGAAGCGGGCTTGCCTGAGCGCCGCCGGCATCGGCGCGCCCGCGTCGCTGACCTACGTGCCGATCGATTTCGAACGCGATACCTTGGCCCACGCGTTGTCGCAGGCCGGCTTCCGCGCCGACGCGCCCGCGTTTTTCTCCTGGCTCGGCGTGACGATGTATCTCGACGAAGCCGCCATCCAGGAGACCCTGCGCTTCATCGCATCGTGCGCCGCGGGAAGCGCCGTCGTCTTCGACTATATCGTCGCGCCGTCGTTGCTCACGCCCCTGGAACAACTCGGCATGGAACTGGTGCGCGCGAAGGTGGCGGAAAGCGGCGAGCCGTGGAAATCCCATTTCGATCCTGCGTCGCTGCTCGACCGGATGCGCGCGCTGGGTTTCGGCACAGCGACCGACATTCGCCCGGACGAGCTCAACGACACCTACCTCGCGGGACGCAAGGACGGCTTTCGGATAGGAAACAGCTTGAGATTGATGCACGCCGTCGTCTGAGCCGCTGCTGCGGCGCGAGCGCGGATCGGTTGGGACGCGGGAAGAAATGGATCGCGGGGTCGCCCGCGCCACGACCGGCAGCGTCATCGTCGCGCGCGACGCCGGGCCCTGCTCGACGGACGCGTCGGACGACGCGCCCCGAAAGAATCCGCGGGCGCCACCCCCGGGCGGCACCCGCGCAGCGGTCCAGCTACCGCCCGTTCGCCTCGTAAAAACGCACGTAGCCGCTTCTCAATACCGAACACTGCGCGCGGGTCTCGGACAACAACCTGCGCGCGGCGGCCTCGATGCGGGATCGGTGCGTGTCGAACGCGCCGACCATGTCTTCAAACCGGGGGGACGCAGCGCCGAAGTGGTCTTCTAGCGCCTCCGCGGTGATGTGGCATTGGATCCGCTCGCCATCGACCATCGCCGTGAACGCGAGCATGAGTTCGCGCCCCGAATACTCTGGAGCTTCGTTCGTGAACATGATCTGCATACGAGCCACCTTTGCCGAAAGGTGAAAACACGGAACCGCACGCGCCGGATACAGGCTTTAGCGGGCCAGGCGCGCGCGGGGCGGGCCGGTGGGTGCGCAGCCAGCTGGATATTGAGCAAGCTGCGCGCACCGGTTGAATTCACTTTAGACGCTTTCCGCCCCGAGGCAAAATTCCGTGCGAAAAAACCTTGCGCGCGCGCATTCGTCGGTCGAATGACGCGCGGCATGACAGCGTGCGGCGCCCCGCCGGGACGGCGCACGACGGCTTGAGGGTCGATCACTCGATCTGATCGTTCGGCCACACGTTGAGTGCAATGACGCAGGTGGTTGCCCCGACCACGATGGCCAGCGCCCCGTAGAACAGCGCCCGGCCCTGGTCGAACAGCATGCCGTGGATGGCGACGCCGATGCCGGCCAGCACGACGAAAGTCGCGATCACCGCCAGCACTATCCTGAGTTCCGTTCGAACCATGATGTTCTCCCGAACGGATGCATGTCGCGGCGCATGCGGATTGCGCAAAGCCGCTGCTGTCGCGCCGGCCTCGCGCAAGGCGCGACGCGCGCGCGCCTCATTTTCATGATTGCAGGTAAACACTTAAAAGCAAGGGCTTTGTATTTGCGTTCGCACATCACCGGCCGCGCTTGTATGATGAGGCGTGCCCACGCTGCCTGCCCGGCCGCGCCGGCCGAGCGGAGAACGCACTCCGCCGGCGGGCCCCATGGAGACACCTCATGCCCGAATCTTCCGTGCAGCCCGCCGCCGCGGGCCGCATCGACCTGCGCGCGCAGGCGCACGCGCGCTCCGCAGCGCTCGGCCTGCGCGCCGCCGAGCGCCCCGAGTTCGCGCCGCTTTCGCGCGGCGCGCTGCGCGACCTGATCGACAGCAGCCAGTCGCTCTACACCCATGCGCGTCCCGTGATGGACACGCTGCACGCGCAGATCGCCGACACCGACAGCCTCGTACTGCTGACCGATCCGGACGGCGTGATCCTGCACAGCGTCGGCGACGCCGATTTCATCGAGAGGGCTCGGCGCGTCGCGCTCTACCCCGGCGTCTCGTGGGCCGAGGGCGAGCGCGGCACCAATGCGATCGGCACCGCGCTCGCGGCGGGCCAGGCGATCGCCGTGCACGGCGCCGAACACTTCCTGCATGCGAACCACACCCTGACCTGCTCGTGCGCGCCGATCGTCGACCCGTTCGGCCGCGCGCTCGGCGCGCTCGACGTCAGCGGCGATCCGCGCGGCTTCAGCCCGCATACGCTCGCGCTGGTGCGGATGTCCGCGCAGCTGATCGAGAACCACCTGTTCGCGAATCAATGCGCGGATGCGTTGCGCGTCCGTTTCCATGCGCATGACGAATTCGTCGACTCGCTGTTCGCGGGCCTCGTTGCGTTCCTGCCGGACGGCACGCTCGTCGCGGCGAACCGCAGCGCGCAGTTCCAGCTCGGCGCGCCGCTTGCGGCACTGCAGCAGCGCGGCTGCGACGCATTGTTCGGGCTGTCGTTCGCGCAGCTCGCGCAACTGGCCGCGCGCCAGCCGGGCACGCCCGCCACGCTGACGCTCGCGAGCGGCGTACGGGTGATCGCGCGCTGCGAATTCAGCGACGCGCGGCGCGTCACGGTGCCCGCGAGCGCGCCGGCGCCGGCCGCACGCGTCGAACCGCCCGCGGCCGGTGCGGATCCCGATGCCATCACCTTCGCGACGCCCGACACCGGCGATGCGCGCCTGGCTGCCGTGCTGCAGCGCGTCGGCAAGATCCGCGGACGCGACCTGCCGCTGCTCGTGCTCGGCCAGACCGGCACCGGCAAGGAGTGGCTCGCGCGGGCGCTGCACGAGGCGTCGCCGCGTCGCGACGGCCCGTTCGTCGCGGTGAACTGCGCGGCGCTGCCCGATTCGCTGATCGAGGCCGAGCTGTTCGGCTATGAGGACGGCGCGTTCACCGGCGCGCGCAAGCGCGGCAGCCCGGGACGGATCGTGCAGGCAGACGGCGGCACGCTGTTTCTCGACGAAATCGGCGACATGCCGCTCGCCCAGCAGGTGCGCCTGATGCGCGTGCTGCAGGAACGCGCGGTGGTGCCGCTCGGCGGCGCGCGCGCGCTGCCGGTCGACGTGCGGATCGTCTGCGCGACGCATCGCGACCTGCGCGCGATGATTGCCGCCGGCGACTTCCGCGAGGATCTGTTCTACCGGATCAACGGGCTCGCCGTGACCTTGCCGCCGCTCGCCTCGCGCACCGACCTCGACGTGCTCGTGCAGCGCGTGCTGGCGCGGCTCGCGCGCAGCGAGCCGCTGCCGCAGCGGATCTCGGGCGCGGTGCGCGCGGCGTTCGCGCGCTGCCGCTGGCCCGGCAACCTGCGTCAACTGACCAACGTGTTGCGCACCGCCGGCATGCTCGCCGAAGGCGAGGCCGAGATCGGTCTCGAACACCTGCCCGATGATTTCTGGCTCGATTGCCCGGCCGACATGCACGCGGCGGACGGCACGATCCCTCAGGTCGACGCGCGCGCGCCCGCCACGCTGCACGACCACCAGACGGCGCTGCTCGAACGCGCGCTCGCACGCCACGACGGCAATGTGTCGGCAGTCGCGCGCGAACTCGGGCTCGCGCGCAACACGGTCTACCGGCATCTGAGGCGGCGGCACTGAACGCGGCGGTCGCGCCGCTTCGGGTATCCTTGCGGCTCGTTCCGCCGTCGTCCCATCCGAGCGCATGTCCGAGTCAGATCCCTCCTTCCAGGTGCGCGTCGAGCCGCTCGGCGCGTGCTTCGACGCGCCCGCGTCGCTGTCGCTGCTCGACGCCGCGGGCTTCGCCGGCGTCCGGCTGCCGCGCTCGTGCCGCAACGGCACCTGCCGCACCTGCCTGTGCCGCCTGCGCGCCGGATCGATCCGCTATCGGATCGAATGGCCCGGCGTCAGCGCCGAGGAAAAGGCGGAAGGATGGATCCTGCCCTGCGTCGCGCAGGCGGAATCGGATCTCGTGATCGAGGTCGAGGGCGCGTCGCGGGTCTGAGCAGGCGTGTGCGGCTGTTCGCGCCGCCTCGAAACTCTCTCTGCCGTCACGCGAACGCCGCTCATGTGTCGGCGTGTGATCCCGGATCCGCCCGGCCCCCGCCTCACGCAGCCGCGTGCAGCGGCAAGCCCGCGCCCCACGCCGCCGCGACACGCGCGGCTTCCGCGACCGGATCGAGCGCGCGCACCTGCGCGTCGCGCCGCGCGCACGCCTCCGGATCGAGCGTAAACAACGCCTGGGCCGCCTGCCGCGCGCTGGACGCCAGCGCCGAGGTCTTCTCAGCACGGCTGGCCGCGAACGCCGCCAGCGCGGCGTGCAGATCGGCCGGCGCACCATCGAGGCAGCGCGCCAGATGCCATGCATCCTCCAGCGCCTGACACGCGCCCTGACCCGACGTGGGCAACGGCGCGTGCGCGGCGTCGCCGATCAGGACCACGTTGTCCCGATGCCGGACCGCGACCGGATCGAGATCGTGTACGGCAATCTTGCGCAGAGAACCCGGCGGCGTGGCGCGCATCACCGCGCCGATCGGGCCGGGCCAATCCCGGAACAGCCCGGCGACGATCTCGTCCTGCGGCGCGTGCAGCGGAGCCGTCGCATGCGCTTCCGCCTCGGCGCGCCCGCCCGCCCAGTAAACGGTATGGCGATCCACCGCGACGAGCCCGAAGCGCTCGCCGCATCCCCAGTAATCGAGGATCTCGACCTCGTCCACCAGCGGCGCGGTGCTGTGGGCAATGCCGATCCAGTTCACGAAGCCTTGATAGACCGGCGCGTTGTCGCCCACGACATAGCGCCGCGCGACCGAACGCATCCGGCCGTCCGCACCGATGATCAGGTCGGCGCGCACGATCGAACCGTCTTCGAAACGGACCTGCGCACCGCGGTCCGGATCCGTATCGATCGCCACCGCGCAAGCGCCGTACACAGTCTCGATTTCCTCCGCGGCGAGTTGAGCCGCCAGCACGGCCTGCAGATCGCGCCGCAGGATCGAGCGGCTCGGAAAACCCATCGACCGGTCGGGCCGTTCG
>NZ_JAAGNW010000019.1:35528-40475 GCF_010645215.1 Burkholderia multivorans | reverse complement strand
GCGCGAGGCCGCCCGGCATGCGCCGCGAACGCCGCGTCGATGCCGAGTTCGGCCAGCACGAAGCCGGCATTCGGCCACAGCACGACGCCCGCGCCGAGTGTCGAGGCGACCGCGCGCCGTTCATAAAGCCGCACCCGATGCCCCTGCCGCCGCAGCATCAGCGCCGCACTCATGCCGGCTACGCCGGCGCCCAGAATCGCAATCTCCATCCGCGCTCCCTCTCCTTCATCGCTCGGTCGCCCACGCGCGCCGGCCGGGCCGACCGGGCCGCGCGCTGACCCTCGAGCTATCTTAAATTGCGACCGGAAATGGAATTAGATGGCATTATCGGCAAGCTTTCCTATCTCAAATGGAACAATCATGCGCAGCAGGCTGGATCTCAACACGGTGCGGGTGTTCGTCGCGGTGGTGGACGCGGGCAGCTTCTCGGGCGCGGCGCGCGCGCTGACGCTGCCGGGTTCGAACGTCAGCCGTCATGTGTCGCAGCTGGAAACCCGGCTCGGCGTGCGGCTGCTCGAACGCAGCACGCGCCACCTGCGCCTGACGGAGCCCGGCCGGCTGCTGTACGACCGCGCGAAGCCGATGCTCGACGCGCTGGAGCTGACCGAAAGCGAACTCACCTCGCAACACAACGAACTGCGCGGGCCGCTGAGGCTGTGCCTGCCGGCCGAGATCGGGCCACGCGTGTTCGGCGCCGCGCTCGCCGCGTTCGCGCATCGGCATCCGGGCATCGAGATCGATTGCGACACGCGCTTCGCGGGCCTCGACGCGCTGCGCGACGACCTCGACCTCGCGATCATCGTCAATCGCGGGCCGCTCGACGACAGCGCGCTGGTCGTGCGCCCGCTCGCGAGCCTGCCGAGCCTCGTGGTGGCCGCCCCCGCGCTGCTCGAACGCACCGGCATGCCGACCCATGCGCGGCAACTGCGGCAGTTGCCGTGCATCACCACGCTCAGTACGCTGAAAGGGCAACCTTGGCAGTTCGTCGACGCGCACGGCGCCATTCATCGGATCCCCGTGCAGAGCCGCTACCGGGTCAACAGCGGCGAACTCGCCGGCGCGGCGGCGCTGCAGGGGATCGGCTTCGCGATCCTCGCCGAGGCCGGCTGCCGCGACGCGCTCGCGGACGGCCGACTGCAAGCCGTGCCGCTCGACATGCGCGCCGCGCCGCTGGAGTTGCTCGCGGTGTATGGGCATCGACATTTCGTCACGGCGCGCGTGCGCGGCCTGCTCGATCATCTGCATGCGCATCTGCGCGACAAACAGGCGAGCGCGCTGCCCTAGCCCGCGCCGCGCGTTCGGGTTCAGTCGGCGTCCGCCGCGTGGAACCCGAGATAGTGCAGCCGCGCATCCGTCAGCGCGCCCGCCGACTGCTGCAACGCGTCGATCGAGCGCAGCGTGTCGAGCGTGTTCCTGCGATTCGACACGAAGGTCCAGGACGACGCCTCCGCAGCCAGCGCCGCGACGTCTGCGTGCGTGAGCGCATCGAGCGCGGCGCGCAATGCCTCGCTGCCCGGAACGAACACCGCATAGCCCTCGTTCGCGAGCGCGGCCGACTCGAATCCCAGCAAGGCGCACAGCGCGCCTCTCGCCTCGGCCTCGTGCGCGTCCGTCGCGCGAAAAGCCGCGATGGTCTCGACCAGTTCCGGGTCGAGATAGCCGCGCGAGTCGGCCAGCACCGGATGCACCGGGCTCCACGCCTCGGGCGGGCAGCCCTTGCCCGACGGTTCCAGTGCAACGAACGGATTGATCTCGGCCGGGTAGATGCGGCATACCCGCGGCCGCTGCGCGTAGTTCCCGCAGCGCAGGTCGTCGAGCAGATGCGGACAAGGGCCGTCGAACGCGGCGACGAGCGACACGACCACGCGCACCGGCAACGCGCCGCTCGCGGCCGCGAACGAGCGACGCTTCTTGTGCGCAGCCGGCAGGTCGTCGTCAGGCGGCTCGACCGGCCACGGGATCGCTTCGCTGAACAGCTGGACCTCGCCGCCGCCGCGCAGCCAGGCGGCGGCTTCGTCGAGGCTCAGGGGCAAGCGCAGGTCGCGGCAGCAACGGCCGCACTGCGTGCAGGAAAAGTGGGTAGACACGTTTGCATTAATCCATCAGGAATACAGATCGTTCCTTGCTTCGACGGCGCAAAGCGCATCGGCGTGCGCAACGCGGGCCATTCGGCTGCGCGAACAGCCCACACATTCTGAAACCGTGCGCCGGCGCCGCCCTGACAGGCTGTCGAGGAACGACTGCGCGACGCCGGCCCACGGCCCGTTGCCGTGGGTGCCCGCATCGTATTCCATGGCAGGATTCTGCCCGTACCAGATTACGAATCCATTCGCGCTCGTGGCGCGCTGATCGTTCGGCAGGTACCGGCGCTTCGCCGGTGAGACAAGCTGCGCATTCTGGTCGGGGTCTTGTCTCCACCGATACGGGAATACCGGATGCACGCCCATGCTGCGGACGTGAGGTTCGGGTTTATCTGCGTCGTCCGGCGGGCGCGGGGCGATGGCGCGACTATCTCGCGGTGACGAGCGCGGGGCGAGTGCAACGGTCATCTTCCGGGAAGCGCCCGGCGCGGTAACCGCTAGAATTGCGGTTTTAGTCCGGAATACGTCCATGTCTTTTGCCTCGCTCGGCCTGATCGACCCCTTGCTGCGTAATGTGCAGGACCTCAATTACCAGACACCCACGCCGGTGCAGGTCAAGGCGATTCCCGCTGTGCTCAGCGGCAAGGACGTCATGGCCGCGGCGCAGACCGGCACGGGCAAGACGGCAGGTTTCGCGCTTCCGCTGCTGCAGCGGCTGGTGCAACACGGCCCGGCGGTGTCCAGCAATCGCGCGCGTGTCCTGGTGCTGGTGCCCACGCGTGAGCTGGCTGAACAGGTGCTGCAAAGCTTTGTCGATTACGGTAAAGGCCTCGATCTGCGATTTCTGGCCGCGTACGGCGGTGTGAGCATCAATCCGCAAATGATGAAGCTGCGCAAAGGCGTGGATGTGCTCGTCGCCACGCCGGGCCGTTTGCTCGATCTCCATCGCCAGAACGCCGTGCAGTTCGATCAAGTGAAAACGCTGGTGCTGGATGAAGCCGACCGCATGCTGGATCTGGGCTTCGCGCGCGAACTCAACGCCGTCTTTGCCGCGTTGCCCGCTCAGCGTCAGACGCTGTTGTTCTCTGCCACGTTTACCGACGATATCCGCGCGATGGCGGCAGGCATTCTGCGCGGCCCGGTGAATATCAGCGTCAGCCCGCCCAATGTCACGGCCAGCAAGATCAAGCAGTGGGTGATACCGGTCGATAAAAGGAACAAGCCCGATCTCTTCATGCACCTTGTTGCCGAGAACAACTGGGAGCACGCGCTCGTGTTCGTCAAAACCCGTAAAGGCGTGGAATATCTGGCGGCCATGCTGGATGAAGTGGGCTATGCGGTCGACACCATCCACGGCGATAAACCGCAGCCCGCGCGCCTGCGTGCGCTGGAGCGCTTCAAGACGGGTGAAGTCAATATGCTGGTCGCCACCGATGTGGCTGCACGCGGGCTGGATATCGACGACCTGCCGCTGGTGATCAACGTGGATCTGCCGATCGTGGCGCAAGACTATGTGCATCGTATTGGTCGCACCGGGCGCGCGGGCGCCAGCGGTGTGGCGGTGTCTCTTGTGTGTGCGGATGAAGCGCCGCAACTGGCTGCGATCGAAGCGCTGATCCGGCAAACGCTGCCTCGTGAAGAAGAGCCGGGGTTTGAAGCCGAACACCGTGTGCCGGAGACCAGCGCGACGGGGGAGATTATCAAGAAGCCGAAGAAGCCTAAGAAGTCGAAGGTGCTGCAGGCGGTGCCGGGGGCTGGGCAGGTGATCGGAAAAAAAACGAGGCCGCAAGGTGGCGAAAGCAAGCGCAAGGCTGGGGGGCTGGGCGCTGGGACTGCGGGGAAAGGCGCGGGTTTTTCCAGCGGAAGCCCATTCAGTTCGCAAAAGCCGCGTAGCAAACCTGCTGGCAAGGCGGCTGCGGGTTCACGTAAACCGGTGGGCAAACCTGCTGGTGGGCGTGGCAAACGTCAACCCTGATCTGTGGGGATGAGTCACGCCAGTGCTGGAACAGGCTTCCGGTTTGCGGCCTGCTGGTAAGCACTGGCGCGGCTTTGACTTGCATCAGGTCGCGGGTACCTCGCACTGTATCCAGCACCCGAAACAACGTCGGGACCGAACGAACGTTGAAATCGTGCGGAGCGAGCGTCCGATTGAGGTCATCTCCGGCGGTTAGGCCTTCTTCTCACGCGAAAACCGCCAGTTGATCAACTCATCGCAAGCTACCGCTTTGGGTTGGAAGTCGCCGCCCGCATACGACAGCAACCGGCCAGAAGCGGTCAGTCGGCTTAGATATGAAAATCGTCGATAATGTTTCGTAGCAACGGTAGTGCACTCAGGAAAAATTTCACGACATGAACTCCGCCGATGTCATGCACGTTTTCGTGTTGCTTATTGCGCTAGCCGCGATCGGTCTGCTGGTCAGCGGCCTTATGCAGAGCAGAATCGCCGCCAAACTGCAGAGCCACTATCCGGGAGAAAGCGCGTTCCTTGGAAAGGACGGTAAATTCAACTACGCGCCGATTATCTGGCTGGTGAGCGGTGACTATAGATCACTGAACGACCCACAAATTGATAGCTGGGCGTGCGTAGCAAGGGTGGCACTGCTTGTTGGTGCTTTAGCCTTATTGCTGTTTTTCGCGCTGCTCGCGTACGGACGATATCGCGCGCACTTAATGTAGATGACCGCTTGTCGTGAAATTGACCGGCGGCTTCGGGTCGGAAGCCGTCCCATGAAACAGGTCGAGTGCAAGTTTTAGCCGGCCTTCCCGATTAACTCGTCGTCGCATAAGGCGCACAAAATCATGCCGCTGACACGCCTGGGACATATGCATTGCGCAGCTTCGTGACGACTACCGTCCAGTTCGCGAT
>NZ_JAAGNW010000019.1:35069-35518 GCF_010645215.1 Burkholderia multivorans | reverse complement strand
ATCGCATCACGCTGTCCGCCCCCCGAAGTAGATCCCTACCACCAGTCTTTCAAATCGAAAGGCACATTCTCAAACATGTACGTACACGTATGCGTTGTAGTAAACTGCGCAGCATCAAGCACCCCGTTGCACCGCTATGTTTCCCGAATGCCCGCTCACGATCCGGCACTCCGCGCCACGGCCTGACATCACGCAGCTTTCCAGCGCGCGCCAGCGCCGGCGCGAAGCAAAAAAACTGCACCCCATACCCGCAACACAAGCAACCAGACAAACCCCGCCGCACCACCCCAAAGCTTCAACATGAGCGCCACACCTCTCCACCGCTCCGCCGGTTCCCTCGCCCCCCTCCGCCACCTGACCCTCCCCTGGGCGATCGCACTCGCCACCGGCCTCGACTATTTCGACAACTCGTCGTTTTCCTTCTTCCTCAGCTACATCGCAGGCGGTGT
>NZ_JAAGNW010000019.1:30765-35059 GCF_010645215.1 Burkholderia multivorans | reverse complement strand
CCTACGCCGCGGCATCCGTGGTCGGCATCCTGCAACAACAATGGTGGGTCGAGCGTATCGGCTACCGGCGCTACATCAGCGCTTCGCTGCTCCTGTTCGCAGCCGGCTCGATCATGGCGATGCTCAGCGAATCCTCACTCGAACTGGCATTCGCACGCGGTTTCCAGGGCTATTTCATCGGCCCGATGATGAGCGCATGCCGAATCCTTCTACAAACCACCTTCCCCCCACAGCGCCGCGCGAGCGGCACGCGCGCGTTCCTGATGATGATCCTGCTCGGCAGCGCGCTCGCGCCGCTCGTGGGCGGTTATCTGATCGCGGATTTCGGCTGGCGCGCACTGTTCGCATGCAACGCCTTCCTGGGCATCGGTTTCGCCACACTCACGCTGTTCACGCTGCCGCCCGCCGGCAAGGTCGCACCGGACCAGCGCGGCGACGCGCATCTATGGCCGTACCTGGTATTCGCGTTCGCACAGGGCGCCCTGCAAGTCGCCATGCAGCAGGTGCGCTTCGAACTGTTCACCGCGTCGCCGGAATCGATCCTGCTGACCGCCGCCGCCCTGCTCTGCCTCGGCTGGTTCGGCTGGCACCAGTGGCACCACCCGAAGCCGCTGATGCGGCTGCACATGCTGCGCGAACGCACCTACCAGACCGGCATCGCGCTCTACATCGGCTACTACTACATCAGCAACGCGCTCGGCTACCTCGTATCGCGCTTCCTCGAAGGCGGGCTCGCATACCCGGTCGAGAACGCCGGCAGGCTGGTCGGCTGCGCATCGCTCGTGTCGCTGACAGCGGCCTTCGCCTACTTCCGCTACTCGGCGCGCATCCCGCACAAGAAATGGCTGATCGTCCCGGGCTTCATGCTGGCCGTGGCGGTCAGCACATGGATGGCCAGCATGCCGCCGGATGTCAGCATGGCCTGGCTCGTGGTGCCGCTCGTGCTGCGCGGCATGCTGCTTTTGTTCATCGCGCTGCCGAACGCCGGCATCACGTTCCGGATCTTCGCGATCGAGGAATATCACAACGGCTACCGGCTCAAGAACATCGTCAAGCAGCTGACGTTCTCGTTCTCCACCGCGACGATGATCATTCTCGACCAGCATCGGCGCGCGGCGCACGAAACCCGGCTCACCGAATCCGTGAACCTGTACAACCCGCGCTTCCAGGAAACCTTCGGCGCGCTCAGCCAGACCTTCGAGCGCATGGGTCACGCCGCCGGCGACGCGCAGGCCCTCGCGCTCGCGCAGATCAGCCGCATGGTCACGCAGCAGGCGAGCTTTCTGAGCACGCTCGACGGCTTCTGGTTCATCGCGGCCGTCGCGACCGCCTATTGCGTGTTCGCGATCGCGCAGAAACAGATCGACTGAGCGGCGCGCCTCACTCCTTGGCCGTGCGCGGCGGATGCATCGCCGTCGCGAAGAAGCGCCGCAATTCCTCCATCCACTCCGCCCGCGCCGCCGTCACGTCGAACGTGCGCCGGCTGTCCGCCGCATGCGTCGTGCGCCACGCGGCCGCCGCGGCGCGCGCGGCGCCTGCCCGCGCCGCATCGAGTTCGGGGCTGCGCAGCGCGTGATCGGCGATCAGCGTGACGCCCGCGCGCGCCACCTCCAGCACGCCGCCCGCCACCAGGAAGCGGTGCGACGCGCCGTCGCTCGCATCGGTCACGGTGACCACGCCCGCGCGCACCCGCGTCAGCAGCGGCGCATGCCGCGCATAGATGCCCAGTTCGCCGCGCTCGCCGGGCACGGTCACGAAATGCGCGTCGCCGGCGAACAACGTCGCCTCCGCGCTGACGACATCGAGTCGGAAGGAAGTCTCGGGCATCGCGTTCATCCGATCGCCGCAGCGCCGGCCACTATCTCGCACAGCTCCGTCGTGATCTGCGCCTGGCGGGTTTTCTGGTAGACGTGCCGCAGTTCGCTCAGCATCTCGTCCGCGTTGCGCGTCGCATTCTGCATCGCGAACATCCGCGCGCACTGCTCGCATGCGAAATTCTCGACCACCGCGTGGTAGAAACACGCCTCGACATGGCGCAGCAGCACGGTTTCCACGACCGGCTTCGGCGCGGGCTCGTACAGGTAGTCGGCGGCAAGGCCGCCGCCCCCGTGTCCGTCGGCGTCGGCCGCATCCTCGGTCACGCCTGCGATCGGCAGCACCCGGTCGAACCGCGGCGCGTAGTCGAGCGCGTTCGTCAGGTGGTTGTAGGCCACCCAGACCTCGTCGAGCCGCCCTTCGACGAAACCGGTCAGCGGCACCAGCATCGCGCCGAGCACGCCGTCGAAGCGCGGTTCGCCGCCGAAGCCCTGCGCGTGCGCGACCACGTTGCCTCCGTGCCGGACCAGCGGCCCGAGCCCGCGCGCGCCGATCACGGTCAGCTCGACCTCCGCGCCCGCCTGCTCCCACGCGCCCAGCCGCTCCGCGCAACCGAGCATCAGGCGTGCGTTCAGCGGCCCGCACAGGCCGCGATCCGTACTGACGACGATCACCCCGATATGTCGCGCGTCGCCACCCCGGGCGTCGCCTTCGTCGCGCATCAGCGCGGATGCGCAGTCGGGTCGGTCGCGCAGCATCCGCGCCGCGATCGCCGCGATGCGCGTCGCATACGGCCGGAAATCGCGCGCGCGCCGTTGCGCGTTCGCCATCTTGGTGCGCGCGATCATTTCCATCGCCCGCGTGATCTTGCGCGTTGACTGCGTGCTGTCGATCTTCGCGCGAATTTCGCGTATATGCATGGTGCCTGGATCGTGTCGTGCGGCCGGCCGCGCGGCGCCGGCCGGATTGCCGTGAACCTGCGGACAAGGCTATCGGTCACGCCGCGGGGGCGCTTGATGCAGATCATAGGATGCCCGGACGAGGCGCGCACAATGCCTGTCGATGCCCGCGCCGGGCCTGCCTCCGGCACCCGCTCCGCGCGCCATCCGTGTCAGGCTGTCTCCCCCGCCGCGCGGCGGCCCGCCCGCCGTTCCGTTCGCGCCGCTCCTGCCCGCCGCATTCGAGGAATCGCTCCAATGTCCGAGACTCGCAAGCATGAGAAGTACGACGCGCTGATCGCCCGCTGCCGCGCGCTGGCCCCGGTGACGGTCGCCGTCGCGCACCCGTGCGACGAGGTGTCGTTGAAGGCCGCGCTCGACGCGGCCCGCACCGGCCTCATCACGCCGATCCTGGTCGGCCCCCTCGCCCGCATCGAGGCGCTCGCCGACACGCTGCGGCTCGATATCGGCAGCTATCGCCGGGTCGACGCGCCGCACAGTCATGCGGCGGCGGCGCGCGCGGTCGAGCTGGTGCGCGCGGGCGAAGCCGATGCGCTGATGAAAGGCAGCCTGCACACCGACGAGCTGCTGGCCGAGGTGGTCCGCCCGGACAGCGGAATCCGCACCGAACGCCGCCTGAGCCATGTTTTCGTGATGGACGTGCCCACCCATCGCAAGCCGATCTTCATCACCGACGCGGCGGTCAACATCCGGCCGACGCTCGAACAGAAAGCCGAGATCATTCGCAATGCGATCGATCTCGCGCACACGCTCGGTATCGACACACCGAAGGTCGCGATCCTGTCGGCGATCGAGACGGTCAGTTCGAAACTGCCGTCGACGCTCGACGCCGCCGCGCTGTGCAAGATGGCCGAGCGCGGCCAGATCACGGGCGGGCTGCTCGACGGGCCGCTCGCGCTCGACAATGCGATCGATCCGGAGGCGGCGCGGCTCAAGCATCTCGTCTCGCCCGTCGCGGGCGACGCCGACATCCTGCTCGCGCCCGACCTCGAAGCCGGCAACATGCTCGCCAAGGAACTGACCTTCCTCGCGAACGCCGACGCGGCGGGCATCGTGCTCGGCGCGCGCGTGCCGATCATCCTGACGAGCCGCGCCGACAGCGAGCGCACCCGGCTCGCGAGCTGCGCGGTGGCCGCGCTGCACGCGCATGCGACGCGCACCGGCGCGCGTCCCGCCTGAGGAGGCCACGATGCGCGACCCGATCCTGGTGCTGAATGCGGGCTCGTCGAGCCTGAAATTCTCGGTCTACGAAACGCTCCCCGACCGCACGCTGCGCGCCGCGCTGCATGGCGAGATCGAGCCGCTGCAGCATGCGCCCCGTCTCGTGGCGCGCGACGCGCACGGCGCGCTGCTCGCCGACCAGCTGCTTGCCTGCGCCGATCATCACGGCGCGATCGAGGCGCTGCATGCGTGGTTCGTCGACCATGTCGGCACCGAGGCCGGCTTCGACGGCGTCAGCCTTCGCGTGGTGCACGGCGGCCGGCAGTTCTCCGCGCCGGTGCGGATCGATTCCGCGGTGC
>NZ_JAAGNW010000019.1:0-30755 GCF_010645215.1 Burkholderia multivorans | reverse complement strand
CCGCATCATGTCGATGCGATCCGCGCGGTCAGCGCGATCGCGCCCGACCTGCCGCAGGTCGCCTGCTTCGACACCGCGTTCCATCACACGCTGCCCGCGCTCGAACGCGAGTTCGCGCTGCCGCGCGCGCTGACCGAGCAGGGCATCGTGCGCTACGGTTTCCACGGTCTGTCCTACGAGTACATCGCGACCGCGCTCGACCGCCTCGACCCGGCATGGCGCACGCGCCGCACGGTGGTCGCGCATCTCGGCAACGGCGCGAGCCTGTGCGCGCTCGAACACGGCGCGAGCGTCGCGACGACGATGGGCTTCACGGCCGTCGACGGCCTGCCGATGGGCACCCGCACCGGCGCGCTCGATCCGGGCGCGGTGCTGTACCTGCTGCGCGAGCATGGCCGCACGCTCGACGACGTCGAGCACCTGCTCTATGCGGAATCGGGGCTGCTCGGCGTGTCGGGCATCTCGAGCGACATGCGCACGCTGCTCGCGAGCGACGCGCCCGCCGCGCATCATGCGATCGAGTTGTTCACGTACCGGATCGCGCGCGAGCTGGCCGCGCTCGCGGGCGTGCTGGGCGGGCTCGACCTGCTGGTGTTCACGGCCGGCATCGGCGAGCATGCGCCGCACGTGCGCGAGCGCGTGTGCCAGCGCGCCGCCTGGCTCGGCATCGCGCTCGACGACGACGCGAACGCACGCGGCAGCGCAATCGTGAGCACGCCCGCCTCGCACACGACGGTGCGCGTGATCCCGACCGACGAAAACCTGATGATCGCGCGCCATACCCGGCAGCTGCTGGATCATGCGCGCGTCCCTACGCCGTCTCTTTCGGACTGACCCGCCATGTCGACCACGGAAGCCCTCCCGACCGCCACGCCCTTCACACCCGCCCTGCCGCTGTTCTGGCCGATGGCCGCCGCCGCTGCGATGTTCAAGGCCGGCGCCGAACTGTCGGCGCGCAACCTGCAGTTTCTCGCCGAGGAGGAGAAGCTCCACTTCGAGCTGCACCCGACGCTCGCCTCGGAGAACCGGCCGCTGCTCGAGCTGCGCACCATGGTGTTCCGCGACTACTCCGTCGCGCCCGCGAACGGCATACCGACGATCGTCGATCCGCCCTACGCGGGCCACAGTTCGATGATCGCCGACTACCAGCCGGGGCAGAGCCTGATGGAAACGCTGCGCGCCCACGGCGTGACGCGCCTCTTCATGACCGACTGGCGCTCGGCGACGGAAGACATGAAGGATCTGGAAATCGACCAGTACCTCGCGGAGCTGAACGTATGCGTCGACGAGGTCGGCGGCCGCGTGAACCTGGTCGGCCTGTGCCAGGGCGGCTGGCTGGTCTCGATGTATGCGGCGCGCTTTCCGCACAAGGTCGCGAGCCTCGTGCTGGCCGGTTCGCCGATCGACACCGACGCGGGCGACGGCCCGATCAAGCGGATGGCGCACACCTATCCGACCTCGTTCTACGAGGAGCTGGTGAAGCTGGGCGGCGGGCTGATGCGCGGGCGCTTGATGCTGCGCGGCTGGAAGAACATGCATCCGGAGATGCACTACCTGCGCGAGCACATCGATCTCTACGAACACCTCGACGATCCGGCCTACCTGCGCAAGGAAGAGGCGTTCGCGAGCTGGTACGAGCAGCCGATCGACCTGCCCGGCCGCTGGTACCTGCAGGCGATCGTGCAGCTGTTCAAGGAGAACCGGCTCGCGAAGGGCGAATTCGTCGCACTGGGCCAGACGCTCGACCTGCGCCGCATCACCTGCCCCGTCTATCTGCTGGCCGGCGAATCGGACGACATCACCACGCCCGAACAGGTGCTCGACGCGCGCAAGTACGTCGGCACGCCGGTCGGCCAGGTGACGAGCCGCACCGTGCCGGGCGGGCACATCGGTCTGTTCATGGGGTCGCGCACGCTGCGCAATGCGTGGCCGGAGATCGCGGCGTGGATTGCCGCGCGGAAGTAAGCGGAGGCAAGCGGGCGGCCGAAGCCGCCCGCCCGGCGTCAGCCGCCGAGATACGCGCTCTTGATGCGGTCGTTCGCGAGCAGGTTCGCGCCGGTATCGGCGAGCACCACCCGGCCGGTCTCCAGCACGTAGCCGCGATCGGCCACGTGCAGCGCCTTGTTGGCGTTCTGCTCGACGAGGAACACCGTCACGCCTTCCTCGCGGATCGTGCGGATGATGTCGAAGATCTGCGCGATCACGAGCGGCGCGAGGCCGAGCGTCGGTTCGTCGAGCAGCAGCAGGCGCGGCCGGCTCATCAGCGCGCGGCCGATCGCGAGCATCTGCTGCTCGCCGCCCGACATCGTGCCCGCGCGCTGCGCGGAGCGCTCCTTCAGGCGCGGAAACAGCCGGTACACATGCTCGATCCCTTCCTCGATCTCGTCGCGACTCGAAAAGAACGCGCCCATCTTGAGGTTTTCGAGCACGGTCAGGCTCGGGAACACGCGCCGCCCTTCCGGCGAGATCGCGAGCCCGCGGCGCATGATCTCGTGGGTCGGCATCCCGGTGATGTCCTGCCCCTCGAACAGCACGCGGCCGCGCGACGCGCGCGGCGTGCCGCACACGGTCATCATCAGCGTCGTCTTGCCCGCGCCGTTGCTGCCGATCAGCGTGACGATCTCGCCCTTGTTGACTTCGATCGACACGCCCGACAGCGCCTCGATCGCGCCGTAATGCGTATGGACCTGTTCCAGCTTCAGCATCACTCCTCCCCCAGATAGGCCTTGATCACGCGCGGATCGTTGCGCACCGCCTCGGGTGCGCCGATCACGATCGGCCGGCCGTGCTCCATCACGAGGATGCGGTCCGACACCCCCATCACGAGGCTCATGTCATGTTCGATCAGCAGCACCGCGACGCCGAACTCGCGGCGCAGCCGGTCGATCAGGTGCTGCAGCTCGACCTTCTCCTGCGGGTTCAAGCCGGCCGCCGGTTCGTCGAGCAGCAGCAGGCGCGGCTCGGTGATCATGCAGCGCGCGATTTCGAGCCGCCGCTGGTGGCCGTACGAGAGCGTGCCCGCCGCACGGTTCGCCACCGCCGTCAGATTCATGCGTTCGAGCCACAGCGCCGCGCGTTCGAGCGCCTCGCGCTCCGCGCGCCGGTAGGCGGGCGTCGCGAACAGCCCGTGCAGCAGCCCCGACTTCACCTGGCGGTGCTGCGCGACGAGCAGGTTCTCGACCACCGTCAGCGAGCGGAACAGGCGGATGTTCTGGAACGTGCGCACGAGCCCCTTGCGCGCGATCTGGTGGCTCGACAGCCCCGCGATCGGCTGGCCGTCGAGCACGATGCCGCCCGCCGTCGGACGGTAGAAGCCGCCGACGCAATTGAACACCGTGGTCTTGCCCGCGCCGTTCGGGCCGATGATCGCGAACACCTCGTCGCGACGCCCGTCGAAATCGATGCCGTCGACCGCGAGCAGGCCGCCGAAGCGCATCTGCAAGCCGGTCACCTTCAACATGTCGGATTGCGCGGTCATTGGGGCAGCTCCACGTGGGGACGGCTCGCAGGCAGCAGGCCCTGCGGACGCCAGATCATCATCAACACCATCACGAGACCGAAGATCAGCATCCGGTACTCGGCGAAGCCGCGCGCGACTTCGGGCAGCACGGTCAGCAGGATCGCCGCGAGGATCACGCCGAGCTGCGAGCCCATGCCGCCCAGCACCACGATCGCGAGGATCAGCGCCGATTCGATGAAGGTGAACGACTCCGGATTGACGAGCCCCTGGCGCGCCGCGAAGAACGCGCCGCCGAGACCGGCGAACGACGCGCCGAGCGTGAACGCCGACAGCTTGATGCGGGTCGGGTTCAGGCCGAGCGAGCGGCACGCGATCTCGTCGTCGCGCAGCGCTTCCCAGGCCCGGCCCATCGGCATGCGGATCAGCCGGCTCGTGACGAACAACGTGAAGCACACCAGCACGAGCGCGAGCAGGTACAGGAAGATCACCATGTGCTCGCCGCTGTATTCGAGGCCGAGCAGTTCGTGGAAGGTCTTCGCGCCCTCGACGCTCGCGCTGCGCGCCATCTCGATGCCGAACACGGTGGGCTTCGGGATGCCGGAAATACCGTCCGGGCCGCCCGTCAGGCTGGTCAGGTTGTTCGCGAGCAGGCGGATGATCTCGCCGAAGCCGAGCGTGACGATCGCGAGATAGTCGCCGCGCAGCCGCAGCACCGGGAAGCCGAGCACGAAGCCGAACAGCGCCGCCGCGAGCGCGGCGAGCGGCAGGCACTCCCAGAACGTGAGCCCGAAGTACTGGTTCAGCATCGCGTAGGTGTAGCCGCCGACCGCATAGAACCCGACATAGCCGAGATCGAGCAGGCCCGCGTAGCCGACCACGATGTTCAGGCCGAGCCCGAGGATCACGTAGATCAGCGCGAGCGTCGCGACGTCGACCGCGCCGCGCGAGCCGAAGAACGGCCACACGAAGCCGACCGCGACCAGCGCCCAGATGATCGCGCGCTGATGCTGCGCGCCGAGCGGCGCGACCTTGGGCAGCGGCAGGCTCGCCTTCGCGCGCACGAGCGCCGGCTTGAACAGCTGGAACAGGAAGACCGCGGCGACCGCGATCCAGACCGGCCGCCAGTGCGCTTCGAGCACCACCTGGTAGCCGTCGAGCTTCAATTGCAGGCCCAGCACGGGAATCGTGAGGAGCGCCGTGAGCACGGCGGCCGTCACCGCATTCTTGAGCGACTGGCCCGCGCCGATCGCGGGCGACGCGCCGCGCGGCGTAGTGATGGTTTGATTCATCTGCGTCCCTCAGACCTTTTCGATGTCCGACTTGCCGAGCAGGCCGGTCGGGCGGAACAGGAGAATCAGCACGAGGAGGCCGAAGGCCACCACGTCCTTGTATTCGGCGGGCATGTAGCCGGAGGCGAAGGTTTCGGCGAGGCCGAGCAGCACGCCGCCCAGCATCGCGCCGGGGATGCTGCCGATGCCGCCCAGCACGGCCGCGGTAAACGCCTTGATCCCCGCGACGAAGCCGATGTACGGATTGAGCTTGCCGATCGTGAGGCCGATCAGCACGCCGCCGACCGCCGCGAGCATCGCGCCGAGCACGAAGGTGAACGAGATCACGCGGTTGGTGTCGATGCCGAGCAGGTTGGCCATCCGCATGTCCTCGGCGCACGCGCGGCACGCGCGGCCCATGCGCGAATGCGCGATGAACAGCGTGAGCGCGATCATCAGCACGAGCGTCACGCAGACGATCAGGAGACGCGAATACGGCACGGTGACGTCGAAATCGCCGCCGAGATGGATGTCGAACGCGCCCGAGATCAGCACCGGCACCGACACGTCGCGCGCGCCCTGGCCGATCTGCACGTAGTTCTGCAGGAAGATCGACATGCCGATCGCGGAGATCAGCGGCACGAGCCGCGGCCCGCCGCGCAGCGGCCGGTACGCGACGCGTTCGATCGCGAAGCCGTACAGCCCGGTCACGAGCACCGACACGATGAGCGCCGCGCCGAGCACGAGCGGCAGCGGATAGCCGGCCGACACGCCGATCGCGGTCAGCGTGACGAGGCCCACGTAGGCGCCGATCATGTAGATCTCGCCGTGGGCGAAATTGATCATGCCGATGATCCCATAGACCATCGAGTAGCCGATGGCGATCAACGCATAGATCGCACCCAGCGTCAGGCCGTTGACCAGCTGCTGGGCGAATTGCGGAAAGAAGTCTGTCATGCGGGAAACCCCCGTTCGCGCCGCGCCGCAGGGACGGACGGCGCGCGATCTCGATACCCCGCCCGGCCGGCGCGCCGATCATGCGGCGCGCCCATGCGCGCGCGCCCCGCGCGAAATCCGGCGGGGCGGGCGATGGGCGGGGGGAACGCCGGTTTTAGTTGGCGGCCGTCTTGGTGGCGTCCTTGTGCCACGTGTAGACCACGAACTTGAACGCCTTCAGGTCGCCCTGCTGATCGTAGGCCACCTTGCCGATCGGCGTGTCGAAGCTGTGCTGGTGCATGTACGCGGCCACCTTGGTCGGATCGGTGCTCTTCGCGCCCGCGATCGAATCGGCGATGATCTTGACGGCCGAGTACGCCGGCATCTGGAACGGGCCGTTCGGATCGCGCTTCTTGTCCGCGAACGCCTTCACGAGCGCCGCGTTGGCCGGGTCGGCCGTGAAGTCGGCGGGCAGCGTGACGAGCATGCCTTCCGACGCCGGGCCGGCGATCGCCGTCACGTCCTTGTTGCCGACGCCTTCCGGTCCCATGAACACGGCCTTCACGCCCTGCTCGCGCGCCTGACGCAGCAGCAGGCCCATTTCCGGGTGGTAGCCGCCGAAGTACACGAAGTCGACGCCTTGCGACTTGAGCTTGGTGATGGTGGCCGAGTAGTCGGAATCGCCCGCGTTGATGCCTTCGAACAGCACGACCGGGATCTTCGCCGCTTCGAGGTCCTTCTTCACCGACGTCGCGCCGCCCTGGCCGTACGACTGCTTGTCGTGCAGCACCGCGACCTTCTTCGGCTTGACCTTGGTGATGATGTACTGCGCGGCGGCCGGCCCCTGCTGGTCGTCGCGGCCGATCGTGCGGAAGATGAACTTGCGCTTCTTGTTCTCGGTCAGCTGCGGCGCGGTGGCCGACGGCGTGACCATCACGATGCCTTCGTTTTCGTAGATGTCGGACGCGGGGATCGTCGAGCCCGAGCACACGTGGCCGATCACGTACTTGATCTTCTGGCTCACGATCTTGTTGGCGACGGCGACGGCCTGCTTCGGCTCGCAGGCGTCGTCCATCATCACCACTTCGAGCTTGTTGCCGCCCGCGCCGCCGGCGGCGTTGATCTGCTCGACCGCCGTCAGCACGCCGGCCTTGACCATGTCGCCGTACTGGGCGACCGAGCCGCTCATCGGGCCGGCAAAGGCGATCTTCACGGTGTCAGCGTGTGCGGCGCCGGCGACCAGCAGCGCGGCGGCGAGGGAGATGGACGAAAGACGGGACAGCATCATCAGGAGCTCCTCGATTATGTTTAGTCATACGGGCAACGACATCAGCATGACTTGCGCAATCGAACAACACCCGTGGAGGACGAAACTGGAGCACGCCCGAGACGGAAAGACGGACCTGCAGATGGAAACAGCGCTTGCGGGGCCCGGCAGTGTCAGCCCCCGGGACTGGGACCGGAGACCTTGGTTCGGAAAGACAACGTAATGCGTCTTGTATCGCGCAAGCGAATCGCCTGCCCCGCTTGCCGAACCGCATGCCGGAGGGATATTCCGACAGCCGTTGGCAAGGCAGCCGAAATTATAGGTTCGTTTTTCCCCCGCCTGCGCACAATTGACGTACCAATCAGGGAAAATACGCAGTTCAGTACACGTCTGAGTCACGGTTGCACCCGCCGCGATCCGGCCCGTTCATCGGCGTCGGATCGGCCCGCGCGGGCCGCGTCGGCCGCAACGGTCCACCTGCGTATCGCCGCCCCTCCGTCCCCGCTTTCACGCCGTCGCGCATCCCGTCTTCGCCGCGCGGCACCCTGCGCGCACGCGTGCCGCAGGGTGCAACCACATGCGGGCGGGCGTCGGTCTCGCCGGATCCGGTGTTGTGCGCCCACGCGGCCTGTTTAGCGCACGTCTCGGTCAAGGTCGAAAATGGTTTGTAATATTTATGTAATAATACGAACCAGTCTTCGAGCCTCAGCCACGCTCCCGCGTCCCATCGGTTCGCATCCGCGCCGCCAGCCATGGGTTCGAATCTCCCGCCCATCTGTTTACGCGCGAGCCTTCCCGTCATGCATCCGATCACGCGCGCCGTTCTCGCGGCCACCCTGCTCCACGCCACCGCGGCCCAGGCCATGCCGGCCTCCGCTGCCGTTGCCGTCAACCTGTTCAGCGTCGAACACACCCAGGCGCACGGCGCGCTGACCGCGCACGCGAGCCCGCCGTCGCGCTTCGCCGCGCCGCTCGACGCGGCGTCCTACACCACGTCCAACCCGGCCGTCGATTTCACGACGCCGAGCCCGGCCGAACAGCGCCGCCGCGAAATCGCCAGCCATCTGACCGAGCCTACGCCGCAGGATGCCGTGCCGACCACGGCGTTCGAGATCCAGCAGCGGGAGCTCGCGGCCTTCCACCAGAACCGGCTGCGCTACGCGCGCCCCGATCACCGCGACGGTCGCTACATGCCGCCGCCCGTCAACCCGCTCGTCCCGATCGGCGAGACCCGCACCTACTTCACGCATCCGATGGGCAGCCAGTGCACCGCGACCGCGATCGGCAGTTCGGCGAGTTCGTCGTGCAGGCTGCCGTGGTAAGCCGGCGCGCGTCGATCTGATCAGACCAGGCGCACGGGGCTCACGGACGACCTGCACGCCGAACGCCGCGAGCGCATCGTCGATCGCCGACGCGATGCAGGATGTCACCGGAATCGCCCCCGCCCCGCCGATGCCCTTCGCGCCGAGCGGATGGGTCGGGCTCGGCGACTCGATGAAGATCACCTCGAGCCACGGCACGTCGGTCCCGGAGTGAAGGACAGGCCGGACGGCCGAAGCTGAACGACGACGCGCGCCTCGTCATGCTCATGCGCACGCGCCGCCGTGTCGCGGGCAGCCGTTTGTTGTTACATTCGCCTTTCACGCATTCTCGAGCGGGCGCTCGGCCTTTCCTCCGGCAACCGCCCCGCATCACGCCATGGATTACGACGTTCTCGTCCTCGGCGCCGGCATCGTCGGCGTCTCGATCGCACTGCACTTGCAGGACCGCGGCCGGCGGGTCGCGCTCGTCGAGCGCGGCACGCCCGGCGGCGGCACGAGCTTCGGCAACGCGGGCCTGATCGAGCGCTCGTCGGTCGAACCGTATGCCTTTCCACGCAACCCGCTGACGCTCGCGCGCTACGCGCTCAATCGCTCGACCGAGCTTTACTGGCACGCGCCGTCTCTCCCCGCCTTCGCGCCGTGGCTGTTGCGCTTCTGGCGCGAATCCGCGCCGCACCGGCACGCAGCCGCCGCGCGCGACCTGCTGCCGCTGATCGAACGCAGCGTGGCGGAACACGATGGACTCACGGCCCGCGCCCAAGCGCACGCGCTCGTGCGCGCAAGCGGATGGATCGAGGCGTTTCGCACGCCGGCCCAGTTCGCCCGCGGTCTCGCCGGCGCCACCGCGAGCGCGCAACGCCACGGGCTGCGCATCGCGCCGCTCGACGCGGCCGCGCTGCGCGCACAGGAGCCGTCGCTCGGCGCGGGGTTCTGCGGCGGCCTGCACTGGCTCGATCCGAAGACGGTCGTGAATCCGGGCGCGCTCGTCGACGCCTATGCGCGCCTGTTCGAACGCGAAGGCGGTGCGCTGCTCGCCGGCGACGCCACGACCCTTCGCGCGCGCAGCGGCGGCGGCTGGACGGTGCGCACGGCCGACGGCGAATGCATCGCGCGCGAGGCGGTGGTCGCGCTCGGGCCGTGGTCGGATCAGGTGTTCGCGCCGCTCGGCTATCGGATCCCGCTGCGCGCCAAGCGCGGCTATCACATGCACTACGCGCCGCCGGCGGGCGCTCCCTTGTCGGCGCCGGTCGTCGATACCGAGCATGGCTATGTGATCGCGCCGATGGAAGGCCGGTTGAGGCTGACCACGGGCGTCGAGATCGCGGCGCGCGAGCTGCCGCCGACAGGCGTGCAGCTCGCGCGAGCGGAACGGGTCGCGCGGCCGCTGTTCGGGTTGGGTGAACGCCTGGATCCGGCACCGTGGCTCGGCTTGCGCCCATGCACGCCGGACATGCGGCCCGTGATCGGCCCCGCGCCGCGCCATGCCGGCCTGTGGTTCGCGTTCGGGCACAACCACCACGGGCTGACGCTCGGGCCGATCACGGGGAGGGTGCTGGCGGATCGGATCTGTGGAGAACCTGCGTCGGTCGACTTGACGCCGTTTCGGGCGGAGCGGTTTTGATGGGTGGCGCCCGGCGGGTTCGCGGCGTGACGGCGTGACGGCGTGCGGCCGGGTATCGCATCGGCGTGGGCGGCGCACCTGATCGGCGCTCGCGCTCGCGTTCGTGCTTGAAACGGAACGCTTGCACAGTGCGACGAATACCCCGACTTCCAACGCGGCATCACCCGCACGGATACCGCGCCCCGCTAGACTCCTCCACCTGATCCGCCTCCGCACCGCCCGACCATGCCCACCCGCCTGCAACACGCCATCGAAACCTACATCCATGCGAAGGACTTCAACCGTCCGCACCGGATGACGGACGCGTTCGTCGCCGACGCCGAACTGGCGATGACGGTCCGCACCGAGGAAATCGCGTTTCCGGCCGCCGTGCGCGGCGTGCATGCGATCGCTGCAACCTTGTCGAGCGGATTCGCGCAGCGCTACGAAAATGTGTACACGTTCTGCATCGGCGCGCCGCCCGCGCATGACGACCGCTTCGCGTGCGACTGGCTCGTGTGCATGACGGACAAGACGTCCGGCGCGGCGCGCATCGGCTTCGGCCGCTACGACTGGCAGGCCGACGAAGCGACGGGACTCGTAGCACGGCTGCACATCGCGATCGAGCGGATGGCGACGCTGCCCGCCGACGCGAACGCGGCGCTGCTCGGCTGGGCGCGCGGCCTGCCCTATCCCTGGTGCCCGCGCGACAGCCTTGCGCCATCCGCGCCGGACAGCGACGCCGTGCAAGACGTGCTTGCCGCATTGGCTGCACCGGACCGCTGATACAGGAACATCGGGAATGTCGCAGGGTGTCGCCGTGCGACCCCGAGCAGTCAGCGGTCATTCTCGAAAGCTGCCCGACACAACGTGGAAGCCCGCCGCACGGCGCCGTGCAATAATTTGTGCTTTCGCGTGAGGATCGATTCGAGCCATGCCTGAACATCGCAGCAGCAGGTTGGAAATCAGAAGGCTGTCGCCGCCGGAATGGGTGCAGGCATACCCGGTCATCGCTCAACTTCGATCGCTCGAAGAATCCGAATTCCTGGAGCGGGCCCGCCGGCAATCGTATTCGGGCTACGAACTCGTGGCAGCATTGCTCGATGGGAAGATCGTCGGCGTGATGGGCATGAGACCCGTCCACACCTTGGCGCGCGGGCCGCACCTTCATATCGACGATCTCGTGGTCGAGGCGGCGGGCCGAGGGAGCGGCGTGGGCCGATCCTTGATGGAATATGCCGAAGTCGACGCCCGGGCTCGCGGCATGAGCGCGATATTTCTCGATGCGCGGCCGGACGCCATCCCGTTCTATGAGCGAGAGCGCTACGTACCGCACCTCTCTCCCTCGATGAAGAAGGTTCTCGCGCCTTGAGGCAAGGCGGCCACGGTCAGCACCGTCGTGCCGCCCCTTCTCGCATGAGGTCGTTCGACCCGGCCTCGCCCCTCGTCATTCCCGGAGAGATACATGGCGCAGAACATCTACGACAATCCCGACTTCTTCGCGAACTACAGCCAATTGCCCCGGCAGGTGCACGGGTTGGACGGCGCGCCCGAATGGCCGGTGATCCGAGGCTTGCTGCCCGATCTGCGCGGCAGACGGGTCGTCGATCTGGGATGCGGCTTCGGCTGGGCCTCGCGCTGGATGCGCAAGCAGGGCGCGGCCTCGGTCCTGGGCCTCGACCTTTCGCACAACATGATCGAGCGCGCGCGAGCCGAAACGGCGGATGCCGCGATTGAGTATCGCATCGCCGATCTCGACACGCTGGACCTGCCCGAAGGGGCTTTCGACCTGGCGTACAGCGCGCTGACCTTTCACTATGTTCAGGACTTCGACCGCCTCGTGCGGGTGATCCGCAAGGCGCTCGTCCCCAACGCGCATTTCGTTTTCACGATCGAGCATCCGATCTTCATGGCGGCAGCGCAGGCGCAGTGGATCGGCGAGGAAGACGGGCGCAAAACCTGGCCGGTCAATCGATATTCCGTCGAGGGTCAACGCCGGACGGACTGGTTCATCAAGGACGTTCTGAAGTACCACCGAACGCTCGGCACGACGCTCAACACGCTGATCGACGCGGGCTTCGCGATCCGACGGGTCGAGGAGTTCGCCCCGACGCCGGCGCAGATCGAGCAGGCACCGCAATTGGCGGAGGAACTGGAACGCCCCATGATGCTGATTGTGTCTGCGACCGCATAGCGGGCCGGTACCGGCGATCGCCGGCGATCCATGCAGACTCCGGCCGAACGCCGACAGCCTGCCCGCGCTCTACGGAACGCTGCGAAGAACCCAAAAACCGCGCCGCCCTTCCGGACGGCGCGGCCTTTCCCTCCCCTCAACTCCCCATCCCGATCCCGAACACGTGCATCTTGCCCGCGTTGACGAGCCGCGGCAGCGTCACGCTCGCCACGCGCTTGCCGGCCGGCACCGCGATCTTCTGCGCGAAGATATAGGTCTTCACGCTGTCCTTCTGCCCGCCGGCCGTGTTGCGATAAGCCATGGTCAGCGCAATCGCGGACTTCGCACCCGCCCCACCGCCGTTCAGCGTCCAGTCATCGAACGCGAGCGTCACCGACTGGCTCGTCCCATCCGTGAAATTCACCTGCGCCGCGCCCGTGCTCGGCCCGTTGTTCGCCGAGCCCAGCACGATCACACTGCCGCCCGTCGAGCCCGGCGGCAACATCACGGTCTGGCCCACCGTCACCGCATTGTCGAGCGGCGTCTGCCCGCCCGCGAGCGCGAAGCTCGCACCGCCGTACACGAACGGCGCGCCGGGCTTCACGCCCGCCGCCGCCAGCGCATTCGCCGAATAGCTGTACTGGCTGCCGTCGAAGTCCGCGCCGTTGCCGTCGGTATTCGTCGCGCCGTCCGCACTGAAACCGTGGTTGTTGAAGCTGTCGGCAGGCGTCGCCGCGACCGGCACCCCATACGACGGCGGCAAGTCCGTCGCGCCCCACTGCGACGCCGCGCCGCCCATCGAGAAGTTCAGCGTCGCACCGTTGGCGAGCGTGTCGTACGGCACCCACGCGCTGGTCTGGCTGCGGCCGTCGATGCTCAGGCTCTGCACGTAGTTCGACGCCGGCGCGCCGGGCGCGTTGATCGTCAGGGTCTTGCCGCTGCCGAGCTTGACCGTGATCGACGGGAACTGCGGGCTGCCGATCGCGAAGCCGCCGACGCCCGGAATCTCCGGATACAGCCCGAGCGCCGCCCACACGTACCAGCCGGACACCGCGCCGAGATCGTCGTTGCCGGGCAACCCGTCGGGCTTCGTGCTGAACGCCGACTGCATGATCTGCTGCACGACCCGCTGCGTACCCGCCGGCGATCCGGTCCAGTTGTACAGCCACGGCGCCTCGAAGGTCGGCTCGTTGCCCATGTAGAAGTTCGGCAGGCTCATCCCCGCGTTCAGCACGGTAAAGAACTGATCGAGGCGCGCAACGACCGTCTGCGGCGTGCCGAGCAGCGCCATCAAACCGCCCGGGTTGTACGGCACCATCCACGTGTACTGCTCGGCATTGCCCTCCACGTAGTTGTCGGTGCTGCTCGGCGTCTCGTTGATCCAGCTGCCGTTGCCGTTGCGCGCGGCGATCAGCGGCGGATTGAGCGAGGTATTGAGCAGGTTCTGCCAGTACGCGGAACGGCTCAGCAGCATCTTCTGGATCGTCGTGTTGCCGAGCGCGCCGGCGAACTGCGCGATCGCGAAATCGCTGCTCGTGTATTCGAGCGTCGACGACGCCTGCCCCCACTCCCCGCCCGTGATGTAGCCCGACTGCAGATAGCCGCCCCGGCCGCCGTTGGTCGTCACGTTGTTGCACGCGGTGCCCGGGATGTTCGCCATCTTGACCATGTGCGCGAGCGCGCCCTGCGCATCGAAGTTGCGCGCACCGAAGGCATACGCGCTCGACACCATCAGCGAACCCGCGTCGCCCGGCATCACGCCGTCCTCGACATTGTCGTTGACCCAGTGCGGAATCGCGCCGCACTGGTCGGCGTCGTTGACGAGCGACTGGATCATGTCGCTCGTTTCCTGCGGGAACAGCACGGCCTTCAGCTGGATCAGCGAGCGGTAGATGTCCCAGCCCGAGAAGCTCGAATACTGCGCGCCCTGGCCCTTCGATACCGTATGCACCTTGTTGTCGAAGCCGATGTACTGGCCGTTGACGTCGCTGAACAGGCTCGGCGCCCACAGCGCGTGATAGAACGCGGTGTAGAACTTGGTCAGCGCATCGGTATCCCCGCCCGTCACCTGGATCGCATTGAGCCGGGTGTTCCAGGCGGTGTCGGCCGCGCTCTTCACCACATCGAAATCCCAGTTCGGGTTTTCCGCGGCGAGGTTGGCCTTCGCGTTGTCGACGCTCACGTACGAGATGCCGATCTTCATCCGGACCGTTGCGCCCGCATCGAAGCCCAGCTTCGCGATGCCCTTCGACAAGGTCGACGACGTCGCGAACGGCCGGTCGAACTGCGCGTAGAAGTACACCGGCACCGGCGTGCCGTTGCCGCAGAAGCCGCCGCCGACGGTGCTGCCGGAAATCGTGTCGGCCGCTACCTTCGTGACGCTGCCCGTGGTCGAGGTCTTGGTGTTGGTGCGCGTCGTGTCGATCACGAGATACGCCGGCTTGCCGGCCGGGTACGTGAAGCGGCCGAAGCCGCTGCGCAGCGTGGCGGTCAGCTCGACCTTGATCTGCGTATCGAGCAGCACCGAGTAATAGCCGGCCCGCGCCGTCTCGTTCGCGTGGCTGAAGGTCGGCACGAGCTTGCTCGTGTCGGTGGTCGGCATCACCGGGAATTCGCCGTTGTTGCCTGCGCACCCCGCGCCGCTCATGTGCGTGACGCTGAAGCCCTGGATCGAGTTGAGATCGTAGTAGTAGCCGGCCGGGGAACCCGGCTCCGCGCTGCTGTCGGGCGCGGGCGTCGTGTTCGTGTCCGGCGCCCACTGCACCATCCCCGACGGCAGGCCCGCCGCCGGCACCACACTGCCCGCCTGGCCGGCCGGCACCGGATTCGGCGAATTGCTCGCCAGCGTGCCGATCAGCGGGTTCACGTATTGCGTGAGCGACAGCAGCGCCGGCGCGGCCGCGCCGCTTGCCGTCCCCGCGGTGCTCACCGTGGCCGCGGCCGCCGCGACCGCGCCGGTTCCGCTGCGGGCCGCCAGCGCCGATGCCGTCGGCCCGCCCTCGTCACCCCCACACCCTGCCAGCACGCTCACCGCCGCGACGACGGCCGCCAGCTTCGCGAATTGCTTCATGAACGTCTCCAGTTCTTATATTTTCCTGTTGAGCAGCGCTGCCAATTAAATAATCCGCTGCTCGCCGACCAGAACCGCGCCCGCAGACTAGGGCAAGAGAAGTTCACTCGTCAATCGAATGAATGTTTTTGTAATATTTTTATTTGATTTACTAAACGACACGCAACAGAATATATAAAATAATCGCCAAAATGCCGCCAGGGCTGGCGCTCCGGGCTTCGTTCACTGCAATTTCGAAAGCGCGATCCGCGCCACGGATAAATCGGCTTTTTCCGCCAGACCATCGGCGATAAACCACGCCGCCGATAAACCGGCATACGCCAGTATCCATTCCAATAAGCGGCGGCGCTCCAGTTGCGCGGCCGCGGCCACCACCTCCACCTGCCGTGCGAAGCGCACCGGATCGCGCGACACCGGCAAGTCCGGATTGCACAGGATGTTCGCGAAATCGAAGCCGCGCTCGCCGTACAACCCCTTGGGATCGATCGCGCGCCAGCCGCGTGCGCCGAAGTCGAGCACGTTGTCGTGATGCAGGTCGCCGTGCAGCACGACCACCTCGCGCGGTTCGGCCAGCAGCGCGCGGGCCGTCTCGGCGCTCGTGCGCAGGATGCCCCCGTGCGCGAGCGCGGCGGCATCCAGCTCCGCGAACCAGCGTGCGAGCGGTGTCAGCGGGGGCGGCGCCGGAACGCGCGGCGCATGCAGGCGCGCGGCCACGGCGCAGATCGCGCGGCTGGCGACGTCGTCGTCGCCCGTCATCGCCATCTCGCGCAGCGAGCGCGCGCCGCGCGCGCGTTCGAGCAGCAGCGCATCGCCGTCGTGCGCGAGCACGCGCGCGGCGCCGCTGCCGCACCACCAGGCCATCAGCGCGGCGCCCGCGCGTTCTTCCGGCACGCGCGCGATCTTCAGCATGGCCGCGCGACTCGCCATGCGCACCGGCAGCAGCGCGCTCGTCGTCGTGAAGCGCGGCGCGCCGTCGGGCGTCAGGCGCCAGCGCCGCAGCGCGGCAGCGAATATCGTCGCAGTCATCGCGCGCCTCGCGCCTCGATTCGTCAAGCAGGATGAGGGGACTCTAACAGAGGGGCTTCATTGACGTCGCGGGAACAGGCAGGGCTGCGGCTTCACGTGAAAATTCTCGTAGCGGCACGGACGACCGAAATAATCGACCGTCCCACCGGCCGCTGCCGCGGAAGCGACGCGCTCGCCGCTTCCAGGCGCAGGCGGCGCACCCGCGCCCCCTGACTTGGCGGCCGGCGGCGCCACCGAGCAGGCGGTGAGCGATGCAGCGGAAATCAACACGGCGAGAACGGCAAGGCGACGGGACATGAGAGGCGGCTCCTGGGAACGCGACCGCGCCGACACGATGCGACGCAGCCGAAATGGCGTGCGGCCAGTCTAGGCAGCCCCTCCACACCGGTGCGTGACGCGAACATGAGCGTTTTGTCATGCGCCTTCCGCGATGGCGGATTTGTCATGCGCGACTCATGATCCCGCTTCGTTCGCTCTCCACAATGATCCCAGCTGTCCGATTCCCGGCGGCGTCAACCGGAGAGATCACATGAAAGTCCTGCCCCTGTTCGTCCTGGCATCTCTGCTGCCGATCGCCGGCGCCGCGCTGGCCGACGGCATGCCCGAGGGGAAGTACGGCAAGAGCCGCGAAGAAGTGCGCGCCGAACTGATCCGCGCGCAGCACGAAGGCCAGGTGCCGGCCAAGAAGACCGAGTACCCGCCGAGCGCCGACACCGTGGCGCGCAACCGCGAGCTGCACGCGGTCACGCGCCACGACGGCGCGTCGAATCCGCCGCTCGGCCCCAACGAACTGGCCGGCCGCTAGGCCCGCCGCCGCCGCGCCCTCGCAAGAGGGCGCTTTTTTTCGCGTGCGCGACGGGACATGACGGATTTGTCATGTTGCGCTCATGTTTGCATCGCACCCGCTCCGTAGCATCGCCACCCGATTCGATGATGTCCAAGTCCTTCGTGCTCCTCCTCACCGCCGCGCTGCTGCTGCCCGCCGCCCATGCGCAGAGCGCCGCGCCCGCCCCGGACGCCGGGCCCGACACGCCGTTCACGCTGAACGACGCGCTACGGCTCGCCGCCGCGCGCAATCCGCAGCTGCGTGGCGCGCGCGCCGCCGCCGATGCGTCCCAGGGCGCGTTCGTGCAGGCCGGCATGCGCCCGAATCCGGACGTCTCGTACCTGCAGGAAAGCTTCCAGCGCCAGGAGAACACCCGCACCGCGCTCATCAACCAGCGCATCGAACTGGGCGGCAAGCGCGGCTACCGCATGGACGTCGCGGCCTACGGCCGCGAAGCGTCGCTCGCCGCCGTCGACGCCCAGTCGGCCGCGGTGCGCGCGAACGTGACGTCCGCGTTCTTCGGCCTGCTCGCCGCGCAGAAGACGCTCGACGTCAGCACGGAATCCACCGCGATCGCCCAGCGCTCGACCGATCTCGTCGCGCGGCGGGTCAGCGCGGGCAAGGTCTCGCCGGTCGAGGAAACCAAGGCGCGCATCGCCCTCGCCGCCGCGCAGATCGAACTGACGCGCGCGGCCACCAGCGTCGCCGCGGCCCGCGAAAAGCTCGCGAACACGCTGGGCGGACCCTGGCCGGGCGGCGGCGCGAGCGACGCCGCGTTCGACGCGCTGCCCGCCATGCCGCCTCTCGTGCAGCTACAGGCGCAGCTCGACGGCGCGCCGTCGACCCGCCAGGCGCTCGCCAACCTGCGCCAGTCGAACGCGCGGATCGCGCTCGAACGCGCGCGCCGCATTCCCGACGTGACGATCAGCGCCGGCTACAAGCGCGTGACGGCCGGAGGACGTCCGGACAACCAGGCGGTGGTCGGCGTGTCGATTCCGCTGCCGATCTTCGATACGAATCGCGGCGCGATCATGGAGGCCACGCACAACGCCGCGAAGGCCGAGGCCGACCTCGCCGGCGAACAGCTCGAACAGCGGCTCGCGCTCGCGCAGGCCTACGCCGGCTATGAGAACGCCACTCAGGAAGCGCGCCGGCTCAAGCGCGACGTGTTGCCCGCCGCGCGCGACGCGCTCGATGCGATGTCGCGCGGCTACGCGCTCGGCAAGTTCCAGTTTCTCGACGTGCTCGATGCGCAGCGCACGCTGTTCGACGCCCAGACCCGCTACATCCGCGCCCTGACCGACGCGCACCTGACCTATGCGGAACTCGACCGCCTGGTCGGCACGTCGCTCGCTGTCGCCGCGGCTTCCCAACCCGCCCAACCTTGAGGATCACCATCATGCCGCGCAACCTGAAGCGTGTCGCCGTGGCGGTCGCGCTCGCCGGCGCGCTCGCCGCCGCCGGCACGATCGCCTTCACCGCCGTGCGCCCGTCCGCCGGCGCCGCCGCCGGCCCGTCCCCCGCCAGCGCCGCCGCGCCGGGCGCACGCGGCGGCGTCGTGCTGAAGACGGGCGCCTACGCGCTCGAAATCGTGCCGAGCGAGCAGGACGGCGCCGTCACGCTGTCCATCTACCCGTCGCTCGACGGCAAGCCGCTCAAGCCGGGCCCCGACGCCGCGCTCGACGCGACGCTGGTGCGCTACGACGGCACCCGCACGCCGCTCGTGCTCGTCGCGAACGGCGAGCGCTATACGACCCGCGAGCCGCTCGCGAAGCCGCACGTGTTCGACGTGCAGCTCCAGCTGCGCGCCGGTGCGCTGCGGCAGGCCTTCAGCTACTCGCTCGGCGACGGCCTGCTGCCGCTCACGGCCGAGCAGATCCGCGCCTCGAAGATCGGCCTCGCGCAGGCCGCGCCCGCCGAGATCGTCGCGTCGTTCCAGCTGCCGGGCGAGATCAAGTTCAACGAGGACCGCACCGCGCACGTGGTGCCGCGCATCGCGGGCGTGGTCGAGCAGGTCAACGTCGCGATCGGCCAGCAGGTGCGCAAGGGCGACGTGCTCGCGGTGATCGCGAGCACCGACCTGTCGGACCGCCGCAGCGAACTGCTGACCGCACAGAAGCGCCTGACCGGCGCACGCCAGGTCTATGCGCGCGAAAAGACCCTGTGGGAAGAACGGATCTCGGCCGAGCAGGACTATCAGGCCGCGCAGGTGCAACTGCGCGAAGCGGAGATCGCGGTGCAGAACGCGCAGCAGAAGCTGTCCGCGATCAATGCGTCCGCCACCGGCGCGCTCAACCGCTACGAGTTGCGCGCGCCCTTCTCCGGCACCATCGTCGAGAAACACGTGACGCCGGGCGAAGCGGTCGCGGCCGACGCGAACGTATTCGTGCTCGCGGACCTGTCGACGGTGTGGGCCGAGATGGCCGTGCCCGCGCAACGGCTCGACGAGGTGCGGGTCGGCCGCCGCGCGACCGTCAAGGCGACCGCGTTCGACTCGCAGGCGAGCGGCGAGATCGCCTATGTCGGCGCGCTGCTCGGCGCGCAGACCCGCACCGCGCCCGCGCGCGTGGTGCTGCCGAATCCGTCGCTCGCGTGGCGGCCGGGCCTGTTCGTCAACGTGTCGGTCGACGCGCGTGCGCGCGCCGTGCCGGTCGCGATCGAGACGCGCGCGCTGCAAACCCTCGACGGGCAGCCCGCGGTATTCGTCGAGACCGCGCGCGGCTTCGTTGCGCAGCCGGTGGAGCTGGGTGAACGCGACGATCGCTTCACCGAGGTGACGCGCGGCCTGCGCGCCGGCCAGCGCTATGCGACCGACAACAGTTTCATCCTGAAGTCGGAGCTGGAAAAAGGCTCCGCCGAGGGGCATTGAGCCACGCCCACGCGGTCCGGGCCACCCGGACCTCACTAGATCCCTGGAATCCTTCGAATGTTTGAGCGCCTGATTCGCTTCGCCATCGCGCACCGCTGGCTCGTGCTGCTCGCCGTCCTCGCGGCAGCGGCGCTCGGCGTCTACAGCTACCAGAAGCTGCCGATCGACGCCGTGCCCGACATCACCAACGTGCAGGTGCAGATCAACACGCCCGCGCCCGGCTATTCGCCGCTCGAAGTCGAGCAGCGCGTGACCTATCCGCTGGAAACGGTGATGGCGGGCCTGCCGCATCTGGAGCAGACCCGTTCGATCTCCCGCTACGGGATTTCGCAGATCACCGTGATCTTCAAGGACGGCACCGACATCTACTTCGCGCGGCAGCTCGTCAACGAGCGCCTGCAGCAAGCCAAGGACCGGCTGCCGGAGGGCGTTGCGCCGATCATGGGGCCGACCTCGACCGGGCTCGGCGAGATCTACATGTGGACCATCGAGACCGACGAGAAGCGCGGCGAGCAGTATCTCGTGCGCGTGCCGGGCCAGGCGCGCTCGGTCGACGATCTCGCGAACATCGTGCTGACCAACGTCGGCGGCGTGCCGGTGCGGATGAAGGACATCGGCGAAGTGGGCATCGGTCGCGAGCTGCGCACCGGCGCGGCCACCGAGAACGGCCGCGAGGTCGTGCTCGGCACCGTGTTCATGCTGATCGGCGAGAACAGCCGCACGGTCGCCGACGCGGTCGCGCGCAAGATGGTCGAGGTCAACCGCTCGCTGCCGGCCGGCGTGAAGGCGGTGCCCGTCTACGATCGCACGGTGCTGGTCGAGAAGGCCGTCGCGACCGTCAAGAAGAACCTGCTCGAAGGCGCGCTGTTCGTGATCGCCGTGCTGTTCCTGTTCCTCGGCAACCTGCGCGCGGCGCTGATCACCGCGCTCGTGATCCCGCTGTCGATGCTGATGACCTTCACCGGCATGGTGAACGCGAAAGTCAGCGCGAACCTGATGAGCCTCGGCGCGCTCGACTTCGGCATCATCATCGACGGCGCGGTCGTGATCGTCGAGAACTGCGTGCGGCGGCTCGCGCACGCGCAGACCGCGCTCGGCCGCCCGCTGACCCGCGAGGAACGCTTCGCGGAGGTGTTCTCGGCGTCGCAGGAGGCGCGCCGCGCGCTGATCTTCGGCCAGGTGATCATCATGGTGGTGTACCTGCCGATCTTCGCGCTGACGGGCGTCGAGGGGAAGATGTTCCATCCGATGGCGCTGACCGTCGTGATGGCGCTCGCCGCCGCGATGGTGCTCACGGTCACCTTCATTCCCGCCGCGGTCGCGCTGTTCATCGGCGACAAGGTGCAGGAGAAGGAAAACCGCCTGATGACCTGGGCGCGGCGCGCCTATGCACCGCTGCTGGACATCTGCATGCGGCGCGCGCGGCCGGTGCTGATCGGCACCGTCGCGATCGTCGCGCTGACCACGCTGCTCGCGACGCGGCTCGGCAGCGAATTCATCCCGAGCCTCAACGAGGGCGATTTCTCGGTCTCGACGCTGCGCGTGCCGGGCACGAGCCTCACGCAATCGCTGGAGATGCAGCGCACGATCGAGCAGACCCTGGTCACGCAGTTCCCGGAGATCGAGCGCGTGTTCGCGCGCACCGGCACGGCCGAGGTCGCGACCGACCTGATGGCGCCCAACCAGTCGGACGCCTACATCATGCTGAAACCGGCCAAGGACTGGCCCGATCCATCCAAGTCGCGCGACACGCTGCGCACCGAGATGGAGGAGGCGCTGCAGAAGATCCCCGGCAACGTCTACGAGTTCTCGCAACCGATCCAGCTGCGCTTCAACGAGCTGATCTCCGGCGTGCGCAGCGACGTGGCCGTCAAGCTGTTCGGCGACGACATGGACGTGCTGAACAGCACCGCGCAGCGGATCCTCGACGCCCTGCAGAAGGTGCCGGGCGCGTCCGAGGCGAAGGTCGAGCAGACCACCGGCCTGCCGGTGCTGACCGTCAACCTCTCGCGCGAGCGGCTCGCGCGCTACGGCGTGAACATCGGCGAGGTGCAGGATGCGATCGCGGCGGCGATCGGCGGCAAGACCGCCAGCACGCTGTTCCAGGGCGACCGTCGCTTCGACATCGTGGTGCGCCTGCCGGACACGTTGCGCTCCGACATCGACGCGATCCGGCGCCTGCCGATCGCGCTGCCCCCCGGCGACACCGGGCCGGCTGCGTTCAGCGTGACGCCCGCGAGCGGCTCGACGGTCGCGAACGGCGCGGCGGCCGGCGTGCGCTTCGTGCCGCTGTCGGAACTCGCGAGCGTCGACGTGACGCCGGGCCCGAACCAGATCAGCCGCGAGGACGGCAAGCGCCGCATCGTGATCAGCGCGAACGTGCGCGGCCGCGACGTGGGCTCGTTCGTCGCCGACGCGCAGGCGCGCATCCGCGCCGACGTGAAGATCCCGTCCGGCTACTGGATCGCGTGGGGCGGCCAGTTCGAGCAGCTGCAAAGCGCGGCCGAACGCCTGCAGGTGGTGGTGCCGGTCGCGCTGCTGATGGTGTTCCTGCTGCTGTTCATGATGTTCAACAACGTGAAGGACGGCCTCCTCGTGTTCACCGGGATCCCGTTCGCGCTGTCGGGCGGCATCGTGTTCCTGTGGATGCGCGGCATCCCGCTGTCGATCTCGGCGGCGGTCGGCTTCAGCGCGCTGTCGGGGGTCGCCGTGCTGAACGGGCTCGTGATGATCTCCTTCATCCGCAACCTGCGCGACGAAGGCCGCCCGCTCGACGACGCGGTGCGCGAGGGCGCGCTGACCCGGCTGCGGCCCGTGCTGATGACGGCGCTCGTCGCGTCGCTGGGCTTCGTGCCGATGGCGCTCGCGACCGGCACGGGCGCCGAAGTGCAGCGCCCGCTCGCAACCGTCGTGATCGGCGGTATCCTGTCGTCCACCCTGCTCACGCTGCTGGTGCTGCCGGTGCTGTACCGGCTCGCCTACACGCATTCGCTGCGGCGCACGCTGGCGGCGCGGCTCGCGGGCCGCCTGCCCGCGCGGTGGCTCGCGCGGCTGGGCCTTTCAACGAGGTAAACGAAGATGCGCATCCTGATCGTCGAAGACGAACCGAAAACCGGCATGTACCTGCGCAAGGGGCTCAACGAGGCCGGCTTCGTGACCGACTGGGTCGACGACGGCGTCACCGGGCTGCATCAGGCCGAAACCGAGGATTACGACCTGATCATCCTCGACATCATGCTGCCGGGCCGCGACGGGCTCAGCGTGGTCGAAAGCCTGCGGCGCTCGCGCTCGACGCCGGTGCTGTTCCTGAGCGCGCGCGACAACGTCGAGGACCGCGTGCGCGGCCTCGAACTCGGCGGCGACGACTACCTCGTGAAGCCGTTCGATTTCGTCGAGCTGCTCGCGCGGGTGCGCTCGCTCCTGCGGCGCGGCAAGCCGCGCGAGGCCACCCAGCTGAGCGTCGCCGACCTCGAACTGGACCTGACGCGCCGCAAGGCCACCCGCCAGGGCCGCACGATCCTGCTCACCGCGAAGGAATTCACGCTGCTGTGGCTGCTGATGCGCCGCGAGGGCGAGGTGCTGCCGCGCGCGACCATCGCCTCGCAGGTGTGGGACATGAACTTCAACAGCGACACCAACGTGGTCGACGCGGCGATCCGCCGGCTGCGCGCGAAGATCGACGACGACTACGAGCCGAAGCTGATCCACACGGTGCGCGGCATGGGCTACGTGCTGGAGGCGCGCGACGCATGAGCCGTTTCCTGCCCGCGACGCTGCGGCTGCGGCTCACGGTGTCGTTCGCGATCTGCACCGCGCTCGTCCTCGCGTTGAGCGGCCTGCTGCTGTACGAATCGCTGCGCGTGCGCGTCGAGCGCCAGGCCGACGCGCAGATGGACGGCCTGCTGGGCGCGCTGCGCTCGCACCTCGGCGACGCCGCGACGCCCGACGCGGTCGCCGCGCAGCCGCGCTTCTGGCTCGACCAGCTGCACGGCCACGGCGACCTCGAGATCGCGCTCTTCGACGCGCGCGGCCGCACGCTGATGCGCAGCCCGGGCCTGCTCGACCCGCCCGTCGCCGACGATGCGCGCCGGCTGCTGGCCGACAGCCCGCTGCGCTACCTGATCACGAGCACGCGGCTCGCGCGCGGCGCGGGCGAGCCGGTGCGGATCGTGATCCAGTACAACGCGTCGAACGACCTGCTGCTGCTGCATACGCTGTTCATCACGATCGCCGTGATCGGCGTGGCGGGCATCGTGCTGATGACGGCGCTCGCCTACGGCATCTCCGCGCTCGGGCTGAGCCCGCTGCGCCAGCTGGTGCAGAAGGCCCAGCGGATCTCGACGAGCCGCCTGGACGAACGCCTGCCCGAGGCCGGCATGACGGGCGAACTCAAGGAGGTGAGCGAAGCCTTCAACGACATGCTGCTGCGCCTCCAGCGCTCGTTCGCGCAGCTGTCGCAGTTCTCGTCCGACCTCGCGCACGACATCCGCACGCCGCTCACGAACCTGCTCGCGGAATCGCAGGTCGCGCTGTCGAAGCCGCGCAGCGCGGACGAATACCGCGCGGTGATCGAGTCCGGCGTCGACGAGTACCGGCGCCTGTCGCGGATGGTGGAGGACATGCTGTTCCTCGCGCGCTCGGACAACGCGCGGCAACGCATCGCGCCGCACGCCCTCGACGCGCGCACCGAGGCCGAACGCGTCGCCGGCTATTACGAGTTCATCGCCGACGAGGCCGGCGTGCGGCTCGACGTCGTCGGTCACGCGCGCGTGACGGCCGATACGCTGCTGCTGCAGCGTGCGCTGTCGAACCTGGTGTCGAATGCGCTCGCGCACGCGCCGCGCGACAGCACGGTCACGCTCGCGATCGAGTCGCGCGCGGACGAAACCGTGCTGTCGGTGACCGACCACGGGCCCGGCATCGCGGCCGAGCATCTCCCGCACATCTTCGACCGCTTCTACCGGGTCGATCCGTCGCGCCACCATTCGGCCTCGGGCACGGGGCTCGGCCTCGCGATCGTGCAGTCGATCATGCGCGCGCACCGCGGGCGTTGCACGGTGACCAGCACGCCGCGCGTCGCCACCACGTTCTCGCTGCACTTTCCCGCCGCGTCCGCCTGACAAAATCTTCATCTGTGCGTCATGCCGCGATCGGGTACGCCGGCGCATGATGGGAACCGACCCGCCCGGTGCAGGCCTTGCGCCTGCACCGGGCGAACCCCGCAGGCAATCAGGAAGGAGCCCTCATGAAATCGTTTGCCGCCTTGCCCGCCGCCGCCGCGCTGCTGCTCGCGCTGGCTGCCGCGCCCGCGATTGCGTCCGCGCGCTACGACAGCGCGACGCCCGATACCGCCGCCCCCTCCGCCGCCGCGCAGCAGGACGCGCCCGACGCCGCGACCCGCGCGGGTTACGGCGCGAATGCCGCGCCCCGCGCCGAGGCCGGGACCCGCGCGACACTGCACGTTGCACGGGATCCGTTTACGATCAACGGGCGCTCGTTGTACGACCAGCCCTAACGGGCACCACGTCCACGCGGGTGGGCCATCCCACGCGGTCCTCACCCCGGCGCTGATGCGAGTCAGGCGCTCACCGTGCGGCCCACCTTTCACGCCCCGGACCTCCGTGTCCGGGGTTTTTTTATCCCGTTTCCCAACGCAATAACGATTCGATTGTTTCTGAATCGGCAAAAAGTAATTTGATCCAGGCAGGATGTTTTTTCCATGCGAGGCCGCTTACATTTAACGCACCCACTCATGGTAAACCGCTACGGAATCGACGGAAGGCAGTTGCAATAACTGCCTAGGCCGATACCGCACGAGCTTTAGGAAACGGCAAAATGAAGTCCTCCCACTCCCTGCCTGTGCTCGATCCCGATGACGTTCACGTTGAAATCCTCGAACGTTCCGATACGCTGCTCGTCGTCCGCTGGGTCGAACCCGGCCGCTGTCACTACGGCGAACAACGCTGGCGCCGGCGCTTCGCGCAGCGCACCGGCACCTGCGCGCTGTCGCGGCAGGTGATCCACCGCGGCGACGAGGTGTTCCGCCCCGCCGAGCGCCCCGCCCCCGCAAATGCGGCCGCGATGATCTCGGCCGCCGAAGTGCTCGGGCTCATGAGCGCCAAGTAAGATCGCCACGCGCATCCCGCGCGCGGTTAGAAGCCATTCTCTAGTTCATGCCTTGTCCCTGCGGCTCGGTCGCATTACCGTTACATCAATCAATGTAAATGTCGAGCGGCGCCCCGCTTGCGCGCGACACCCCGATGCGCGCCGGCCGCGACGGCCGGCCAACGGAGGCGACGATGCATGCATGGAGCACCCGACACATCCTGCCGCAGGGCGGCAAGGTTGCGGTCGTCACCGGGGCCAACAGCGGCCTGGGCTGGCAGATCGCCGATACGCTGGCCGCCAAGGGCGCGCTCGTCGTGCTCGGCTGCCGCGATCTCGACCGGGGCCGCGCGGCCGCGCACGCGATCCGCAGCCGCTCGCCGCACGCGCGCATCGAGGTCGACCGGCTCGATCTCGCCCATCTCGCCTCGATCTGCCGCTTCGCCGACGGCGTGCGCGAACGGCACGGGCGCGTCGACATCCTGTGCAACAACGCCGGCGTGATGTTCCTGCCGCTGTGCCGCACCCGCGACGGCTTCGAGATGCAGATGGGCACCAACCACCTGGGTCATTTCGCGCTGACGGGGCTGCTGCTGCCCGCGCTGCGCGAGGCGCGCCGCGCGCGGGTCGTGACGATGTCGAGCGGCTTCAACCGGCTCGGCCGGATCCGGCTCGACAACATGCACGCGGAACGCAGCTACAACAAGTACCGCGCCTATTGCGACAGCAAGCTCGCGAACCTGATGTTCGCGCTCGAACTGCAGCGCCGCTTCGAGCGCGCGGGGCTCAGTGCGCAGAGCATCGCCGCGCATCCCGGTTATGCGGCCACCAACCTGCAGTTCGCGGGCCCGGCGATGACGCAGTCGGCGCTCGGCACGCTCGCGATGCGCTGGTCGAACCGTCTCGTCGCGCAGCCCGCCGACGTGGGCGCGCTGCCCGCGCTGTATGCGGCGACCTCGCCCGACCTGCCCGGCGGGTCCTATATCGGCCCCGCGCGGCTGTTCGAGACGCGCGGCTACCCGGCGCCCGCGCGCATCCCGCATCCGGCGCGCGATCTCGCGATGCAGGTCCGGCTGTGGGACAAGTCGACGGATCTGACGGGCGTACGCTTCCTCGACCTGCCGCCGCCCGCCGGCGCCGCGCACGGCGGGGCGCATCCCGTCGCGCCCCGCCGGCCCGGTTGATGCGCTGCGGCGCACGAGCCGCGCCGCGACCGCTCATTTTTACGCCTCAGGTAAGAATCTATCGTCGAAATCAGTATTTACCCCTAGACCTCCGATGACTACGATGTAACCAATCGCTTAAGACAAGGTGTCGAGAGCGACGCCAATACAACATTCGGAGGTCATCATGAAATCGATCGTTTATGCAGTCGTCGCCGCATCCGCGCTGTCCGCCTCGTTCGGCGCATTCGCGCAAACCAGCCCCGTGACCCGCGCTGAAGTGCGCGCCGAGCTGGTGCAACTGGAGAAGGCCGGCTATCACCCGGGCGTGTCGAGCCCGTACTACCCGGCTGACATCCAGGCCGCGCAAGCCCGCGTCGCAGACGCAGGCGACACCAGCGGCTACGGCGCCCAAGCCGCCCCGACGGTCCGCGCCGGCAGCCCGGCCGCCACGTCGCAACGCGCGCGCGACTCGATCTTCTTCGGCCAGTAAGCACGCCGCGCCGCCCGCTTGCACCGGGCGGCTCCCCTGCTTTCCCCCGCGACGAGCCCGCCAGCCGGGCTCGTCGTCGCATCCGGACCCGTAACCTCCGCCGCTTCGCAAGAAGCGGCTTCCGCCCGGGCGCGAAGCGTCCGGGCGCTTTTTCCGGGTTTGCCCAAGCGTCCGTGTGTCGAAGAAGGCCGGTTTCTTGCCTGCGCCGATCCTTACATCTTTTGTAAGGATCGGCGCAGGCACATGCAGGCAGGGTTCAGCGCGCGGGACGGATCAAGCTGTAGCGATATTCGTCGCTGACCGCCCCTTTGAACGTATCCGCCGCGCGCGTGAGCCCGGTGCGCCCGAAGCCGAGCGCCTCGACCAGCGCGACGGACGCGCGGTTGCGCGTGTCGATTTCGGCGTCGATCCGCTCGACCGGATGGCGCGCGAACAGATGCGCGACGACGGCGCCGACCGCTTCCTTCGCCACGCCGCGCCGCCACTGATCGGGAAACACCAGGTAGGCGATCGACGCCGCGGCCTGCGCCGGGCGCACCGTCGCCTGCACGTAGCCGGCGAACGGCGCACCGTGCGCTGCGCCGATGGCCCAGTTCAGCCAGATCTCGGCGCCGTCCGGCGATGCCTGGCGCGCAAGCAGCGTGTAACGGCGCGCGAGCGCCTCGACGCTCGCGCGCCATTGCGCGGCGTCCGCCTGCGCGCGCTCGGTCCAGGCGGGTTCGACGCGCCAGCCGTCGAGCCGCGCGGACAGCGCGTCGAGCGCGCTGCGTGCATCGGCCTCGACGCTCGTCGCGCGGTATTTGAGCGCGTCGAACGGATGCGCGTTGATGCCGATCACGGCGGCGCGCGCGAACAGCGTGTTCGAACCGGTCGTGAAGTCCTGCAGCCGCGTGCCGACGGCGAGCACGCAGTCGGCCTCGCTCGCGAGCGCATTGGCGGCCGGGGAGCCGGTGACGCCGACCGCGCCCGCGTTGAGCGGGTGATCCCAGGGCAGCACGCTCTTGCCTGCCTGGGTCTCGCCCACCGGCACGCCATGGCGCTCGGCGAACGCGCGCAGGGCCGCCGCGCCGCCCGCGCTGTACAGCGCGCCGCCGCCTGCGACGATGAACGGCCGGCGCGCGCCGCGCAGCTGCGCGAGCGCGGCGTCCAGCTCGGCGTCGACGGGGGCGGGCGCGTGGAACGTCACGAGGCGCGGCGTGAACCAGGCGGCCGGATAGTCGTACGCCATGGTCTGCACGTCCTGCGGCAGCGCGAGCGTGACGGGGCCGCACAGCGCGGCGTCGGTCAGTACGCGCAGCGCGCGCGGCAGCGCGGTGAGCAGTTGGGCCGGATGCACGATCCGGTCGAAATAGCGCGACACCGGCCTGAAGGCGTCGTTGGCCGACAGGCCGCCGTCGTGGAAGTCCTCGATCTGTTGCAGGACCGGGTCCGGCGCGCGCGACACGAACACGTCGCCGGGCAGCAGCAGCACCGGCAGGCGGTTCACGTGGGCGAGCGCGGCGGCGGTCACGAGGTTGGTCGCGCCGGGGCCGATCGAGGTGGTGACGGCCATCATGCGGCGGCGGAAGTGCGCCTTCGCATAGGCGATCGCGCTGTGCGCCATCGCCTGCTCGTTGTGCGCGCGATAGGTCGGCAGCGCGTCGCGGTGCTGGTACAGCGCCTCGCCGAGGCCGGCGACGTTGCCGTGCCCGAAGATCGCGAACACGCCGCCGAACAGCGGCTCGGTGCGGCCGCTGCCGTCGTCGGCTGCGACCCGCTGGGCCGCGAGATAGCGCACCAGCGCCTGCGCCATGGTCAGCCGCAGCGTGCCGGGCGGGGCGTCGGCTCCTGGTGCGGGAGACGGGATTCGGTCGTTCATGGTCCGTGCTCCTAGGCGACGCGCCGTTCGACGCGCTGGCCGCCCGCGCGGGCGGCGCGCCAGGCGCCGATCAGGGTCTCGAAGATGCCGCGCACGCCGGCGATCAGTGCGGCGTCGTCGATCTCGTTCGCGAGCCAGGCGCGGCTCGGCTCGTGGAAGATCGTGCGGCCGACCGTGAAGCCGCGGCAGGTCGCCGAGGCGGCGGCCGCGCGGAACCCGCCGATCATCTGCTCGACCGGCGCGGACAGGCCGAGCAGCACGACGCCGCGGCAATACGGATCGCGCTCGGCGATCAGCTGGTCGACGGCCTGCCATTGCGCGGCGTCGAGCGGGGCGAGCTTCCACCATTCGGGCTGGATGCCGAGGTTGTAGAGCCGCTTGAGCGCGCGGTAGACGGTGTCGGGTGCGTGCGGCAGGCCCGTGTGGCGGGCCGGGATCACTTCGAGCAGCAGTTCGTGGCCGCTCGCCTGCACGGCGTCGTACAGCGCGCGCAGCTGGGTTTCCTGTTCGAGGCGCTGTTCGAGCGGCTCGTCCGGGTGGTACTGGACGAGACACTTGACGACGTGCTCGGCCGGCCAGCTCGCGAGCGTCGTGCCGATCGAGCGGCCGTGGTCGAATTCGAGCGGCAGCGAGCCGGGCAGCTCGACCGGCCGGCCGATCCACCAGCCGCGGCCGGTCGCGGCGTTGAGCGCATCCTGGCCGTAGCGATCGTCGATCAGCACGCCGACCCGGCCTTGCAGGCCGAGTTGCGCTTCGGTCTGCGCGACGGCCTCGACGAACAGGCGCTTGAGCGCGTCGATCCGCGCGAGCGGCGCGCCGGTCTGCTGCGCGAGTTCGAAGAACTGGTTGCGGTGATCGAACGCGAAGCCGAGCACCTCGTCGCGCGGCGTGCGCGCGGGCGTCACGCGGTGCAGCCGCGAGAGCGCGTGGTCGAGATCCGGGCGGCGCATGCGCGCGGGGTCGCGGGCCGCCTCGGTCACGAAGTAGTCGAGTTCGGCGGGCGTCGGCCTCGCGGGCGAGCAGCCGTGGCGCGACACCACCAGCGCGCCGCAGGCATTCGCCGCGCGCGCGGCGATCTCGGGCGGGTCGCCGCGCAGCCAGTGCGACAGGAAGCCGGCCGCGAACGCGTCGCCGGCGCCGAGCACGTTCATCACCTCGACCTCGACGCCGCCGATCAGCGGCAGCGCATCGAGGCGCGCGGGCACCGCGCCGTCGACGATCGAGCAGCCGAGCGGGCCGCGCTTGACGACGAGCAGCGCGGGCGTGACCGCGCGCACCATCGCGAGCGCGTCGGGCAGCGCATCCTTGCCGCCTGCGAT
>NZ_JAAGNW010000189.1:12048-12481 GCF_010645215.1 Burkholderia multivorans | reverse complement strand
GATACGATTTCGATGAAGCGACGCCGCTTCGTGGGCGCGGGCCTTGCCTGGGGCGCCGCGGCGGCGGCCGGGACCGCGCACGCGGCGGGCGCGACGACCGATGCGCACACGCTGCGCATCGGCTACCAGAAAGGGCCGCTCAGCCTGCTGAAGGCGCGCGGCACCCTGGAGCGCAAGCTTGCGCCGCTCGGCGCGAAGGTGACGTGGACCGAGTTTCCCTCGGGGCCGCCGCAACTCGAGGCGCTGAATGCCGGGGCCATCGATTTCGGCGACGTGGGCGAGGCGCCGCCGATCTTCGCACTGGCGGCGGGCGCACCGCTCGTCTATGGCGCGCAAGGCGTGGCGCGCCCCTCGTCCGAGGCGGTGGTCGTGCCGAAGACCTCGACCGTCACGAACTTCGCGGGACTGCGCGGCAAGCGCATCGCGCTGACCA
>NZ_JAAGNW010000189.1:3197-12021 GCF_010645215.1 Burkholderia multivorans | reverse complement strand
TCTCGCCCGTCGATGCACGCGCGGCGTTCGAGCGCGGCGCGGTCGATGCGTGGATCATCTGGGATCCGTTTCTCGCGGCGGTCCAGCAATCGTTCGGCGCGAGGATCATCGCCGACGGCACGGGCCTCGTCGAGAATCGCGTCTATTACTTCACGTCGCGCTCTTACGCGACCAGCCACACGGAAGTGCTGCGCACGACGCTCGGCGAAGTGGCCGCGCTCGAGCGGTGGCTCGACGCGAATCGCGGGCCGGCCGCCGCCGAATTCGCGAAGCTGTGGGGCATTCCGGAACCGACGGTCGCGCTCGCGTTCCAGCGCACGCGTTTCGGCATCGAGCCGATCACGCCGGCGGCGCTCGCCTATCAGCAGCAGCTGTCCGACGTGTTCTATCGGACGGGGCTGCTGCCGAAGCCGGTTCAGGTGGCGGGCGCGGCGCCGCCGGCGGGGCTGGTGGCCGGCTGAGCGCGGCGGCGGCGCGTTGCGGAGCCGCCATGCGGCGGCCTGTTATCCGGTCGCAGGCGGTGCGCCGCGATGTCACCAGTCGAGGTCGTCGAGCGGGTAGACGGGGCGCACGAGCCGCTCGTATCGGAACAGGCCATAGTCCGATCCCGTGACGCCGCGACTGTCGCATTCGACGAGTGCAGCGGAGATGGGCTCGAACACCGGCCGGCAGTACATCCTCGATTTCAGCAACAGGAATCGCGCGCGGCGAGGGTCGATCCCGACGCTCTCGAATACGCCGAGATCCCAGGGTTCCTGCGTACGTTCGCTGAGGACGAGCCGTGCCGCGCCCGTATCGAGCACGGCGGTACGTCCCATGCTGGCGCGCTGCCCCGTATAGGTCGGCCCCTGTATCACGTATTCGCCGTCGGTGATGGCCCGCACGACACCCGTCGCGCGCGATGGCCGACGCTGCCGGCCATCGTGCGACGGCAGTCGATTGCCGACGGTCAGCGTCACGGTCGCGCCGACGCCTGCTGCGATGAGCCGGGAGACCGCTTCCGGGTCGCATATCGGTCCGCTGACGATGCCGTCGAGTCCGTGCGCGAGCGCCGTCTCGAGGACGTCCATGGTGTCGCACGGACCGCCCGACATGCAATTGTCGCCGTGATCGAGCATCAGCACGGGCCGCTTCGCACCGCGCGCTAGCGCGGCGGCTTGCGCCACGGACGCCGCGAGCGGCGCGCTGCGATACACGAAGTCGTTGCGCGCCTTCCAGATTTGTCGCGCGATACGGTCAGCAACGGCATCGGCCGCCGCGCGATCGCCGTCGCCAACGACGACGACACTGATGCACGGCGCGGGGATATCCGCCAGCGAGAAGCCCGGCAATACCGACACCGCGAGCATCCCGTCGGCCTCGGCTGCGCGTGCGGCATCCACCGCCTGCCGCATCGCGCCTTCGGCGAGCGCGCTGCGCAGCGTCGACGTCATCAGCGGCGGCTGCCGCCACGCGAGCACGGGCCGCGCGCGGCCGTAGAGCCGCGCGAACAGCACGCGCGCTGCGTGCTCGCCCGTCTCGTACATATCGACGTGAGGGTAGGTCTTGAAGCTGACGATCACGTCCGCGTGGTCGATCATTTTCCGTGTCACGTTCGCATGCAGGTCCAGCACGACCGCAATCGGCGCCTGGGGCAGAGCGGCGCGCACCCGTGCGAGCAAGTCGCCTTCGCCGTCCACGCTGCCTTCAGCGACCATCGCGCCGTGCAGGTCGAGCATCACCGCAGCGCAGTCGGACGCGGCCGCGACGATCGCGTCGCAGATGGCCGCATACGCATCGGCCGCAACCGGGCCGCTCGGGTTCGCGGCTGCCGACACGGGAGTCACGATGTCGGCGCCCTCGCGCGCGGCCATGTCGAGGAAGGCGGCCATCGCTGTGCGCATGCCTTGGTTCGCACGATAGGCATCGCTACCCCAAGCGGGACCGTCACGGCCGAACGCCGCGAGCGGCGTAGGTACGGGCGAGAACGTGTTCGTCTCGTGGTTCATCCTGGCGATCAGAATCTTCATCGTGCGCCGGCCTCCCTGCTTCCGGTCGCGTGAAGCAGGGTCCGCGGCGGCACCTCATCGTGCGTCGTAGGGCGGAGGGAGGCCGCGCCTCCCTGCTTGAACGTGTTTGTTGTACAGAACGTCGCAACCGACGCGACGCCCGATATCGGATCCCGAGCTTGCATTGGCAGACCTCGCAATATCCATGGAAGCATGCATGCCGTTCAAGCGGCGTCAGCGCATGCATGAGGGCACGTTGGCGTGATTTACGCCTGTATCGGTTCCCGATAGGCGCCGTCGTTGTTACTTGCGCAGAGCCGTGGAGCGGACGACCGTTCAGGCGTACCCGGTCGTGGCTTTCGTTTCCAGATACGCCTCCAGGCCGAATTCGGCATACTCGCGCCCGTTGCCCGAACGCTTGTAACCGCCGAACGGCGCGGCAGGATTCCACGGCGGGTAATTGATGTGGACGTTCCCGACACGCAGCCGTGCCGCGACCCGGCGGGCGCGTTCGATGTCCTTCGATTGCACGTAGGCGGCGAGTCCGTATACCGAGTCGTTCGCGAGTGCGACCGCTTCGTCCTCGGATCGGTAGGTCATGATCGACAGGACCGGCCCGAAGATTTCCTCGCGTGCGATGGTCATCTCCGGCCTGACGTTGGAAAACACCGTCGGGCGTACGTAGAACCCCTCGCTCAGTCCGTTCGGTCGTCCGGGACCGCCCGCGATCAGTGTGGCGCCCGCGTCGATCCCGAGCTGGATGAAATACTGGATGCGATCGAACTGTGCGCGGCTGACCACCGGCCCGAGCACGGTTTCCGGCGCGCGCGGATCGCCGACGACCGTGCGCGCGGCTTCGGCGCAGGCGGCCTGTTCCGCGCGCGCGAGATGATCTGCGTGCACCAGCATGCGCGTCGGCGCGTTGCATGACTGGCCGCTGTTGCTGAAGCAACAGCGGGTGCCGTGGGTGACCGCGTCCTCGCTGTCGGCGTCGGGCAAGATGAGATTCGGGCTCTTGCTGCCCAACTCCTGGTGAACCCGCTTCACGGTGTCGGCGGCGGCTTTCGCGACCTCGATGCCCGCGCGGGTCGAGCCGGTGAACGACACCATGTCGACTTCCGGATGCCGCGACAGGGCGTCGCCGATTCCGGGCCCGCCGCCGTGCACGAGATTGAACACGCCGGGCGGCACGCCGGCCTCGTGCAGCATGTCGGCAAACAGGATCGCGCTGAATGGCGCGATCTCGCTTGGCTTGAGCACCATGGTGCAGCCGGCGGCAAGCGCGGGCGCGACTTTGCACACGATCTGATTGATCGGCCAGTTCCATGGCGTGATCAGCGCACATACGCCGATCGGCTCGTGCGAGACCAGCAGCGAGCCCGACAGCGTGCCGAAACGGTAGGACCGCAGGGCGCGAATCGTCTGCTCGAGGTGCGCGGCGCCGACCGCGGCCTGCATTGTCCGCGCGAACGCAAGCGGCGCACCCATCTCCTGGCTGATGGTCCGTGCGACCTCGTCGTAGCGACGCCGGTAGATGTCGAGCACGCGTTGCAGCAGTGCGACGCGCACCTCGACCGGTTCGCGCGAGAACGTGCCGAACGCGCGTTTTGCCGCGCCGACTGCTCGCTCGACGTCGGCTGGCCCGCCGATCCCGAGCCGGGCATACGGCCGCCCGGTGCTCGGGTCGATCACGTCGATGGTCTGCATTTCGGCCGGATCGAGCCATCGGCCGTCGATATAGGTCTGTTGCGAGGTGCGCATCGAATGCTCCTGAGGCGGTGGTGTGTCGAGGGCGTGAGTTCAGCGCGCCGCGCGCGCGTAGGTGTCGGACAGGAGGTCGCGGATTGTCGCGGCCAGCCAGGTGATCTCCGTGCGCGTCATCACGAGCGGCGGCGCGAATTGCACGATCGGCGTGCCTTCGTGATCGACGCCCGTGCGACACAGCAGCCCCGCGTCGAGGATCGCCGGCGCGAGCAGTGTCGAGACGAAGGTCGCGGCGCTCATGCCTGCCGCCCAGCGGCATGCCTTCTTGTCCGTCACGAGTTCGAGCGAGTAGTGGTAGCCGTCTCCGCGTACGTCGCCGACGCACGGCAACGCGAGCAGTTCGTCGAGCGACTGGCGGAAATGCGCGGCGTTCTCGCGGACGTTCGCGAGCACGCCTTCCCGTTCCATGATCGCCAGGTTCGCGAGCGCGGCGGCGCAGGCGACCGGATGGCCGCCATAGGTCGCGCCATGCAGGAACATGCGCTGCGGACCAGCAAGGACTGCAGCAACCACCTCGTCGCTCGCGATCACGCCGCCGAGCGGCACGTAGCCCGACGCGACGCCCTTGGCAAACGTCAGCAGATCCGGTTTCAATCCATAGCGGCGCGATCCGAAATGCTCGCCGAGCCGACCGAAGCCGCAGATCACTTCGTCGGCGACGAGCAGCACGCCATGCCGGTCGCAGATCTCGCGCAGTCCTTCTGCGTAGCCGGCGGGCGGCGTCAGGCTGCCGCCCGCGTTCTGCAGTGGTTCGACCACGATCGCCGCGACGGTGTCCGGTCCTTCCTGAATGATGAGCGAGTCGATCTCGTCGAGCAGTTGGCGCGTGAACTGGGCTTCTGTCTCCGCCGCCGGGCGTCCGTAGCGCTTGGTGTTGCCGACGTGCCGCACCCCCGCCATCAGCGGCTCGAAATGCTTGCGGTAGTGCGTCATCCCGTTCAGCGCGAGCGCGCCGAACGACGTACCGTGATAGGCGACGCGCCGCGCGATGAACTTGCGTCGTTGCGGCTCGCCGCGGGCCTGGTGATATTGGCGTACCAGCTTGATCGCGGCTTCGTTCGATTCGGATCCGCTCGACGTGAAGAACACGCGGTTCAGGCCGTCCGGCGCGAGCGCCGCGAGCGTGTGCGCGAGACGGATTGCCGGCTCGTGGCCGTAGCCCCAGTTGGTCGCGAACGGGAGTCGGACCATCTGGTCGCGGACCGCGTCGCCGATTTCCGCACCGTGGCTGTAGCCGACCTGCACGCAGTACAGTCCGGCCAGCGCATCGAAGTAGCGTCGGCCGTTCCGGTCCACGAGCCGGCACCCCTCGCCGCGCTCGAATACGGTCAGCGGGTGGTCGCCGTAGGCGTCGGCGTGCGTGAAATGCATCAGCAGGTGGCGCTTGCCCAGCGCCTGGAGATCCGCTTCGAAGTTGACGTCGATACTGTTCATGTCTCATGCCTCCAGTGTGGTTGCAAAGCCGGTTCGGCGACCGGTCGTTCAATGCATCGTTAGCGTCGGGGCGGGGCGCGTGAAGCCGCGGGTCAGCCACGCGAGCTGACAGAGTCCGAGCGCGAGCCAGCCGATGCCGACATAGAAGGTCTGGCGCGACAGGCCGGACCAGAGCCAGACGTTCATCGCGAAGCCCGTGGCCGGGAACAGGCCGAACGCGAGCCAGCCGGCGGGACGGCGGTGTTCTGCCCGCACGAGGTAGCTGCGCATCACGCACAGGTTCACGACCGCGAACGCGACGAGCGCGCCGAAGCTGATCATGGTGGACGCGAGATCGAGCGTGATGAACAGCGCCGACAGCGACACGGCGCCGACCGCGAGCGTGGCGCGCACCGGCGTGCGCAGTCGCGCATGGCGGTGTCCGAACACGCGTTCCGGCAATACCTGGTCGCGTCCCATCGCGAACAGCCCGCGCGTCACGCTGGCCTGCCCGGCGATCGCGCTCGCGAAGCAGCCGGCCACGTAGACCGCGACGAAGAACGCCGACAGCGTGCCGCCGCCGATCCGCTGCGTCAGTTCGAGGCTGGCGGAATCGAGATCCTTGAAGGTGCGCCAGTCAGGAAATACGGCTTGCCCCGCATAGGCGATCAGCATGAACAGCAGGCCGCTCAGCAGCGTGCAGAGGAGGATGGCGCGCGGGACCGTGCGGCGCGGCTCGTGCGTCTCCTCCGACAAGGTCGACACGGCGTCGAAGCCGAGAAAGGACAGGCACAGGATCGCGGATCCGGCCAGGACCGCGTGGGTGTCGCCCGGGCCGGGCAGCACGCTTGCCAGCATCGGCGTCTGCACGGCTGCGAAGCGCGCCGAGGCGACGAGGAAGATCGCGATGAAGACGAGCTGGCTGGCGATCAGGATCAGGTTGACGCGATTGACGAGCCGGATGCCGACGACGTTCAGTCCGGTGACGCAGGCGCTGCTCGCCACGATCCACACACTGGACGGCACGACGGGGAACAGCTGTTTCATGTAGATGCCGATGGCGAGGTAGCTGATCATCGGGATGAACAGGTAGTCCATCAGCAGCGCCCAGCCGACCATGAATCCCGCCGCGGTGCCGAAGCTGCGGCTGGCGAAGGTATAAGCCGATCCGGCGCTCGGCATGAGCCGCACCATGTGGCCGTAGCTGCGCGCGGTGAACAGCATGGCGATCAGCGTGACCGCGTACGCGATCGTGAGGTGGCCGTTCGTCGTGCTGGTGACGAGCCCATAGGTGGTGAACACCGTCATCGGCAACATGTAGGCGAGGCCGAAGATCACGAGGGTGGAGAGTCCGAGCAGGGCGGGCCGGTCAGGACTGCTGCCGACCGCATGCCGCGCGCGCCGCTCCGATGCGTCTGTCGCAATGCCCGGCACCCATTGATCTGGCCTGTCGTCTTTCATGCTGTCCTCGCGCGGATCGCTTTCGTGATTTCGACGCTCGTTCGGCCGGCAGCGTGTGCGCTGCACGGTACGAGGAAAAGTGTGGTGCGCCAAAAACGCGAGGACGAATGAGAAAAGCGGACGTAATCGAGGGATATTTCCGGACGCATCGGCGCGCCGCGCGGGCGTACCACACTGGCGCGCCGCGGCCATTCCGGCTATGTTCTACGCGAACCCGCCGCGACTCCGCACCATGGCCAGCCGTCCTCATCGACATCAAAGCCGCGCCGAACACCGCTTGCGCTCGGCGCTTGGCCTCGCGCGTCCGGCCGGACGCCAGGAAGACATTCCCGCCACAGTTCATGCGATCGCGGTCGTGCTGGATGAGTGCCGTGCGCGACGGATCGAGCGCGCGGCCGTGTTGGCGGGGACGGGGCTTGGCGCAGACCAGCTCGCCTCGCCCGACCTGCGCGTGAATCGCGAGCAGGAGCAGCGTTGTTTCAGAAACCTGCTGCGGTGCAGCGGCTTGGCGTCGATCGGCCTGTCGATCGGCAGTCGGCTCCATGTGTCGACGCTGGGACTGGCTGGCTATGCGATGTTGATCAGCGGGTCCGTCACGCAGGCGCTCGCGTGCATGAGCCGATTTCCGCTATTCATGGGGTTGTATTTCGACGTGCGTGCCCATGCGCACCCGGGCGGGATGAGCGTGATGATCGACCGGTACAACGGCGACCCCGATCTCGAGGCATTCCAGACCGACATGTGCCTGTCCAGCCTGCGGTTGATCGTGTCCGATCTCGTCGGCAAGCCGGCCTGGCCCACGCAATTGCATCTCGCGCGGCGTACGCCGCGTAACGGCGCCGAGTATGCGGATCACTTCGGCTGCCGGGTGGGATTCAATGCAGGAGAAAACAGCCTCGTGTTTACGACGGTCGATGGTACGGAGACGCCGCGTCTCGCGAACGAAGTGAGCTTCAATGCGCTGCACGGCCAATGCGACGCGCTCGAGCAGCAGTGGGCTGCGTCGATCGTTGCGCGGTTTTCCGGGCGGGCGAAGGAACTGATGGGACGCGATCTGGTGCGCTTCAAGTCGATGACGTCGCTCGCGAGTGCGCTGCACATGACGGAACGTACGCTGCGCAGGCGGTTCGGCAAGGACGGCATGACGTTCCAGTCGTTGCTGGACGAGGTGCGGCGCGAGGAGGCGATCCGGTTATTGTGCGATCGCACGCTGACGGTTGCGGCAGTGGCGGAGCGTCTCGGTTATAGCGAGCCGCGGAGTTTTCGCCACGCGTACCGACGCTGGACGGGGCGAGCGCCGCGCGCCGGTGCGGACGGGGAGGCGTGAATTTGCGTGCGACTCGCGGGTGCGGCGCGCGCTGTCGTCAAGCGGTGGGCAGCGCGGTATGGAACAGTCGAGCCTCCTGCCTTCGTTCGTTCCGTGCTTCCGGCAGAAGACCGGCACCCGGGACCACGACGAACGGATATTCGAGCCGCTTGCGCACAGGTATCGTCAGCACCGTGACCTCGTGACGGTCGGCGATACGTTTTCCTGTCGCGCTGTTGCCATTGCCACGGGATTGCCATGGGATCGGGCCTGCATCCGGCGCGTTGAATCCCGTTATTGACTCGTGCGGGCCGCGTTGGAATTGCTTGGCGCACCGTCCGTCGCGCGGCCGGTTTGCACCGCGGGCGCGGGCTGCGCGCCATAGCCGGTGGCGTCGGTCGTCGCCACGCGCGCCTGGGCGGCCTGCAACGCGCGCGGATAGTACGGGTCCGCCACCTCCGGCTTGTAACCGGCCTGTTCGAGCTGGACGAGTTCCGCTCGGACCTGTTCCCGCGTCAGCGGCGTCGACTGCGCCGACGCGCCATGCGACACGGTCAGTGCGACGGTAGCGGCAACGGCATAAGCGAGCGATTTCATGGCGATCTCCGGGGTGTGCGATGCGGATTGAGCGAGCGGGGCTCGAGGTGTGATCGCATCCTAGCAACGTGGATCCATACTAAAAACTGACGAAATAGTGAAATATTGTTACCGCGTAGTTAATGATGAAGGGAGTGATCTTGTCGAAGAGCGGGCGAGGACGGGACGGGGAGGCAGCGCCATTGCTGACGACGCGGTGGCCCCTGAGCTGAGGCACGGAGGTTTTATTTGGAATATAAAAGTTGTCACGTTACAACTGAGCGATTTTATATACTGAATCATCGAAATCCACCCA
>NZ_JAAGNW010000189.1:2277-3187 GCF_010645215.1 Burkholderia multivorans | reverse complement strand
ATCGACGCGGGTCGACCGCCCCGGCGGGCTTCGCGGACCGGGATTACGTCAGTGCCGGAGGCTTCAGATCGGGGTACCGCGCATAGGGGGGATTCATGCAATCGATCAGCATGGTGGCCAGCAATGACGCAACGAATTCGCGATAGGTCGCGAACTCCGAGTCCGGGCACGATGTTTTGACTGTGAGCAGAGACCGGTCCAGGTCGCGCTCCTGGCGGTTGCGGCGCCGACGAGCACAAGCCACAAGCCGCGGTGCGTCCCGCTTCTCGGAAATTTATTTCGTTATCCGAATATATGGGCGAGAAAACTCGAACGTCGTCGAGATCGGATCGAGGCAGCTTCTGAAAGATATTGCGTTATCGGAAGGTAGGGGCGGGCGGAGGCATTGTCAACGACGAAAGCCGTATCGAAAAAATACCGGCGGCGTTGGGGAGGACGTCCCGTCGTTCAAGACTGCCCGTCTTCGGGAGGATCGACGAGGCGATGCGACTGCCGGGGCGCGTGCACGATCCGCCTGCCGGCGCACGCCCCCGAGAGCGTGCGTGCGGCGCGCGGCCGCAGCCGCACGCCGCGCGCGCCCGTTCAGCGGGCCGGCTCGTACACCAGCTGATTGCGCAGGTCGCGCTTGACCTGCGTCGCCAGCTGCTTGAAGGCCGGGTAGCGATCGGGCTCGACGAGCGGCCCGGAAGGCGTGATGTCGAGCTCGCGCGTCACGGTGACCGTGCGGCCTTCGATCCGGTAGCCGGAGGTATAGCGGCCGAGCGGCGACACGACCCGGGCCGGCTTCGGCACGTGAGTGATCCGGATGCCGTCGGGCAGCGTGATGACGGTGGTTTCCGCCACGCGCCGGCCGGCGACGGGGATCGCGTAGTCGCGCGTATCCGGCTCGCACTGATCGAACGCGGAGGCG
>NZ_JAAGNW010000189.1:0-2267 GCF_010645215.1 Burkholderia multivorans | reverse complement strand
CGAGCGGCACCAGCAGCGCGCCGGGGCCGGGGAACGGCGTGTAGTCGGGCAGCTTGAACGCGGTCGCGTAGTCGAACGGCCGCGTGAGGTCGCGTGGGTCGCCATGCTGGAAGCTGCCGGTGCCGCTCTGTCCGGTCAGCGTCAGGATCCGGTTCGCGATCTGGGGCTCGACACCGGGCGGCAGCGACGCGAACAGCTGGCGCACGGAGTAGTCGAGCACGCCCGAGTTGTCGATCGTCGCCGCGCCGCGCGCATTGCCGTCGCCGTCGATCGACACGCGCGTCGTGACCCGGCTGCTCGCGTTGTCCGGCGTGCTCAGCGGCAGCGTCACGATGCGCGCGCCGCCGCGCGCATCGGTGATCAGCGCGGGTTTGCCGAGTTCGCTCGACGGCAGCGTGCCGAAGCGGGCGACGGAGGCCGTCGAGTCGACGTACAGGTCGAAGTCCGGCAGGTAGGTGATCGCGTGATCGAACACGGCGAGCGGCGCGGCGACGCTCGGCAGCCAGTAAGTGCTGCCCGCGTTCACGAGCACCGCGCTGCTCGCGATGCCCTTCGCGGCGAGCAGCGCCTGCAGGATGGTCACGTGGTCCTTGCAGTCGCCGTACCCGGAATGGAGGATCGCATCGGCGTCGTGCGGCACCACGCCGCCGAAGTCGAGATAGATCGCCACGTAGCGGATATGCGCACTGACCCAGTTGTAGAGGATTTCCGCCTGCGCGCGCGGCTCGCTCACGCCCTGCGTAAGACGCTCGGCCAACTCGCGCACGGCCGGCGTGACGGCCGCCTTGGACGCCGCGCGCTGCTGGTACGCCGCGCCGGCGGCCGCGAAGTCCGGGAAGGTGGTGAGGGCGAGGCGCGGGCTGTAGTCGCCGGCGCTCACGGAGCCGAGTTCCGGCGCGCGCGCGGGCGCGTCGGGCAGCGACCAGTGCCACTGCTGGCGCGTGCCGTCGCCGTCGTTTACGCGGCCGCCCGTCAGGCCGATCGCATCCGCGCGCAGCGGCATGGACGCCGGCGCGCGGACCGTGATGTGCGTCGCGGCGCGCGCGACCTCGTTGCTGAAGTACTCGGCCGCGCTGAACTGGTTCGGAAACAGCGCCTGCGTTTGGGTTCTGCGGGTGCGCAGCGTCAGGACCGAGCCGATCTCTACGCGCGGAAACACCACCGTCTTGACCTTGCCGTCGTCGAACATCGGCGCGGCCGCGCTTTCGCGGCTCTGCTGCACGATGATCTTGTCGGGCGCGACGTCGAGGCGTTCGCCCTGCGGCGTGGTCGTGTACGCCTCCTCGACGTCGAGCGTTTCCAGCGACGTGCTGTAGCGCAGCGCCATCTGGCTGTCGTTCTTCACGCCCTGGTCGGTGTTGATGCGGTAGGTTTCCGATACCTGCTTCGTGAAGGTGCCGTCGGCGTGGATGTCGTAGGCGATGTCGTTGGACAGCACCGTGACGTTGGACTGGAACGGCGCGGCGCGGGCACAGGAGCAGGCCAGCGCGAGGGTGATCAGAAAGGATCTCGTTAGCATTCGCATGAGCGGGTTGAAGCGTGGACGGGTTCGGCGCGCGCGGCTTGTGCGGCGCGACGCGAAATCCTAGCACTCCGGCGGAAAAGGCGATGCCCGGTTTGCCGCGCCGCCTGCGTGCGCCCAGGCGACGAGCGTGCAACGGCCGGGCGCCGCGTCAGTCGTCCGGATCCGCGGTGTGCAGCCTATCGAGCCTTTCGGCGAGCCGTTCCGCGAGCCGGGCTTCGAGCCCCCGCGGCGTCGGTTGATACCAGTGGGGTGCGTCCATGCCGTCCGGCAGGCAGGTCGACGGGGCGGCGTCGCCCGGCGCGGGCGCGGCCCGGTGGCGCAGATGCGCGGGCACGTCCGGCGCGCCGTCCTGCCGGACGAACGCGCGCGCCTGCATGAAGGCCATGCCGCCCGCGTTGCTCTTGGGCGCGCATGCGAGATACAGCACCGCCTGCGCGAGCGCCAGGTCGCCCTCGGGCGCGCCGAGTTGCGCGCTGGCCTGCGCGGCGGCGCACGCGAGCCTCGGCCCGCGCGGATCGGCGAGGCCGATGTCGTCCCATGCGATCGCCACGATGCGGCGGGCGAGATAGCGGCGCTCGGCGCCGCCGTCGAGCATCCGGCACAGCCAGTAGAGCGCAGCGTCCGGGTTCGAGCCGCGCACCGACTTATGCAAGGCTGAAATCTGGTCGTAGAAGTGGTCGCCGCCCTTGTCGAAGCGGCGTGGGGTGCGCGACAGCAGTTCGCCGGCGAGGGCGGCATCGAT
>NZ_JAAGNW010000188.1:11099-12616 GCF_010645215.1 Burkholderia multivorans | reverse complement strand
CAGCGCTGCTTCGCGGTCGAGCGGCGCGGCGACGCATCCGCTGCCGCCGCAGATTCCGCGCCCGGCTCCGGCTCGGCGTTCGCGTAGGCGGCCGCGAAACGCGGCGCGAAGTCGGCGGGCGCGACGAAGCCGATGTCGGCCAGGCCGAGCGGCGCGCCGACCAGCCGTTCGATCGCCTGCGGCAGCGCGACGCCGGTCGCGCGTTCGAGCACCGCGCCCAGCACGTCGAGCGCCAGCGAATAGCACCAGCCCTCGCCCGGCGCGAACGCGAGCGGCGCGGCGGCGAGCCGGCGCAGGTTCTCGGTGAGGTCGACGTCCGCAAGATCGAGCCCGTCGGACACGCCGAGCCGGTGGTACGGCCCGTCATGCTCTTCGAGCAGGCCGTAGCCGAGGCCGGCCGTGTGCGTGAGCAACTGGTGCACCGTCAGCGTCGGCGTGCGGCCGTCGGGCAAGGCCGGCGCGAAGGCGGGCAGCCAGCGCGTCACCGGGTCGTCGAGCGTCAGCACCCGCTCGGCGACGAGCCGCAGCACCGCGGCGACCACGAAGGGCTTGGTGACCGAGGCGAGACGAAACAGCGTGTCCTCGCGCATCGGCCGCCCGCTCTCGCGCTCCGCGTGGCCATGCGCACGCCGGTACACCATCTCGCCTTGTCGCGCGACGATCGCGACCGCGCCCACGATGCGACGTTCGCGCAGCGCGGTCTCGAATACTCGGTCCAGACGACCGGCCAACGCGGCCGGATCAAACTCGGTTGCCATCGTGATGCCCTCGGGGTCGGAAACCGATGATTCTAGACAGGTCCGCGCGATCGCGTACAACCCTGCGTGACGTGGGGCCATCCTGGGCCGGGCCGAGCGCGATATTTCTCCAGGATTGCGTCGGAATCGCTGTGATACTGTCGCGACGTGTTCCGTTTCCTCGCTTCTCCATGACGTCCACCCTCGCCTCCACCACCCAATCCGCCACCGACCTGATCGCGCTCGGCGCCCTCGCGCTGCTGTACCTGTTCGGGCTCGGCTGCGCGCTGTACCAGGCCTGCGCGCGTCCGCGCGGACGGCTCTACTGGCTCGCCTGCATCGCGCTGATCGTCGCGGGCAGCGGCCTGATGGCATTCGCGCCGCCGGCGTCGCCGGATTCGGGCGAGATGCCGCCCGGCTTCGGGCTCGGCGTGCTGATCGTGTTCGCCGGCATCGCGGCCACGAGCGCCGGCTGCGCATGGCGGGCGATCAGCCGGCTGCGCCGCCCGCAGCGCTGACGCGCAACCACGCGCTGTAGAGGTTTTACGCACGCCGCTGTGCATGGGATCGGCGGCGCACGCGCCCTACCATGGCCGGGTCGTCTTCTTTCCGATTACCCCCGAACCTGCCATGAGCCTGCATCGATCCCAGCCCCGCCTGACCATTCCCGCGCTCGCCGCGCTCAAGGGCGCGCGCAAGATCGTGTCGCTGACCGCCTATTCGAAGCCCGTCGCGGAACTGATCGATCCGTTCGTCGACGTGATCCTCGTCGGCGATTCC
>NZ_JAAGNW010000188.1:0-11089 GCF_010645215.1 Burkholderia multivorans | reverse complement strand
GATTCCACCGCGATGGTCGCGTACGGCCGCCCGACCACGCTCGACATCACGCTCGCGCAGATGACCGCGCATGCGCGCGCGGTGGTCGACGCCACCCGGCAGGCCTGCGTGGTGGTCGACCTGCCGTTCGCCACCTATCAGGAATCGCCGCAGCAGGCGTACCGCCACGCCGCGCAGTTGATCGCCGGCTCGGGCGCCGCGGCGGTCAAGCTCGAGGGCGGCAGCGCGCTCGCGCCCACCGTGCGCTTCCTGGTCGAGCGCGGCATCCCGGTGATGTCTCATCTCGGCCTGATGCCGCAGTATCTGCACGCGATGGGCGGCTTCAAGGCGCAGGGCTTCAGCGACGCCGCAGCGGAACGGATCCGCGCCGATGCGCGCGCGCACGACGAAGCCGGCGCGTTCGCGCTGGTGCTGGAAGGCATCGCGGAGCGCCCGCGTGCGACGGCCAGGTGCTGGTCACGGAAGACATCCTGCGCCTGAGCGGCGACGCGCCGCCGCGTTTCGCGAAGCAGTACGCGGATGTCGCGGCGCTGATCCGCGCTGCCGCGGCCGCGTTCGCCGACGAGGTGCGGGGTGGTGCGTTCCCCGAGTTGCGCCACTGCTTCGGCGTGCGCCCCGCGGCGGAATGACGCTCAGCGCGCCGCGCGCGCCTGCGCGCGCACGGCCGAGGCCAGCGCACGGATCGCCGCGCCGATGTCGCACGACCAGTCCACGGTGTAGGACAGCCGCAGACAATGACGAAACGCGCCGTCCGTGCCGAACACCTCGCCCGGCGCGATCACGATCCGTTGCGCGAGCAACGTGTCGCAGACCTGCCCCATGTCGATGCCGGCATCGCGCGCGGGCAGCCAGAACGCCGCGCCGCCGCGCGGCGGCGTGATCTCGAACAGGTCCGCCGCCTCGGCGCGCAGCAGCGCGTGCATGCGCGTCATCCGCTCGGCGAGCGCATGGCGCAGCCGGCCCGCATGATGCGCGAGCTTGCCCGTCTCGATGAGCCGCGCAAGCGCGCGCTCGCGCAGCGGCGCGCTGCGGAACGCGCGCGCGAGCCACGCGCGATCGAGCGTGCGCGTGGCGTCGCCCCGGCTCAGCAGATACCCATGCGGGGCTTCCCCGCCGACGAGTTTGTCGAATCCCGAATACACGATCAGGCGCTCGGGGTCCGCATGGTCGCGATAGCGCGACGGCGCCGAACCGAAATAGAGGTCGCCGTAGCGATCGTTCTCGAACAGCCAGACGCCGTGGCGCGCCAGCAGCGCGGCCAACGCCGCCTGCTGGTCCGCGCCCGGCGCGGTGCCGCCCGGCACGCCGACGCCCGACGACAGCAACGCACACCGGATCGGTTCGCGCGCGAGCAACGCAGCCGCCGCGTCGACATCGAGCGCGCCGTGCGCACGCGCCGGCAGCGGCACGATGCGTATCCCGCGCGCCTGCAACACGCGCACGAGCGCCCATGAACACGGCATCTCGACCAGCGCGGCACAGCCGCTCAGGCCGAGCGCATCGAACGCCGTATCGAGCGCGCCGCGCCAGTCGGGTGCGATATGCACGTCGGCCGCGCGCCAGCCGGCCGGCGCGTCCGCATGACGCCGCGCAAGCGCCTCACGCAATGCCTGTGCGCCGAACGGTTCGGGAAACGGCGGCCGATGGCGCGCGTCCTCGCGCGCGAGGACGCGCTCGGCTGCCCGCAACGGATGATCGAGCGACAGCAGCAGCGCGGGTGCATCGCTCGACAGCGCAAGCATGCCCGGACGCCGCGCATTCACGTAGATGGCGTCGAGACGGTTCTCGCCGCGCCACACCGGTTGCGGCCGTGCGGCAACCGGGAAATAGCCCGAGCGCGGCACGGCCATCACCTTGCCCTCGCGTTCGAGCAGTGCGTACGCATACTGGATCGTCGGCACGGAGACCTGCAATTCGTCGGCAAGCCGGCGCAGCGACGGCAGCCGCCGCCGGGCATCGGCATCCGCGTCGAGCAGCGCGTGCAGGTGGCGGTATGCGGCCTGATAGGCGAAATGCGGCGGCAGGTCGGTGCGTGCGCTCATTCGGCGGGCCATTTCATCTCGCCCTTCACCACCTTCGCGCCCAGTTCCAGCGCCTCGACGCCGCCGAGGTTCGGATAGCGCCGGCGCATCGCCTCGATCAATTCCGTCGCGCTCCGCGTGCGCGCGGCTTCCTGGTCGAACGCGCGCACGTAGTCGCGGGTAAAAGTGACGGCGGCGAGCGTATGCGGCTCGCTGCCGTCGGGATTCGGCAGGAAATGCCCGGGCACCACCAGCGTCGGCCGCAGCGCGGCGATCCGGGCCAGTTGCCGAAGCCACGCGCGGCGCGCCTGCGGCGTCGGCGTGTCGGCCATCCAGACGTGCAGGTTCGCGGCGACCGGCACGCCGCCCACCACCGCGCGCAGGGCGGGAATCCACAGCACCGTGCGGCCGGCGCTCGGCCCGTGCAGCCCGATGATCTTCAGCTTGCGGCCTTCGAGCGTGAGCGTGTCGCCGTCGAGCGGCGCGGGCACGACGAGCGTGCGCGGCGCGTTGTCCTTCAGGATCGGCTCCCAGTAGGCGAGCTTGCCGTCCTTGTGGGCGCGGATGCCGGCCACCGTCTGCGGCGTCGCGACGACTTTCGCGTCCGGAAACGCCGCGGTCACGGTATCGAGGCCGAAGTAGAAGTCGGGATCCTGGTGGCTGATGTAGATCGTCTTGAGCGTCTTGCCGCTCGCCTTCAAGCGGTCGACGAGCGCCTCCGCGTCGTTGCGCTGGAACTGCGCGTCGATCAGCAGCACCTCGCGCCGGCCTTCGACGATCGACGCGGACACCGGAAACGCGCTTTTCGCGCCCGGGTTGTAGACCGCGATCCTGAACGGCGCAGCATCCGCCGCCCACGCGGGCACGCCGGCAGCCAGCGCCGCCGCCGCGAGGCAGGCCGCGGCCAGTGAGCGGATGGACATCGTCGGTCTCCTGCATCCGTTGGATTTGCCGCCAAGACTAGCGGTTTGCGGCCGGGTTGGAAAGCGCGGCGCGAGCGCGCTACACTCCCGCATCCCCATTCCTCCATCGCCTCCCGCGCGGCGCCATGACCATCCAAGCCGTGCTGTTCGATTTCGACCTGACGCTCGCGGATTCCTCCGCCGCGGTAACCGAATGCACCCGCCATGCGCTCACGCAGCTCGGCATCCACGATGTCAGCGACGCGCGCATCTTCGCCGCGATCGGGCTGCCGCTGCCCGAAACCTACCGGATGCTGGCCTCGGACGACGATCCCGAGCGCGCGCAGTTGTTCGCACGGCGCTTCGTCGAACGCGCCGATGAGGTGATGGTGGCGATGACGCGCTTCTATCCCGACGTGCCCGCGCTGTTTGCCCGCCTGCGCGCGCTCGGTGTCGAGATCGGGATCGTCTCCAGCAAGTTCCGTCATCGCATCGAAGCGATTCTCGACGCCGCCGGGCTGCGCGATTCGGTCGGCCTCATCGTCGGCCACGAGGACGTAGCGCGCCACAAGCCGAATCCCGACGCCTTGCTGCTCGCGCTCGCGCGTCTCGCGGTGCCCGCGCCGAACGCCGTGTACGTCGGCGATCACGAAGTCGACGCGCGCGCCGCGCACGCCGCCGGCATGCGTTTCATCGGCGCGGTGACGGGCACCACGTCGCAGGCCGAATGGCGCGCGCGCGGCCATCAGGCGGTCGGCAACGACATCGGGGAAGTGGCCGCGCTGATCGCGGGCTGACCCGCCGTTCTCCCTCCAAGCGCCCACGCCGCCCGGCCGCGCCCAAAAAACCGGCAGGCGCGTCGGCGCGACCCGTTATCATGTGCGCAATGCAGATTCCGCCCGATTCCGGGCGACCGGTTGGAGAACACATGGCCTTACCCCAGGAAAGCGTCAACATGGCGCTGTTTTGCGACTTCGAGAACATCGCGCTCGGCGTGCGCGACACGAAGTTCGAGAAGTTCGACATCAAGCCCGTGCTCGAACGGCTGCTGCTCAAGGGCAGCATCGTCGTGAAGAAGGCCTATTGCGACTGGGATCGCTACAAGACCTTCAAGGCTTCGATGCACGAAGCCAGCTTCGAACTGATCGAGATCCCGCACGTGCGGCAGTCCGGCAAGAACTCGGCCGACATCCGCCTCGTCGTCGACGCGCTCGACCTGTGCTACACGAAGTCGCACGTCGACACCTTCGTCATCATCAGCGGCGACTCCGATTTCTCGCCGCTCGTCTCGAAGCTGCGCGAGAACGCCAAGCGCGTGATCGGCGTGGGCGTGAAGAATTCCACCTCCGACCTGCTCGTCGCGAACTGCGACGAGTTCATTTTCTACGACGACCTCGCGCGCGAGCAGCAACGCGCGAACGCCAAGCAGGAGGCGCGCGCAACCGCCAAGCGCCCCAACGACGACGACAAGCAGCGCAAGCACGACGGCGATGCGCGCAAGGCGGAGGCGATCTCGATCGCGGTCGAGACCTTCGAGGCGCTCGCGTCGGAGCGCGGCGAGAGCGGCAAGATCTGGGCGTCGGTGCTCAAGAGCGCGATCAAGCGCCGCAAGCCCGGCTTCAACGAGAGCTACTACGGCTTCCGCGCGTTCGGCAACCTGCTCGAGGAAGCGCAGGCGCGCGGCCTGCTGGAGATCGGCCGCGACGACAAGTCGGGCACCTTCGTGTTCCGTTCGCTGCAAACCGCCGCGGCCCCGGCCGACACCGTGAAGCCGGCCGAGGGCGCCGCCCCCGCCGCGCCGGCGCAGTCGTCCGGCTCGGGCAGGAAGGGCCACCGCAAGGGCCAGGGCAAGCACAAGCCCGCGCCCGAGCAGAGCGCGCCGCCCGTGACCGAGGCGCCCGCCACACCCGTCGAGATCGAAACGCGCCACGACGCGGACGCGCAAACGGACGCGCCGGCCGCCGCAGAGGCCCCGGCTCCGGCCAAGAAGGCGCCGCGCGCGCGCAAGACCGCCGCGAAGAAGACGAAGGCCGCCGCGCCCCGCGCGACCGACGCCGACGCCGACGCCGCGGCGAGCGCCGAACCCGCGCCGCCCGCCGCACCCACGGCCCAGCCGGCGCACGACAGCGCGCCCGCCAAGGCCCCGCGCAAGACCGCGCCGCGCGCGCGGCGACCGCGCAAGGCCGCGGAGACCCCGGCCGGCGACGCCTGAACCCACGGGCGCGCGCGGAGCCATCCGCCCGCGCCCAGGGTTTTCCTACGGGGCGGTTTCATATTTATTACATCGGTCATGCGTATTTTTACGTCTTTCCAACAGGAACGACCATGCATCGACCTACCCCACGAAGCGCCGCCGCCCTCCTCGCCGTCCTCTCGGGCGCGATCCTGCTGTACGCGTGTACCAGCGACATCGACACGCCGCCCCCCGACGCGGCGAGCGCCGCCGCCCATGTCCAGGCCGCCTGGGTCGAGATCGGCGACGGCAACCAGGCGATCGCGCGCGTCATCACGTCCTACAGCCCGACCGATGCATCGGCCCCGGTCTGCCCGCAGCTGACGCGCGACGGCCAGGTTTCGCGCATGAGCCTGCGGGCCAGCGCGGGCACCGTGCCGCTGCGCACGACCGCGAGCGACCCCGCCGACTCGAAGCCGTCGGCGTTCCCGGTCGCGGTCTGCGAGACGACGCTGCCCGCGGGCGCGCAGCAGGTGAGCGTGGCCGGCCGCACGCTGCCGCTGCCGAAGGCGCAGCCGCAGCGGATCGCGATCATCGCGGACACCGGCTGCCGGATGAAGAAGGCCGACAACGCGTTCCAGGCCTGCAACGACAGCGGCGTCTGGCCGCTCGCGACGATCGCGGCGAGCGTCGCGAATCTCGCCCCCGATCTCGTCATGCACATCGGCGACTATCACTACCGCGAGAACGCCTGCCCGTCCGACATCGCCGGCTGCAAGGACAGCCCGTGGGGCTACGGCTGGGATACCTGGCAGGCCGACCTGTTCAAGCCGGCCGCGCCGCTGCTCGCGAAAGCGCCGTGGGTGGTGGTGCGCGGCAACCACGAGGAATGCGCGCGCGCGGGCCAGGGCTGGTTCCGCTTCCTCGATCCGCGCCCGTACGCCGCCGCACGCTCGTGCGACGATCCCGCCAACGACGCCGGCGCGAACTACTCCGACCCGTACGCGGTGCAGCTGGGCGGCGGTTCGCAGGTGATCGTGTTCGACACCGCGAAGGTGGGCCGCGCCGCGCTGAAGACGAGCGATCCGCAATTCCAGATCTACCAGAAGCAGTTCCAGGCCGTGGCCAAGCTCGCGGGCCAGGCCGGCATGACCACGACGATCTTCACGAACCACCATCCGATCCTCGCGTTCGCGCCGATCGCGGGCAGCACGCCCGCGCCGGGCAACCTCGCGCTGCAGTCGGTGATGTCGAGCCTCAACGCGCAGGCCTACTACCCGCCCGGCGTGCAGGTCGCGCTGCATGGCCACGTGCATGATTTCCAGGCGATCAACTTCTCGTCCGGGCATCCGGCGACGATCGTGTCCGGCAACGGCGGCGACAACCTCGACGTCGCGTTGCCCGACCCGTTCCCGGCCAATCTCACGCCCGCGCCGGGCGCTGTGATCGAGCGGCTGTCGCACAACAACAGCTTCGGGTTCCTGATGATGGAGCGGCGCGCCGCGCCGGCCAACGGCTGGACCTTCAAGGCCTACACGGCGGCGGGCAAGCTGCTCGCGACCTGCGACCAGTCCGGCACGACGCTCGCGTGCGACAAGACCGGCTTCGTCGCGCCATGAGCGCGCGTCTCGCCCCAACGGTGCGCGCGCTCGTCGCGATCGCCCTGCTGGCGGCGGGCGCGACCGCGCTCGCCGCCAAGGAAGCGACCACGGTGCTGCTGCCGGGCGCGCCGCCGCAGCGCGTGCTCGACGTGATCGGGCACGGCACGCCGCAAGTGCCGGCGAAGATCGACGCGACCGCCGCCGTGTTCCGTCCCGATCCCGCGCTGGTCGCACTCGGCCGGCGGGTGTTCTTCGAGCCGCGCCTGTCGGAGCCGCGCGGCATGTCGTGCGCGGGCTGCCACGATCCGGCCCGCGCCTTCGCGCCGACACTGTCGGCGGCCGCGCTGGCGGGCCCGGGCGTGCCGGAAGGCAGCCGCCCCGGCCGCTTCAGCGCGCGCAACGCGCCGTCGTTGCTGTACGTGCGCTACGTGCCGCGCCGCCATTTCTACCAGGACGACGACGCCCCAGCGCCCGCGCCGTTCGGCGGCCTGTTCAGCGACGGCCGCGCGGATACGCTCGCCGAGCAGGCACGCGGCCCGCTCTTCGATCCGAACGAGATGAACAACGCGTCGCCCGCCGCGCTGCTGCGCAAGGTCGAGGCCGCCGAACTGGCGCCCGCGTTCGCGGCGCGCTTCGGCCCGGCCGTGCGGCGCGATCCGGAACGGATGACGCGCGCGCTCGGCGAGGCCTTGCAGGCCTACCTGCAGAGCGACGAGATGGCGCCCTTCACGTCGCGCTTCGACGCCTACCTGACACGGCGCGCACCGCTGTCGGCGGCCGAGCTGCGCGGGCTCGCGCTGTTCAAGAATCCGGACAAGGGCAATTGCATGAGCTGTCATGCGCTGTCGGACACGTCGAGCCGGCCGGAGCGCTCGCTGTTCACCGACTTCGGCTACGACGCGATCGCCGTGCCGCGCAACCGCGCGCTGCCCGCGAATCGCGACCCGCGCCACTTCGACAACGGGCTGTGCGACACGGCCGCGCGCCTGCGCTGGCCCGACCCGACGCAATGGTGCGGCTACCTGCGCACGCCGGGCCTGCGCAACGTCGCGGTGCGGCAGACCTTCATGCACAACGGCGTGTTCGACACGCTGCGCGACGCGGTCGCGTTCTACAACACGCGCTCGACCGATCCCGCCCGCTGGTATCACGGCAAACCCGGCTTCGACGATGTCCCCGCGGCGTATCGCGGCAACATCAACGTCAACTCGACGCCGATGAACCGCCGGCCCGGCACGCCGCCCGCGTTGACGGAGACGGATGTCGACGACCTCGTCGCGTTCCTGCGCACGCTGACGGACGCGCGCTATGTCGACCTGATGCCGAAGGCCGGCGCCGCGAAATAGGCGCGCCGCGCTACACGACGTCGGCGACCCGCGCCGCCGGGACGAACGGCGGCGCGGGCACGGCGGCCGCATGCAGATACGCGAGCAAGGCGCGCTGCAAGTGCTGCGTCAGCGCCGCGTAATCGATCGCGTCGCTGGCGCCGGCGAATTGGCGGACATGCGCGTGGGCGATCATGCCGTCGGCGATGGTATGGCAGGTGCGCGCCACCTCCATGGAAGCGCCGCCGCGCAGGTCCGCCGCCGCGTCGAGCAGTTGCGCCCACTCCCGCACGAAACGGTCGTACATGCTCGCATAGGCGCGCGCGTCGGACAGCCTGCGTTCGAGAAAGTAATGCGCGGCCCACTGCGCGGGCTGGTCTCGATGCGCGTCGAGCAAGGCGGCCACGACGGCCGGAATCGCGGTGTCGAGCGGCAGGCCGGCCAGCGGGCTCCGGAGCGCGTGCAAGGTGGTCAGCACGCGCTTGGAGCGCAGATGCAGGCAGACGCGCGCCAGATCCTCCTTGCTCGCGAAGTACTCATAGAAACTGCCGAGCCCCGTGCCGGCCAGCCCGACGATCTCGCGAATCGTGATCGCGTCGTATTCGCGTTCGGTCAAAAGCCGAACAAAGGCCTCCTGCAAGGCCAGCGAGGTCTGCCGCGCGCGCGATTGCCGCGGCCGCCTGCGCGAGCTGTCGCGCGTTTCGGGAATCTGTCGCTGCATGATCGGAAATCCGGACACGTTGTGAATACACCCGTCCTAGAATCTATTTTGGCGATTCTCGGCCGTGGCCACGCACGAAACGCCTAACTAAAAACATTCAAAGGAGAGACACGTGAGCGACATCCAGGCATTGGCGCGACAAATCTTCGCGAGCCAGCCTTTCAGTCAGCACATCGGTGCGCGGCTGACCGATGCGACCAGCGACAGCGCGGAACTGACCGTCACCATCGAAGACCATCTCAAGCAGCAGCACGGCTTCGTGCATGGCGGCGTGCTCAGCTATCTCGCGGACAACGCGATCACCTTCGCGGACGGGATCGCGCTGAACGGCGACGCGCTGACCGCCGAATTCAAGATCAACTACCTGCGCCCGGCGGTCGGCACCCATCTGATCGCACGCGCCAAGGCGCGCAGCATCGGCAAGCGACAAGCGGTCTGCCAGTGCGAAGTATATGCGGTGAAGGACGGCGAGGAAAAACTGTGCGCGCTTGCACAGGGCACGGTGGTGCCGTCGGCCTGAGGGGGCGGACGGGGGCGGCCGACCCGCGGACGCGGGCGGTGACGGAAACATGGAGTGAGACATGCAACACGATGTGCAGGTCGAGACCCTGCGGACGCTGCAGGCGCTGCATGAGCGGCAGCGCGATCAGGACATGCTCGGCAAGGTGGTTCAGGTTCCGGTCGGCAAGTACACCGATCCGGAGATCCTCGCGAAGGAAATGCGGACGGTGTTCCGCGGGTATCCGCTGGTGGCGGGCCACGCATCCCATGTGAAGAACCCCGGCGATTATCTGGTCAGCGACTGGGCGCGCTTTCCGTTCGTGGTGGTGCGCAACAAGAACGGCGAACTGCGCGCGTTCCTCAATACCTGCCGGCACCGCGGCGCGCGCCTCGTGGCCGGCACCGAGCCGTGCCTGAAAGCGTTCGTCTGCCCGTTCCACGGCTGGACCTACGATCTCGACGGCCGCTTGAAGGGCGTGACGAAGTCCTACAACTTCCCCGACCTCGACCACGACGCGTTCAACCTCAAAGCGCTGCCCGTGGTCGAGCGCGGCGGCCTCGTGTGGATCCATCCGACGCCGGGCGCGACGCTCGACCTCGACGCCTATCTCGGGCCGATCGGCGAGGATCTCGACCACTTCGGCCTCGATGACCTTGTATCGTTCCGCAAGACCCAGGTCGTCAAGCATGCGAACTGGAAGCTGCTGATCAAGACCTATCTCGAGGGCTACCATGTGCCCTACCTGCACCGGACCACGCTCGCGCAGTCGTTCCGCAAGGGCGTGATCGCGCACTACGAGCATGGCCCGCACATCCGGCTCGCGGCGGCGCGCACCAACTTCCTCGATCTGCTGGACACCGATCCGCACGCGCGCCGGATCCTCGACTTCGCCTCCGTGTACTACACGCTGTTCCCGAACACGTTCTTCATCCTGCATCCGGACTACGTGTCGATCAACGCGTTCTACCCCGAGGCGCCGGACCGCACCATCTGGACCCACGAGATGCTCTATCGCCCGTCGCAGTTCGAAGGCGAGGAAGGCCAGCGGGCGCTCGCGAAGCGCTTCGCGTATACGAACGACGCGGTGTTCGACCTGGAGGACTTCGCGGTCGCCGAGGACGTGCAGCTCGGGCTCGCCAACGGCGCCAACGAGTACCATACGCTCGGCCTCGAAGAAGGCTTGCTGGCGATGTTCCAGCACAGCATCGACGCGGCGCGCGACGACCCGGCGGCGAGCTAGCCCGTGCCGCCTGCGGGGCCGCGGCACGCGCGCCCCGCGCCTTCGCCTCCGGCCTCCAGGAATTTCCGTGATGAACTACAACCTGAGCGACATGCTGGCCCATCGCGCGTATCTCGCGCCGACGCACGAGGGCTTCATCGGGCCGGACTACCGGTACAGCTATGCGGAGGTCGACCGCCGCTGCACGCGCTTCGCCGCGTGGCTGCGCGCGGCGGGCCTCGCGCCCGGCGACCGGATCGCCGTCTACGGCAAGAACTCGGCGGCGCTCGCGACCGCGATCTTCGGCGCCTCGCGCGCCGATGCGATCGTGGTCGTCATGAACTGGCGCCTGCAGGTCGACGAGCTTGCGTACATGCTCGATCACAGCGGCGCGCGGGCGCTGTTCTACGATGCCGCATTCGCGCCGGCCGTCGAGGCGCTGCGCGCGCGCTGCGGCGGGCTCGACCTGCTGGTCTGCCACGGCGACGCGGCGCACGACCCGCGCTTCGACGACCTCGTCGACGCCGCCGCGCCCGCGCTGCCGCCGTGCCCGCCCGCCACGCGGCGCGGCGGCGACGCCGCGATCATCATGTACACCTCGGGCACGACCGGCCGCCCCAAGGGG
>NZ_JAAGNW010000187.1:10914-12677 GCF_010645215.1 Burkholderia multivorans | reverse complement strand
CGCAGCCTCCGGCGCCGGACACCCGGCGGCCGAACAGCTTACGTGGCACGAAAGCGGACATTTCTATTTAGCTAAAAGCGGACATTTCAATCTAGCCACTACAACACAAAAGGTCGATAGTTATGATTATGTCAAGTTATGTGTCGGATACGAGAAAATCGTACAGCCGCGCCACATCCTCCAGCGCATCAGGATGCCAAGTTAGCGCGGGCATTCGGTGCGTCTTCCCGACGCAAGGTCAGTAAGCCACGAACGAGCACGGACGTGCTCCACCCCAGCAGTACCCGACAGATAGGAATCCAGCCGAGCACGATCTACTTCAAGCGACAACGCGTCAGCGCACACAGCCGCGACGTACTCATCGACAGATTGGCCCGCCCGATGCGCAGCTGTCACGATGGCTGCCTCCAGTTCAACAGGCAACGCTACAGTAAGCACGTTCGCTCCCTAATTCAAAGACCCTCTTATTGTAATGTTTTCTGGCGTACTTGCACTGCTCAACCTTAACCGCCAACAACGACGCACATCTCAGCCTTCCCGCCCCGGCAACCATGAAGTGTCAACCGTCCTTTCTCTCAACCTATCAAGCTGGACATGCTAAGCACTAGCACCGAGAGTCCGGTGAAAATAGCGGCCCATTGATTTGCCCTCGTGGCACGTCGCCACCGCTCGGAAAATGCCTCACTGGCCGCATCCGTAACCCCCATATACGCTTTTACAGGAGGAGCAGGTGTTTCCTTCGCCGCATAAAACCACACTACTGCAGCAACGAGCCCAAGCGTACCGCCGACGAAGTTTAGGAGCGCTTTCATGACAGTTTGTGAATGCGTGTGTGAGGTTACCTAGCTTACTGGATCTCCGGCCACGTCGACACATAGCATCAGTGGCGCTTGTGAACAGTCTTCATGATTCGCGGGTCGATAACCAGAACACCCCCAACTCCTGCCGCGAGAACGCCTGACACCGATCAAGCGTCGCACCTGCACGCAACGCAGCCTTGAACGCGATTTTAAGTGCCTCCGCAGAGTCGTTCGACGTGATGTGATCGATCGGCATGACCTCAGGAACGACCACGCCGCAGCTCGTCCAATACCGTTTTCACTCAGCGTTTAATGGCCCGCAACACGATTCCATCCCACCCGAAAACGACCCGATGCGCGTCGAGGCGAAACACGGCCGTACAGTTCGAGCTATCAAGCAACGCTGTCTTCACTGGCAAACCGACGTCTTCCGGAACGACGCCGTAGTAATCCCGCAACTTCGGCGCAGTCTCAACCGTAGCGACGTTGAAACCGCCATTCGGAGTGCAACGCTCGCCAGCAAACTCAATGTACCCGTTGGTTACCGTCAGGACCTTCCCAAGCAACTTTTTCGCCTCGGGAACGCCGCCAGACGTGTCCGCATAACCCACTACATCGGTAACCGTCCACCTGCCCTGAAACGAAGCCGAAGAATCCTGAGCCCAGCTGGAAGCTGAGCACGATGCGAGGAACAGGCCAACCAAACAAACTCTGCGCACGATCATTGCTGAGGTTCCGTTCGAAATGGCGCCGACTCACGTTGCCGCCGGTTCACCAAACCTTGGTTAAGGCGCGGCGGGCCGACTGGTCGACCATTGGCGCCGCGAGGGGTAACCATGACGTTGCGTCGCATATGCTGCGCAACTGCCGCCATATCCCCCTGATTCGCAGGCCCCAAAGCTTGCCGCGTATTCTGCACCGTCGAGTTATACGCGAACGAAACAGCCGCATCGAATTGCGCCT
>NZ_JAAGNW010000187.1:8486-10904 GCF_010645215.1 Burkholderia multivorans | reverse complement strand
AAGGCGATGATCTGTCACGGTAGCCCGAACCGTACGCTCAGCGTCCTGAACGCGTGTGCGCAGCGCTACGTTAACCTCATCCGCCGTTACGGTGCGGCGCAATTCCTCAGCCGTGCAAGGGCCAAGGTGCGCGAGCGTACCAATACCCCACGTACAGTTTCCATTCACCGGAGCGTCATTGTAATACCGCATCACGACGCCCTCATTGACACGCAATGCGGCATAACCCGCAGCACTCATTGACAAGTCATCGTTAATCCTCTGTTGCGCAACTGGCATGCCGAACCTCCTCAATATATTTTATTGAACAGGCAACGAGCGATTCTCGCACCAATCCGATTATCGAAGCAAGCCGCTCTAATTCTCGAAAGACTAGTAAGCGTTCCCGATGTGCCGAATCGACCGCGGCACGCGATAGCTCTGGCGTCCTCGCATCGCGACGTGGAGGTACTCCGCTCCGCGCTCACTGTGCTTCGCCTTAGACATCGCGTTAAGTGCAAGCGCACATGTCGCGATCGAATCGCTGGTCGCGACGCCGATCTGATCATGGCCATCATGGTAGATTTCGCGAGGTAAGTTGTGAGCCTGCGACGCAACCCATTGAGAGGCGGGACGCCCCCCCTTATCCCGCCATGCTTAACTCAGTCAGCTGATCGCCAATGATCCGGATTGCCCTTGTCGGTAACGCGAACTCGCGCCACCAATGGCTTGTGACCCAACGCCTTGGCGTCTTTTATGGCATCTTCCTGAGTGCTGTAATTTTTATCAGTAACTCTTTTGCCTCCCTCAAACTCTAAAACGTAATCCTGAATTGGACGGCCCCCTCCCTTTGGGCGGGGTTCCACGAATACATTCGGCATAGAGTCCTCTCAATTAATTTAACTGATTGATCGAGTTTCGATAATCGTTCCCGGATAGCCGAAAGTCAACCTTAAAATCCTCGTATTTTTCCGATATACAGCCTCTTTAATATCGAGATGCAAAGACACTGTATTCCGTGCGTTCTCCCAGTGGGTCAGCATGATCATGCGATTCAACCCAATGTTCTCAAAGCGAGTCCGCGACACAATTCGCCACCAGAAAACAAGCGAAGCGACTCGCACCGTGTCAACAGCGGATTCAATCGATTGATGCGCACATTTGCGCATCTCATGCACAGGAGATGTCGTTCGGAGGCTGATGTGCCGTGACGCGGTCGAACCTATGTTTGCCCCACACATCGTTCACGACTGGAGAAATTCCCTATGCCTTCCCTGGCTCTTCATGCGGGCACCTGTACGACGTGAGCCATGTTTCACCTCGATCGGTTGGGGCAAGGCGATGCACGCTCCCGAGCGGGAAGCCTCACCTTTCGGGTTGGCCCGCTGCTTCGAACTTCTCGTCGGTCGCCCTTCTCTGCAGGCTTACAATTGCGGCAACAACAATGACCGAGGGGCCGCCATGAGTCTGGATGATCGCGACTGGTATCGCGAAGCCATTCGAGAGAAACAGGAACAACAGGACAATCCAGCGCCGCCGCCTCAAGCGGCACGTCCCGCGCCGTCCGGCCCACGGGACGGTAAGCCAAGATGGGAACCATCATGGTTCGTCATCCCGCCCATCGCACTGCTGGCCGGCGGGCTTGCCTACCTGCTCGTGTTTCAGGTCCTCAGCCATTTCGGGGCGAACTGAAGCAACGGCGCCGCGACGCACGCCCGGCCAGTGCGGCGAACCCTCCTCCGCCCGTTCAATGGTCGAACCCGTCGAATAGCGGGATGGGCGCTCGCCGACGCGCACGGCGCCGGCCTGGCCGATCGGAGATCGATCGCAGCGCGGTCGGTCGGAACGTGGCGTCAACCCATCGTACGCCCGCTCGCGTAGGCGAACCGAAACGAGCGCCGAACCGATCAGAACACCCCGGGAATGACCCGATACCTGACCTTGGCCTTGTACGCGAGATAAGCGCCGTCTTCCGACAGGATCCGCTCCTCGCGATAGATCCGTCCGATCTGCAGCAAGACCTGCAGGCACACCGCGAGCACGTTCTGCACACTGAAATTGGCCAGCAGGAAGCCGACATCGATCATCAGGTAACCGAGATACATCGGATGGCGGACGAAGCGATACGCGCCGCGCGAAACCACGCCGCGGTTGGCGGGAAGAATGCCGAACGAGCGCCGCAGCGACAGCTTCGCGAACAATTGCCAGGCGAGCCCGACAACCTGGATCGAGGCGGCAATGTCCTCCGGAATGATCTTCTGGCTGGCCGACAGTTGGAACAGCAGGTAGTAGAACGTACCGGCGATCGAAAAGCAGACGGCGAAGGGGCTCCAGTCCCGCTTGGTGGGCACCTTCGAGAATATCGACAAGCCCACGCTCAGCGCCGCCGTGATCACCAGCAGCACCAGCGTGATGCGCGACGGATCGGCGATCCATTCG
>NZ_JAAGNW010000187.1:4054-8476 GCF_010645215.1 Burkholderia multivorans | reverse complement strand
GGACGCCGTCGATGCAGCCAGCCGCGCCCGCACGATGGACTGCCCGCGCGCGCGCGGGGTACTCGTTATCACCTCGTGTTCGCTGACCGGTGTCATGACCACGATCCCCCTACGGTGCCGGATGAACGCGGATGACCCAAGGGGCCATCCGCGCGCACTCAAAGCGTCGACTCACGCCATTGGCCGGATGCAGTGTCCAAACATCAAAACCCCGGCCGCCTTTTGCCCTTCTATTTCCGGTTTTCAATCCGGATATTTTTCAAGCTACCCATCCAGTCGGGCGCGCACCGGCCTGCGCGCCCATTCCCCTCGCTCCCCCGTCTTCGCAAACTTTCAGGCCCGCCCCCGCTGGCCGTCGACTATTTCGGCGCATGCGCCGATTACCCCATCCATTTGTCGAACAGTGAATAAACCGCTCAAAACATTCGACATTTTGTTACTCCACATTACGCAAATTTACGCATAAAGGAAATCCATCTTTCCCCGGTCGAGGGTTAAACCCAATCATCATTTCTTTCAATTTCATGACGATCGCGATAAGACAGCCGTCGCCTGAATACCCTCGCCGCGCAGCCCGTTCTGCTTCGGTATGTGCCCCCAGCGCATAACCAAAGCGCGAATCGATCGTTCCGTTCCCGGTACGGGTTGCATACAGTAATCGTTCGTTCAACGCCGGCTTCCTCGCTTCGTCTCCCGCCATGACCGCTGCCCCGCCTACCCTCGACCGTCGCCAGTTCATCGCACTGGGCGCCGCCGCGCTTGCCGCCGGGCTGAGCCACCCGGGCAGCGCGCAAGCCGATGCCGCCGCCGGCAACGCGCCGCCGGCGCTGTCGCTCAAGGGCAAGCGGATCGGCATCAGCGCAGTGGGCACCGATCACTACTGGGATCTCAAGGCCTACCAAGGCGCGATCGACGAAGTGAAGCGGCTCGGCGGCACGCCGATCGCGCTCGACGCCGGGCGCAGCGACAGCCGCCAGATCGCCCAGATCCAGACGCTCATCGCGCAGAAACCCGATGCCGTCATCGAGCAGCTCGGCACTGCGTCGGTGCTCGAACCCTGGCTTCGGAAAATCCGCCAGGCCGGCATCCCGCTCTTCACGATCGATACCGCCTCGCCTTCGAGCCTGAACGTCGTCACGTCCGACAACTTCCTGATCGGTTCTCAACTGGCGCTCCAACTCGTCAACGACATGCGCGGCGAAGGCAACCTCCTCGTGTTCAACGGCTTCTACGGCGTACCGGTCTGCGCGATTCGCTACGATCAGTTGAAGGCCGTGCTGAAGTGGTATCCGAAAGTGCGCATCCTGGAACCGGAGCTGCGCGACGTGATCCCGAACACCGTGCAGAACGCCTACGCGCAGATCAGTCAACTGCTGCAGAAATACCCGAAGGGATCGATCTCGGCGATCTGGGCCGCGTGGGATGTGCCGCAAGTCGGCGCAACACAGGCGGTCGACGCGGCGGGCCGGCGCGAGATCCGCACCTACGCGGTCGACGGCAGCCCCGATGCCGTGGCGCTCGTCAAGAATCCGAAGTCGAGCGCGGCCGCCGTGGTCGCGCAACAGCCGGCGCTGATCGGCCAGACCGCCGCGCGCAATGTCGCCCGCTATCTGGCCGGCGACCGCGCGCTGCCCGCCTATACCTATGTGCCGTCGGTACTCGTGACCAAGGACAATGCCGGCGTCGCGCAACAGACGCTCGGGCAGCACGCGAGCGCGGCCGCCCTCAGCGGGACCGCCGGCGCATGACGCGCGGCGCCTCCGCGCTCACGCTGCGCGGCATCGTGAAGCGCTTCGACGGCGTGTCCGCGCTGCGCGGCGCGTCGCTCGACGTCGCGCGCGGCACCGTGCACGGCCTCGTGGGCCAGAACGGCGCGGGCAAGTCGACGCTCATCAAGATCCTCGCCGGCCTGTATGCGCCCGACGCGGGCACGATCGCGATCGACGGCGCTCCGCAGCGCGCCGATCCCGCCTCGCCGCTGCGGACGACCGGAATCGGTTTCATTCATCAGGAGCGTCTGCTGCCGAGAACGCTCACGGTCGCCGAGGCGCTGTTCCTCGCGCAGCCGCCGACCTTCGGCCGCGGCCCCGCCCTGCTGCGCGCCTTGCTGCCGCTCGACCTGAAGCGGATGCGGCGCGAATGCCGCGCCCGCCTGCACGAACAGTTCGCGATCGATCTGCCGCCGGACCGGTTGATCGGCGAGCTGAGCGTCGCGGAACAGCAGATCGTGCAGATCACGAGCGCGCTGATCCGGCGCAGGTCGATCCTGGTGTTCGACGAACCGACCGCTGCGCTGGTGTCGAGCGAGATCGACCGGTTGCTGCGGACGATCGAACGGCTGCGCGACGACGGGGTGACGGTGCTCTACGTTTCGCATTACCTGACCGAGATCGCCGCCGTGTGCGACCGGGTGACGGTGCTGCGGGACGGCCTCGACGTCGCCACCTTCGATGCGCGCGCAACATCTGCCGGCACACTGGTCGCGGCGATGGTCGGCGACGCCGCGCGCGGCCCGGCGGCCAGGACGCCGCGCCGCCACGGCGAGATCGCGCTGGCCGCGCGCGACCTCGCTCGGCCGGGACATTTCGGGCCGCTGTCGTTCGAGGTGCGGCGCGGCGAAATCGTCGGCGTGACGGGCGCGCTGGGCTCCGGCGCAAAGGCGCTGGTGCGCGCGCTGTTCGGCATCGCGCCGGCCACCGAGGGCGCGCTGTCGATTGCGGGTCGCGCCGCCCGTCTCCGACACCCGCGCGACGCGGTCCGGCTCGGCATCGGGCTCGTGCCGGAGAACCGGCATGCGCATGGCATCGCGGCGACGCTGAGCGTGCGCGAAAACACCCTGCTGGCCAACCTGGCGCGCTTCGCCCGCGTCGGCCTGATCCGCCGCCGTGATGAAACCATCGCGGCGCAGACGTTGATCCGGCGTCTCGACATCCGCCCCGCCGATCCGGAGCGCGCGGTTCGTTTCCTGTCGGGCGGCAACCAGCAGAAAGTCTCGCTCGCCAAGTGGTTGAGCCGCGCGTCGACGATCTATCTGCTGGACGAGCCGACGGTGGGCGTCGACGTCGCCGCGAAAACGCAGATCTACCAGCTCGTCGATGAACTCGCGCGGAGCGGTGCGGCGGTGCTCGTGCTGTCGAGCGATCTGGACGAGCTTCTCGCGCTCACCGACCGGGTGCTCGTGATGGCGCGCGGCCGGATCGTCGCCGCCTGCCCGTCCGCGCGCACCGATGCCGCGACCCTGCTCGCATGGACAACCGGCGCCCGCGCGCCGCACCCGCCCGATACGGTGCCGGCATGAGCACGGTGCCGGACACGCCCCTCGGCGCGCCGTCTGCGACCCTGCGGCCGCGCCTCTGGCTCAGGCAGGGCGCGTGGCTTGCCGTCGCGCTCGTCTGCGCGGGCTTCGCGCTCGGCTCGCCGCTGTTCCTGACGCTCGCGAACCTCGGCAATGTGCTGCAGCAAAGCGCCGTGACCGGGCTGCTCGCACTCGGCCTGACGATCGTGATGATCGGCGGCGGCGACGATGCGATCACTGGCGGGCTCGACCTGTCGATCGCGGCCAATCTCGGCTGGTGCGCGGCGGTATTCGCGGTCGCGACGCGTGCGGGGCTGGGTGACGCGCTTGCCTGTACGCTGACCTTCGGCGCGGGCGCGGCGGTGGGCGCGCTTAACGCGTGGGCCGTCACCCGGCTGAGGATTCTTCCCCTGCTCGCCACGCTGACGACGATGAACCTGTGCGCGGGTCTCGAACTGGTGTTGACGCAGAACACCGCCGTGGAAGCCGCCAGCCCCTTGCTCGGCGCACTGCTCGAAGACGGGCCGTTCGGCGTGCCGCGCATCGGTTGCGCGCTGCTCGCCGCGGCCGCAGTGCTCGGCGTCGCCGTGCACCGCACGCCTTGGGGGCTGCACCTGCGAGCCGTCGGCGCGCACCGCGCGGCCGCGGCGGCGGTGGGCATCCCGGTTGCGCGCCAGATTGCCGTCAGCTATGTGGCGAGCGGTATCGCAGCGGCCTGCGCCTCGCTCGCGTCGGGGGCGCTCCTGAGCGGCAGCGCCCCCGGGTCCGGCGACAACCTGCTGCCCGTCGTCGCGGCCGTGCTGCTCGGCGCGGTGTTTTCGCGACGCTTCGTGCCGACGATCCCGGGCACGCTGGTCGCGGTGCTGTTCGTCGGCATACTGGTCAACGGTTTCCAGCTGAACAACCTGTCGAGCTATTGGGTCAACGGAGTCGAGGGCGCGCTGATCCTGTTCGTCGTCGCCGCCACCGCATTCGTGCGGCGGCGTCATGCGGGAGGAAGAACCGATGGCTGACTGGTTCGCACAGTCGCGCCGCTTCGCCGTGCTCGGCGCGCTGATCATCGTGCTCGCGGGTTTTGCCGCGACGGCGCCCGGTTTTGCGACGCTCGCCAACATCGAGCGGGTGCT
>NZ_JAAGNW010000187.1:1932-4015 GCF_010645215.1 Burkholderia multivorans | reverse complement strand
CACCTCGATCGATGTCGCGAGCCTCGCGTTCGTCGTCGCGCTCGCGCACGGCCTGGGTGTCGCGCCGGCCGCCTGCGCCGGGCTCGCGGCCGCGCTCGCGGTCGGCGCATTCAACAGCATGCTGGTTGCCCGGCTCGGCATCGCACCGTTTCTCGCCACCCTCGGCACGCTGTTCATCGGCCAGACGATCCAGCAACTGGCGACCGACGGCGGCCAGCCGATCTACCTGCTGAGCGTCGCGCTGCCTCCCGCTTTCGACGCGCTCGCGCATGGCGGTGTGGCCGGTGTTGCCGCTCCGCTGTGGATCGTCTCGGGCCTCGCGCTGGCGCTGTACGTCGCGCTCGCGCATACGCGCTTCGGCCGCGCGGTCGCGGCACTCGGCGCCCAGCCGGGCGTCGCCCGCTACTCGGGCCTGCCGGTCGGCGCGCTCACGGCCGCCGTGCTGGTTGCGAGCGCACTGATCGACGGGGTGGCCGGGATCGTGCTGTCGTCGACCGTGCGCGCCTATGCGCCGCTCGCCGGCAATGCCTATCTGCTCAACGCGATCGGCGCGGTATTCATCGGCGCGACGCTGTCCAGGCAGGCGCGGCCCAATGTCGGCGGCACGCTCGTCGGCGTGCTGCTGCTGGCCTTCGCCGCGAACGGCCTGTTGCTGATCGGCTGGAATTTCTACTGGCAGCAGGTCGCCACCGGCGTGCTGATCTTCGCCATCCTCGCGCTCGGCTCGCTCGCCCAGCCCACCGGCGCACCGCGGCGCGCGGGTTGAGCGGCGCGCAGCTCAGCGCAGCCCGGCCGCCCAGTCCACTGCGCCGTCGAACAGCGCGAGGCCGTCCGGCGACAGGTTCTCGAACGTCGTGTTGTTCAGGAACAGCATCACCCGGCGCGCGGGCGCGAGCGATTCGTAGTCCATCGTCGCGCCGGTCTCGTAGGCGAAGATCGCGGCCTTCTCCGGCTGCCCGTAGACGGTCGCGATGATCGACGCGCCGAGCCCCGGCTTGCCCCAGCTCATGCTGGCCTGGCGGTCGTACACGTTCGCCGTGCCCGCGCGCAGCCCGGCCGCGATCGGATGCGGCGCGTTGACGATCCACAGGTAGCGTTCCTTCCCGGTCTCGCCGAAATCGGCGTCGTGCCGCTTGCCGGTCAGCGCGAGGTCGTCGAGCAGGTCGTTTTCCCAGGTGACGAGCGGCTTCGCGAGCGTGCGCCAGCCGCTCGCGACGTGCTTCGACGCGACGGTCGACGAGATGACGACGAGATCGGCGTCGGCCGCGACCTCGACCGGCTGCGCCTCGTCGACGAGCCGCACCACGTAGCCGCGCGCCGCCAGATGCGCCTGCGCGCGCGCATCGACTTTCAGGTCGGGACCGTGCAATTGCACGAGCATCACGACGCGCTTGCCGGCGCCGGGTTGCGCGGGCGTCTGCGCATACGCCGGCGGCAGCGCAGCCGGGAACGCGAGCGCCATGCCGGCAGCCGCGCGCAGCAAGGCGCGCCGCAGGGGTTTGAAGGAACGGAAATGATCGGACATGCGGAATCTCCTGGTCGGCTCGTTGGAGGTGACTCAGAACTGCAGGGTCGTCAGCAGCGACACCTGCCGCGCATCGCCGATCGCGACGAAGTAGCGGTTCGCGCTCGACGGGTAGTAGGTGCGGTTGAACAGGTTCTTCACGTTGAGCTGGAACTGCAGCTTCTGCTTGCCGATCCGCGTGTCGTAGCTGGCGAACGCATCGGCGATCACGTAGGACGGCAGCGTGAAGCTGTTCGCGGAATCGCCGGGCCGCGCGCCTACATAGCGGCCCGCCGCACCGATCCGCAGGTCGTCGCCGCCGAACACGGTGCCGACGTCGTAGACGGCCGCAAGCGACGCCGTGTGCCGGGCGACATTCCACAGCTGGTTGCCCGCATACAGCGGATCCTCGGTGGTCTTGGCGTCGATGTACGCGTAGCTCGCGATCACATTCCAGCGCTCGCCGATCTGGCCGGACACGTCGAGTTCGACCCCGCGCGAACGGGCCTTGCCGGCGGTGCGCCAGTCGGTCAGCTTGGTGGCGTCGTTGAATTGCGACACGAGCACGTTGCGCTTGTC
>NZ_JAAGNW010000187.1:1473-1922 GCF_010645215.1 Burkholderia multivorans | reverse complement strand
ATCGCCGAGTCGATCACGGTGTTCGAGCCGAGCGGCGCGATCGTCGAGTTCGGTTTCAGCGACTGCGTGTAGCTGCCGTACAGCGAGAACGCATCGTTCCACTTGTAGACGAGGCCCGCGCGCGGCAGCCACTTGCGACCGTCGATATCGGTATTGCGCTGGAACGGCCGGCCGCGGCCCGCCACCTGGTTGTAGGTCAGGAAACGCACGCCGCCGACCAGGATCCACTTGTCGGTGAGCTTCACGCTGTCCTGCACGAAGAACGAGGTGTCGTGCAGCGTGTCGGTCTGGTCGCTGTCGCTCGCCGATACCGTGCTCGACGCGCCCAGGCCGCCATACACGGGATTCAGGTAGCTGAACGGCGTCTTGACCGCCTGGCGCAGCAGGTCGGCGCGATAGATGCGCCGGTACTCGCTGTCGACGCCGACCATCACGTCGTGCTCCATGCC
>NZ_JAAGNW010000187.1:0-1463 GCF_010645215.1 Burkholderia multivorans | reverse complement strand
GTTCGCATACGCGATGCCGTAGCTGTCGGTGCTGAGCGAGCCGTGCGTCGCGTCGTTGCTGCGCGTGAGCGTGCCCTTGGCCGGATTGATGCCGGTGATGCGCAGCTGGTTCGCGTCGTAGATCTCGCGGTTGTAGCTGTAGCCGAGATGCACCGACCAGTCCGGATTGATCCGGTGGTCGATCATCAGTTGCGCGAGGTGCGATTCGCCCTCCATGTTGTTGAACGGCTCGTCGAGACGACGGCGCGCGGGAATCTCGAGAGGGGCGTTGGTGCGCGGGTCGAGCGAGGTGCCGCGGTCGAACGGCGCCAGGAACTTGCGGTACTGGTAGGACAGCGACACCTGGGTGTCCCGGCCGTACCAGGCGAGCGAGGGAGCGACGAGCGTCCCGCGGTTGGTGCCGAAGTTGCGCCAGTAAGGCTCGTCGCTCTGGTTCACGATGAGCCGGTACGCGAGACGCGAGTCGCCGATCGGGCCGGTCGAGTCGAATGTCACGCCCGCGCCGTTGCGACCGTGGCCGTACGTCGAGCCGAGCACCGAGATCGCGTTGTAGCGGGTCAGCGACGGCTGCTTGCTGACGACGTTGATCACGCCGCCGGGATCCATGATCCCGTACAGCAGCGACGCCGGCCCCTTGAGCACCTCGACGTTGTCGGTGGTCTCGTTGAGCGCGCGGCCCTGTACGAGCGGCATGCCGTTCTGCATCACCGAGCCATCGCGATTCGCGCCGAAGCCGCGCTTCATCAGCGTGTCCTGGGTGCCCGCGAGCGTGTTGCCCTGGGTGATGCCGCTCACGTTGGCGAGTGCATCGTCGAGGTTGCGCGGCCGCTGGTCGCGCAGTACCTGCGCGGGAACCACGTTGATGGCCTGGGGCGTGTCGAGAAGCTTCGTGTCCGAACGCGTGATCGAAGCCTCCGGGGCGGGCCGGTAGCTGTCGGCCTGCGGCCCGCTCGCGCGGACGGCAACCGCGGGCAGCGCGGTTTCGGCGGCGACTCCGCCCGCCGCCGCGCCCGGCGCGCCGGCCCGGATCAGCGTGTAGCCGCCGCCCGGCTGGCGCACCGCGATCAGGCCGGTGCCGGTCAGCAGCCGGTCGAGCGCGGCCGGCGTATCGAATTCGCCCTGCACGCCGGGGCTGCGCAGGCCGTCGGCCTGTTCGCGCGAGAACGCGAGCAGGATCCCCGCCTCGCGGCCGAAACGGTTGAGCGTTGCTTCGAGCGGACCGCCGGGGATCGTGTAGGCGCGCCGCGCGGCGCGCTCGGCGGCGGACGGCGCGCCGTCCGGGGCGGCCCACGCGGCGGGCGGCGCGAGCGCCGAGACGAGCGCGGCGGCGGCGAGCTGCTGGACGATCCGCCGCGGCGTGCGGCGAGGATGATGGCGAACGAACGAATTCATGAGCGGTGACGGATGGAACGTTGGGCAAAGTGCTGCTTTCATTTCCCATGTCACGCGAACATCGAAAAACA
>NZ_JAAGNW010000186.1:5356-12682 GCF_010645215.1 Burkholderia multivorans | reverse complement strand
ATCGATGTCCAGCTGCCGCCGGACCCGCTGAGCGAACGCCTCGTGCGGCGTTGCCTGCGCGCCCAGGCGCCGTCCGTGCTGCGGCTCGACGCGCCGGCGCGCGCGCTCGAATTCGCGTGGATCTGGACCGTGCAGGAAGCCTGCGTGAAATGCGACGGCTCCGGGCTCGCGGGCCAGCCCTGGCGCATCGACGTGCCGCTCGGCGCGGCCGCCGGCCGTTGGCGCGACATCGACTGGCGCACGCTGCGGCACTGCACCGACCTTCCCATCAGTTGCGCCTTCGGAGAACCCGCATGCTGAGCTGCTACACCACGAACCTGATCGCCCACCTGGGCCGCACCGATGCGTCGATCGAGCGGCAGTTCGCGTCGGCGGTCGATCTGTCGGTCCGCCTCGACCTCGACGGCGGCCGGCTCGCGTTCCTGCAGCATCGCGCGGCCCGGTCGGGCCGCGGCTCGGCTATCTGGCCGCGACGACCTGGCGCGACGCGCAGCGCGGCCTCGAAACGGAACTCGACCGGCACGGCGGCGCGCTGGCCGTGGCCAGCACGCGCAACCTGCCGTGGAGCCCGGCCCACGGCATCGAGGACACGCCGCACTGGATCCGCCTGCAAGGCCGCGAAGGCGCGCGCTGGCACGTGGTCGACGCCTTCGACGCGCTGCTGCCGCACGGCGAACAACGCCCGTTCGACGCGTGGCTCGACGACGACGCACTGCGCGCGCTGCTCGCGCCGCTGCCGCCGCTGCCCGCTCACGTGCAGGCGCGCGACGCGCACGCGCTCGGCGCGGTCGAGCAGGTGCCGCCGCCCGGCCAGTTTCGCTGGCTGTCGCACGACGCCGACACGCGCGTCGGGCGGACCGGCGAATGGATCGACGGCACCGACGAGGCATTGCGCTATCTGTCGCGCCGCTTCGTCGACGAACTCGACACCTTGCGACGCCACACCGAGGATCTGTGGGCCGCCAGCCGTCATCACCAGTACCGGTTCGCCCATCTGCCGGCCGTGAGCGCCGCGTGGGGCGAACTCGCGCGCTCGCTGCGCTTCGCGATCCAGTCGGCGGAACGCGGCCGGCCGCGCCCGTCGCTGATCGCGCTCGCCTTCGAGCAGATCCTCCATGCCACCACCGATACGAAGGAACTGACGCCATGAATGACTCGCGCGCGCTATACGACTGGTTCGCCGCTTCGGCCGCGCGTCACGGTCCGCTGCCCGCCCTCGAGATCGAGGAACGCCAGTGGACCTACGCGGCGCTCGCCGCGCACGCGCATGCGATCGCCGCCGCCGTCGCGCGGGCGCACGCCGGCCAGGCGCCCGCCCGCATCGGCCTGCTCGCCTCTCGCACCCTGGGCGCATACGCCGGCTATCTCGCGATCCAGCAGCTCGGCTCGGTGGCGGTGCCGCTCAATCCCGGGTTCCCGCACGCGCGGCTCGCGACCATCTGCGAAAGCGCGCGGCTCGATTGCGTGCTGACCGATCTCGCCGGGTTCGATGGCCTCGGCGCGCCGCTCATCAGGATGCCGAACGACGCTGCCCCTGCAGCGCCGGACGAGGATGTCGCGCTGCCCTCCCGGGCGCCCGGACGCGACGATCCGGCCTATATCCTGTTCACGTCGGGCTCGACCGGCACGCCCAAGGGCGTACCGGTCACCCACGGCAACCTCGACGCCTACCTGCGCCACGTCATCCCGCGCTACGAGGTCGGCCCCGGCGCGCGGCTGTCGCAGATGTTCGACATGACGTTCGACGTGTCGGTGTTCGACCTGTTCGTCGCGTGGGGCGCGGGCGCGACGGTGGTGGTGCCGACCCGCGGCGACCTGCTCGCGCCCGTGCGCTTCGTCAATCGGCGCGCCATCAGCCACTGGTGTTCGGTGCCGTCCGTGATCTCGTTCGCGCGCCGGCTGGGCGCGCCGCGCCCGGGCGCGATGCCGACCCTGCGCGTCAGCCTGTTCGCGGGCGAGCCCTTGACCCTGCATCAGGCCGACGCATGGCGGCTCGCCGCGCCGCACAGTCTCCTCGAGAATTTCTACGGTCCCACCGAAGTGACGATCACCTGCTCCGAGTACCGGCTGCCGGCGGACCGGAACGCATGGCCTCAGCCTGCCAACGGCACGGTGCCGATCGGGACGGTCTATCCGCATCTCGAGCACCTGATCCTCGACGCCGAAGACCGGGAAGCCGACGAGGGCGAACTGTGCGTGCGCGGCTCGCAGCGCTTCCCCGGCTACCTCGATCCGGCGAACAACCGCGATCGCTTCATCGACTACGACGCCGGGCGCGCGCGCGCCTACGACGGCGCGACGCCGCTCGAGGCCCGGCACTGGTACCGCACGGGCGACCGCGTGGCGCGGGTCGACGGCGTGCTGGTTCACCTGGGACGTCTCGATCAGCAGGTCAAGGTGCGCGGCTACCGCGTCGAACTGGGCGAAATCGAGGCGGCGCTGCGCGATCAGCCCGGGGTCCACGACGCGGTGGTGCTGCCCGTCGCGAGCGGCGACGGCGAACTCGACCTGGAAGCCGTCTGCGCCGGCCTGAACATCGACGCCGACGCGCTGCTGGCCGCGCTGCGGCTGAGGCTGCCCGCCTACATGGTGCCGCGCGAGATCAGCGTGTTCGCCGAACTGCCGCTGAACGCGAACGGCAAGATCGACCGCCGCGCGATCGCGGCGCTGCGGGTCGGGCGGGCGGCATGACGGCCCTTCAATCTCGGGGTGACGCATGACCTCCTCCCCACCGAAAACGATCCTCCTGCGCGACGGCATCACGCTGTTGCGGCCCGAACAATTGCTGCCCACCGAGGAATTCATCGAGGCGCGCGTGCACGAAGTGTCGTGCGAAATCGAGACGGACGGCTACTGGCGCCATCCCGTGCTGGTCGAGCGGAACACGCACGTGATCATGGACGGGCACCATCGCCGCGAGTTCGCGCTGCGGCGCGGCTATGCCTGGATCCCGTGTTTGATGCTCGACTATTCGCGGGTAATATTGGAGTCGCGCCGCCCGGACCTCGTCCTCACCCCCGACGAGGTCATCTCGCGCGGCCTGCGACGTCGCCCGTATCCGGCCAAGACCACCCGCCACCTGCTGCACGGCGGCGTCGAATACCGCTGCGACTTCGCGCTCGCCGAACTGCGGCACGCCGCCCGCCACCTGGACGATCACTGCACCCGATGACCGACCCTTCCGCACCGGAGACAGGCTTGAATACGGTAACCCGATCGGATCTCGCGCTGGACGCCGTGAGCGGGCGCAACACCTTCGTGCTCGTCGCCTTCACCGCGTTGACGAATCTCGCGGACGGCGTGACCAAGGTCGCGCTGCCCCTGATGGCGACCGCCCTGACGCAATCGCCGATGCAGGTCTCCGGCGTCTCGCTCACCCTCACCCTGCCGTGGCTGCTGGTCGCGCTGCACGTCGGCGTGCTGGTCGACCGCGCCGATCGCCGCAAGCTGCTGTGGCTCGCCAACGGCATGCGGCTCGCCGCGATCGCGACGCTCGTGCTGTTGTCGCTGTCGCAGGGCATCACGCTGCCGGCCTTGTACGCGGGCGGACTCACGCTCGGCATCGCCGAGGTGATCGCGCTGACCTCGGCCGCCGCGCTGATCCCCGACGCCGTCGCGCCCGCCGGCCGCGAGCGCGCGAATGCCTGGGTCGCCGGCGCGGAGACGGTCTGCAACGAGTTCTGCGGCCCCCTGGTGGGCGGCCTGCTGGTCGCGGCCGGCACGGCGCTCGCGCTCGGCACCGTGTCGGGCGCCTACCTGATCGGCATCCTGGTGCTGTTCCTCCTGACCGGCCGCTTTCGCGTCGAGCGTGCGCCGAACGCCGGGCGCGAGCCCGTGCACCAGCAGATCGTCGAGGGGCTGCATCATCTGTGGCGCGAGCCGGTGCTGCGCCTGATGGCCATCACGCTGACCGTGCTGTGCGCCTGCTGGGGCGCCTGGCTCGCGCTCATGCCGCTGTTCGCGACCAAGGTGATGGGCCTCGCTGCGCGCGGCTACGGCGTCGCGCTCAGCGCGCTCGGCGTCGGCGGCTTCGTCGGCGCGCTCAGCGTCACCACCTTGAACCGCTGGTTCGGGCGGCGCGCCGTGATGTTCGTCGATCTGCTGGGCACCCTCGCGATGATGGCGGTGCCCGCCGCGACCCTCAATCTGTGGGCGGTCGCGGCCAGCGCATTCGCGGGCGGCCTGGGCGGCACGCTGTGGACCATCAACGCGCGCACCATCAGCCAGGCGCTCGTGCCCGGCTCGCTGCTCGGCCGCTACAACGCGGCCGCGCGCCTGTTCAGCTGGGGCGCGATGCCGATCGGCGCGGGGCTCGGCGGGCTGATCGCCGAATACTTCGGCATGCGCGCCGCGTTCGTGGGATTCGGCGTCGCCACGCTGCTGCTGATCGTGCCGTTCCTGCGCATCGCGACGCCGGCCGCGCTCGACGTCGCGACACGCAAACCGCAATGACGCGAGACGGCGCATCCGGGGCCGGCCGGGGCCGATCCGGCCCGGCGCGCCCCGACGACGCGCGGCCCGCTCACCAGGAAACGGCCATGGACCCTCAGCTCCCGGACACCTTCCGCCACGCGATCGGCCGGCTTGCCGCCACGGTCTGCGTGGTCACCTGCCGCCACGACGACACGTGGTACGGCATGACCGCGACCGCCGTGACCTCGCTGTGCGCGGAACCGCCCTCGCTGCTCGTCTGCATCCATCGCCACACCGCGTTTCATGCCGCGCTGAGCCGCTGCGAACGCTTCTGCATGAACGTGCTGGGCACCCGACATCGACAGGTGTCGGCCACGTTCGGCCGCAAGGCCGACGATCCCGCCGCGAAGTTCGCCGTCGGCGACTGGCGGCTCACCGCGGACGGCCTGCCCTACCTCGCCGATGCGCAATCTAACCTGGTCTGCCGCATCGCCTCGGTCTTCGAGCATGGCACGCACAGCATCGTCGTCGGCCATTGCGAAACCATCACGAACTGGCCGGACGTGGCGCCGCTGCTCTATGCCGACGGCGCATACGGCACGCTCTCGGCGCTGTGAGCGGCAACCTGCCGGAACCGACGGCCCTTCATCGCACCGCCTCCCGCATCGCCTCCGCCGCCGCCTCGAACACGCCGCGCAACGCCTCGCCGGCATCCTCGTCCACCACCGGCGCGAGCCGCCGCGTCGCACCATCCTCGAACGTCAGCTCCAGCCCGACCCGATAGCCCGCGCCGCCCTCGCGCGCCTCGATCGTCAATCCGCATCCGGCGAGCCGCGCGCCCATCCGTTCGAGACGCAGCAGCTGCACGCAGGCCTCGGCCTCCACCCGCGCCGAACCGCCAAACCCCGCATAAACGATCTGCATCCCGATTCCCATGCATTCCCCCTCAAGCGACCCCACCCATTCCTCAGTCGCCTCATCGGAGCAGCACGACAGACGATCGCCTCGTGCGACCGTCGTCTCATCATCGGGAAATATCCGCCACGTCGATTGACCTGCATCAACGAGCCTCCGGCCGCTTTCTGATCGGGCTCAGATCCCGCGCACCCGGCCCGCGCCGCGCAGCGCCCCGCCCGCGCGAAACCGTCCGCGTTGCGGCCGGTTTGACGTGGCGCAACGCGCAAACGGCCAACCGTCGCATGCTTGCGCAACACGCATCACGCGCCGCTCAATCCCCCTTACATCATGTCGCCACACTATCGCCCGACCCCATCCCGCGCTGCCACCCGCGCGGCGCGCCCGACTCCTTCCGCCGTCACCGCCTCCGCGTCGCGACACGATGTCGCGGTGCTGGTCTATCACCGCTTCGCGGCCGAACCGGGCACCGATCCGATGACCGTCGGCATCGCCACGCTCGACGCGCAACTGCGCCAGCTGCGCGACAGCGGCTACCAGATCGTGCCCCTGCGCGACATCGTCGCGTGGCGGCACGACGCCGACGCGCCGCTGCCGCCCAAGGCCGTCGCGCTCACGGTCGACGAAGGCCATCGCTCGATCCTCGAATGGCTGGGTCCGCTCGCGCGCGCCGAGCGCCTGCCCGTCACGCTGTTCGTGCAGCCCTCGGCGATCGACGCGGCCGTCGATACGCTGTCCTGGGCGCAAGTGCGGCAACTGCATGCGAGCGGGCAGTTCGACGTGCAGACCCACACCTGGTGGCAACCGGGCTTCGGCGTCGCGGCGCCGCCGCCTGCGGTCACGCTCGCGCAGCTGCAACAGGCGCGCGCCGATCTGGAAAGCCGCTGCGGCGGCCCCGTCGACATGCTGGCCTGGCCCTTCGGCACGCACGACGCGGCGCTCGCCGCGCTGGCCGGCGAAGCCGGATACCGTGCGGGCTTCACGTTCGATGCGTGCAAGCTCCGCCGCGATGCGCCCGGCATGAACCTGCCGCGCTATCTGATGGTGGAAGCGTGTTCGCCCGCCGTGCTGCAGCGCCTGCTGCACCGCACGGACGAAGCGGGCCGCGCGTAGCGGCCCGGGCGCGCCGGCGTTCGGGGCAAAGGGCTCGGGACACAGGGAAGATACAAACGAAAACGCGGCGACGCGGGCGGATCATCCGCCACGCGCCGCCGCGTTCAGGCGGGGCAGGTGAGCTTTTACGGGAACCCGCGCAGCGCACGGCCGCGCAGCCCGCCGCGCCTCACTCCAGGTAGAACGCCCCCGGCAGCAGCGCCTCGGCGCTCGTCACGCTGACGTCGCCCTTCAGGTTCGCGAGCACCACTTCGAGCGTCGGCTTGCCCAGTTCGATCATGACCTGCCGGCATGCGCCGCACGGCGCGATCGGGCCGTCGGTATCGCCGATCACGGCGAGCGTCGCGAAGTCGCCGGGCGCGTAGCCCGACGCGATCGCGGCGAACAGCGCGGTGCGCTCCGCGCAGTTGCACAGCCCGTAGGACGCATTCTCGACGTTGCAGCCGTGGAACACCTTGCCGTCCCTGGTCAGCAGCGCCGCGCCGACCCTGAAGCGCGAGTACGGCGCATAAGCCTTGTCGCGCGCGGCCTTCGCGGCGTCGATCAATGTGGTCTGATCCATGTCGTCTTTCCCTCGTGTCATGTCGTGTCGGTCAGTCAGTGCGCGCCCGCGCGCGTCCCCTTCGCGTCGAGAAACGCGACGCCGTCGGCAAACGCGTCGAGCCCGAACCACTCGGCGAGACTCTGCCCGAGATCCGCGAACGATGCACGCACGCCGAGGCTGCCCGGCGCGATGCGCGGCCCGTGGACGAGCAGCGGCACGTGTTCGCGTGTGTGGTCGGAGCCCGGCCAGGTCGGATCGCAGCCGTGGTCGGCGGTGAGGACCAGCACGTCGTCGTCGCGCAGCAGCGGGTACAGCGCCGCCAGGCGCGCATCGAAGCGCCC
>NZ_JAAGNW010000186.1:0-5346 GCF_010645215.1 Burkholderia multivorans | reverse complement strand
CGACATTGCGGCGATGGCCGTACTGCTGGTCGAAATCGACGAAGTTCGTCATCACGAGGCTGAAGTCCGGCGCGTCGCGCACGGCGTCGACGGTCGCGTCCCACAGGCCGTCGAGCCCGTCCGCCTTGATCTTGCGCGTGACGCCCACGCCAGCGTAGATGTCCGAGATCTTGCCGATGGCGATCACCTGGCCGCCCGCGGTCGCGAGCTTGTCGAGCAGGGTCGGCGCGGGCGGCGGCACCGCGAGGTCGCGCCGGTTGCCGGTGCGGCGGAAGTCGGCGGGCGTCGCGCCGACGAACGGCCGCGCGATCACCCGGCAGATGTCGTAGCGGTCGACTTCCTCGCGCGCGATCTCGCACAGCCGGTACAGCCGGTCGAGCCCGAATGCGGTCTCGTGGCAGGCGATCTGGAACACCGAATCGGCGGACGTATAGAAGATCGGCTTGCCCGTCGCGATGTGCTCGGCGCCGTGCGTCGCGAGGATCTCGGTGCCCGACGCGTGGCAGTTGCCGAGATAGCCGGGCAGGCCCGCGCGCCGCACGAGCGCGTCCAGCAGCTCGGGCGGGAACGAGTCGCGCGCCTGCGGGAAATAGCCCCAGTCGAAGCGCACCGGCACGCCGGCCAGCTCCCAGTGGCCCGACGGCGTGTCCTTGCCCGACGACAGCTCGCGCGCGGCGGCGTAAGCGCCGATCAGGTCGGGCGTCGCCGAGAAGCCCGCCGGCAGCATGCCGGTCGCGAGCCGGTTCGCGAGCCCGAGCCCGAGGCGTTCGAGCTGCGGCACGCGCAGCGGGCCGGCGCGGCCGTCGCCGTCGCACGCGCCTTGCGCGCAACGCGCCGCGATATGGCCGAGCGTGTCCGAGCCGACGTCGCCGAAACGCTCGGCGTCCGGCGTCGCGCCGACGCCGAGCGAATCGAGAACCAGAACGATGGCGCGCATGACAACTCCTCCGTTTTCAATCGATCAAGGCGTGGATCACGGGCGGCAGCTCGGCCGCCGCCGCGTCGATCCGGTACGCGCGCTGCACCTCGGCGAGCGCGCGCTGCGCGGCGTCGCGGTCGCGCGCATGCACGATGCCGAGCGGCTGCCCGGCGTCGACGCGCGCGCCGAGTTCCGCGAGCCCGGTCAGGCCGACGGCCGGATCGAGCACGTCGTCGGGACGGCTGCGGCCGCCGCCGAGCCCGACCACCGCGAGCCCGAGCGCGCGCGCGTCGACTGCGCCGATCCAGCCGGCCTGCGGCGCGGGCACCTCGATGCGGACGGGCGCCGTCGCGAGATGGCGCGTCGGCGCGTCGAGCAGATCGGCCGGGCCGCCGAGCCCCGCCACCATGCGCGCGAAACGCTCGGCCGCCGCGCCCGATGCGAGCACGGCCTCCAGGCGCGCCTGCGCCTCGGCGGCGTCGCGCGCGAGCCCCCCGAGACGCAGCATCTGGCCCGCGAGCGCGAGCGTCACTGCATGCAGGCGCGCCGGACGCGCCGCGCCGGTCAGGTAGTCGAGCGCGCAGCGGATCTCCACCGCGTTGCCGGCGCACGGCGCGAGCGCCTGGCTCATGTCGGTCAGCGTCGCCGTGGTGCGCATGCCCGCGCCGTTGCCGACGTCGACGATGCTGCGCGCCAGCTCGACCGATTTCTCATAGGTGGGCATGAACGCGCCCGAGCCGACCTTCACGTCCATCGCAAGCGCATCGAGATCGACTCGACCGTCGCGGTCACGTCGCGCACCGCGTAGATCACCTTGTCGGCGGGCGCGAGCCGGCCGGTCTGGCCGATGATCGCGATGCCCGTCTCCTTCACGATGCGCCTGAAGCGCGCGGTGTCCGGCGCGACGTCGTAGCCGGGAATCGCTTCGAGCTTGTCGAGCGTGCCGCCCGTGTGGCCCAGCCCGCGCCCGGAGATCATCGGCACGTAGCCGCCGCACGCGGCGACCATCGGCCCGAGCAGCAGCGAAGTCAGATCGCCGACGCCGCCCGTCGAATGCTTGTCGACCACCGGCCCGGGCAGACCGAGCCCGCGCCAGTCGAGCACGTCGCCCGAATCGCGTTGCGCGAGCGTCATCTCGACGCGCGCCTCGATCGGCAGCTCGTTGAAATAGACCGCCATCGCGAACGCCGCGATCTGGCCTTCGCCGACCTGGCCGGCCGACACGCCGCCGATGAAGCGCGCGATCTCGCCCGCGTCGAGCGGCAGACGGTCGCGCACGCGGCGGATCACTTCCTGGGGCAAAAACATGAGGGCTCCTTCTTTACCGTCAATACGCGCCGCCGCGCGCCGCGCCGGCGCCGTGGCCGAGGGTCGCGAGCAGGCTGGCCAACAGGCTCGACGCGCCGAACCGGAACGTCGCGGGCACGGTGTAGCCCGCGCCTATCTCGCGCTCCGCGAGCGCGAGATAGGCGGCCGCCTCCTGCGCCGAGCGCACGCCGCCCGCCGCCTTGAAGCCGACCGGCCGCCCCGCGTCGCGGATCGCCGCGAGCATCGCGGCGGCCGCGTCGAGCGTCGCGTTGACGGCGACCTTGCCCGTCGAGGTCTTGATGAAATCCGCGCCGGCCTCGATCGCGATCTCGCTCGCGCGGCGGATCAGCGCCGCCTCGCGCAGTTCGCCGGTTTCGAGAATCACCTTCAGGCAGCGGCCCGCCGATGCCGCGCGCGCCTGCGCGACCAGCTCGCGGCCGACCTGCGCATCGCCCGCGAGCAGCGCGCGGTACGGGAACACCACGTCGACTTCGTCCGCGCCGAGCGCGACGGCCTCGGCGGTCTCGCGCGCGGCCGCCTCCGGGTCCGCCGCGCCGTGCGGGAAGTTGGTGACGGTCGCGATCGGCAGCGCGAGGCCGCGCGCGGCCAGCGCCGCGCGCGCCACGCCGACGAAGCGCGGATACACGCACAGCGCGGCGGGCGTGCCGACCGGCGTGTCCGCCGCGGCGGCGAGCGCCTCGATCGCGGCGTCGGTGTCCTCGTCGTTGAGCGACGTGAGATCGACCAGATGCAGCGCCTTGAGCGCCGCCTCGGTCAGCTGGTTGCGAGAGAGTTCCATGGCAACGCGCCTTGTCAGGTCAGGGAGAAGAACAGCCCGGCGATCGTCGCGCTCATCAGGTTCGACAGCGTGGCGGCCGCGAGCGCGCGCATGCCGTAGCGCGCGACGTCCGAGCGCAGCTCGGGAGCGACGGCGGTGAAGCCGCCCGTCAGGATCGCGATCGACGAGAAGTTCGCGAAGCCGCACAGCGCGAACGACACGATCGCGATCGTCTTCGGCGTCAGCGCCTGCAAGCCGGCCGCGGCCACCTGCGCGCTGTTCTGCAGGTACGGCGACAGCCCGCTGTACGCGACGAATTCGTTGAGGATCAGCTTCTGGCCGATGAAGTTGCCGGCCACGGCGGCATCCTGCCAGGGCACGCCGATCAGCCACGCGAGCGGCGAGAACAGCACGCCGAGCAGCGACTGCAGCGTCACGTGCGCGAAGCCGAGCCAGCCCGCGACTACGCCGACGGCGGCGTTGAGCAGCGCGATCAGGCCGATGAACGCGACCAGCATGGTGCCGACGTTGACGGCGATCTTCATGCCGACGCTCGCGCCCGACGCAGCCGCCTCGATCACGTTGGCCGGCCGCTTGTCGTCGAATTCGAGCGAATCGATCACGACCTCGCTCGGCGCGACCGACGGGCACAGCATCTTGCCGAACAGCAGGCCGCCCGGGATCGCCATGAACGATGCGGCGAGCAGGTACTCCATCTTGACGCCGAGCCCCGCATAGCCGGCCAGCACCGAGCCCGCGACCGACGCCATCCCGCTCGACATCACCGCGAAGATCTCGGGCCCGCTCAGGCGCCGCACGAACGGCTTCACGAACGCGGGCATCTCGCTCTGGCCGAGGAAGATCGTCGCGACCGCCGAGCAGGCCTCGACCCGGCTCACGCCGAGCAGCTTCGCGAGACCGCTGCCGACCGCCTGGATCACCCACTTCATCACGCCGATGTAGTACAGCACCGCGATCAGCGCGGTCACGAAGATGATCATCGGCAGCACGCGCAGGCCGAACGCGAAGCCGCCCGCGCCGAACAGCTCGAACATCTTGTCGCCGACCAGCCCGCCGAACAGGAAGGTGAGGCCGTGCTGGCCCATCTCGAGCACGTCGTTCACGCCGCGCGCGACCGCCGCGAGCACCGCCCGGCCGATCGGCACGAACAGCACCAGCGCGCCGATCGCGAGCTGCAGCGCGAGCGCCGCGACCACGGTGCGCCCGCGCACCGCGCGGCGATTCATCGACAGGCAGTAGCCGACCACGAGCAACACCAGAATGCCACACAGACTGCGCAGGATATCCACGGTCAATCCTTGAAGAGGAATCAGAACTTGTAGCCGACGCTGGCGTAGTAGCCCCAGCCGGTCGACCGGTTTTGGAACGGCCCGTTGCCGAAATTCAGCTCGGTGCCGCCCCACTGCCCGCCGTTATGGAAATAACGGGCCGCGGTCCAGAAACGCCAGTGCTGGAATTCGTAGATCAGCACGTTGGTCGCGACGAACGCCGTGTCGGTGCGGGTGTCGCCGCCCGTCTGCTCGGCGAGGCGCGAGCCGAAGTCGTAGTTGAAGAAGCCGACGAAGGTCAGGTGGCCGCCCGCGTACACGCCGATCGGATACACGTACTTCATCTGCGCGCGGTAGCCGTCCCACGAATTCTGGTTGGGCGCGCCGTAGTTCTCCCACTGGCGGCGCACGTACAGGTTGGCCGACAGGAACACCGGCAGCGGCGTCTTGATGTCGGTGCCGATCCCCGCGTACAGCGTGTTCTGGCGGCCGGACACGTTGTGGCCCTGGTCGTAGATCCAGTCGAACGCGACGTACCACTCCTTGAACGGGCCGAAGCCGAGCTTGCGCCCGACCAGATCGTCGATCGACACGCGCGGCTCCTGCTCGCTGAACAGCGGCGAGCCCTTGTTCGAGATGCCGGTGTCGTAGCCGTTGCCGACGCCGAACGCGCGCGGCATGTCGACGTAGCCGTACAGGTCGAACGGCCCCTTGCGGCCGAAGTACTCGTATTCGAGGTAGACGTCGTTGGTGCGGTACGGGCCGAAGCGGATGTTCTTCGAACCGATCACGCCGATGCTCTGGTGGAACCAGTCCGACAGATACGGCGACGCCGGCAGCGTGTCGCCGGTCTTGGCGGGCGGCGTCGGCGCGCCGCCGCCGCTTTCGGCGAGCGTATCCGCGCGGGCCGGCGCGGCGCTCAGCGCGACGACCGTCGCGATCCCCAAGGTGGCGGCCCGCCAGGGGCGGGACAGCGGTAAGGCGCGGGCGGACGCGCGGCGCAAGCTCGTGTGTTGATCCACGTTCGGTGGTTTCCTTCTGGGTAAGTGACG
>NZ_JAAGNW010000185.1:5448-12775 GCF_010645215.1 Burkholderia multivorans | reverse complement strand
TGTCGGTCAGCCTGCTGGCGCGCGGCCTGGCGCGGCCGTATCGCAACGGTGACTATCATCCCGGCGGCCTCGACATCGCCGCCGGCCTGCATCCGATCGACGCCGCGGGGTGCGTGCGCGAGAACATGTGGGCGATCGGTTTTCCGGTCGAGGGGGCGCATTTCTACACGCATGCGTTGCCGCGCCCCTTGATTCGCTCCCGCCAGACGCAGGATGCCGAGCGCTGCGTGCTCGATCTGATCGGCTCGATCGAGGCGCGTCACGCCGGCGCGGCGAGCGGGGCGCATGAGCCTGCCGCGGCAGCCGCCGCGCCGGACGAGGCGCCGGCCGACCGGCAGCTTTCGCCGCCGACAATCGCCTGACGCCAACCCAGAAGGAGACACCTCATGATCAAGCTGCACGGCTTTTACCGTTCGTCCGCCACGTTCCGGGTGCGGATCGCGCTGAACCTGAAGGGCATCGCCTACGAGCCCGTCTCGCGGGACCTCGAACGCGGCGCGCAGCGCGAACCGGCCTACCTGGCCCTGAACCCGCAGGGGCTGGTGCCGGCGCTGGAAGTCGACGGCGTCGTGCTGAACCAGTCGCTCGCCATCATCGAGTATCTCGACGAGCAGCATCCGCAGCCCCCGCTGCTGCCCGCCCCGGCGGCGGAGCGCGCGCGGGTGCGGGCGCTGTTCCAGCTGGTCGCGGCGGATACCCATCCCGTCACGTCGATGCGCGTGAGCGCCTATCTGAAGGCGCATGGCTTCCAGGACGCCGAGGTGCGCGCATGGCAGCACCACTGGCTGCGCCACAGCTTCGAGGCGCTCGACACGCTGCTGAGCGCCGAACGCGGAACCGGCCGCTTCAGCCACGGCGACCATCCCACGCTCGCGGACGGCGCGCTCGTGCCGCAGGTTTATTTCGCGCGTCGCGTGGGGCTTGAATTGGACGAGTGGCCGACTATCATCCGCATCAACGAGGCTTGTCTGGCCGAACCGGCGTTTGCGCGCGCACACCCGGACCGGCAGTGAGGGCGCATCCGCTTCACGCCGACCGCCGGGTGCACACCCGGCCGGCCCCCGGGGCGGACCGCCGCGTCGGGGCAGGGGAGCGGGGCCCCGGCCATGCGTCACCCCGGATTCCGTTGACGTCATCCCATGTCGAGACTTATAGGAACCTCTCCATGTCCAAGCTGCTGTCAGCCTCCGTCGCAAGCGCGTTTTCCCTGTTCCTGATTGCCCGGCCGGCGTGGTCCGAGACCGCGATCATCGAGAATCCCGTCGACTGGCCGACGCAGTGCGCGCCCGACGTCGAGCCCACCGCGGCGGACCTGGCGTTCCAGCGGATGGGCAAGCTCACGGAGGCCGAGATGACGCCGGCCCAGCACGAGGCGGCGGTCAAGATCGCGTCGGGCCCGCGCGGCTGCATCTTCGGGCCGTTCGCGGTGTTGCAGCGCAGCCCCGAGGTGCTGACGCGGCTGCAGCTGCTCGGCGAATACCTGCGCTTCAAATCCATCCTGCCGCAGCACCTGCGTGAATTCGCGATGCTGATGACCGGCCGCTACGTCGCCGCGCCCTACATCTGGTACATCCACCAGCCGATCGCGCTTCAGCACGGGGTCACGCCCGCGCAGGTCGCGGCGCTCGCGAAACAGGAGCGCCCCGCGCAGCTGGACGACGACGAGGCCGTGGTGTACGACGTGCTGGACGAACTGCATCGCCGCAACGAAGTGAGCGACAAGGTCTACGCGCGCGCGCGGGCTCGTTTCGGGGAGGACGGCATCGTCGAGCTGGTGGCGCTCGACGGCTACCTCGCCGTGATCGGCCGCGAGCTGAATACGGCGCGTCTCGCGGTGCCGGCGTCGGTTCGGATTCCGTTCGCCGCGCCTTGGGAGAATGCCTCGCCGACGGCCGCGCAAACCACTTCGCAAACGGCTTCGCGCACGGAATGAGCGGCATGCGCTCGTTTTTCGCCGACCTCAGCGGCCAATCGATCGCGATGGGGATCTTCGCGGCGGTGGTCGGCTATACCAGTTCGGTGGCCGTGGTGATCAACGGGATGCTCGCGGTCGGCGCCTCGCACGCGCAGGCCGCCTCCGGCCTAGCGATCCTGGGCGTGACGATGGGTTTGACGGCGATCGGGCTGAGCCTCGTCAGCCGCATCCCGATCTCGATCGCGTGGACCCTGCCGGGCATGGCCCTGCTGTCGACGCTGCCGGTGCCCGCCGGCGGCTACTCGGCGGCGGTGGGCGCCTTCATCGTCACCGGCCTGCTGATCATGCTGGCCGGCGTGTGGACGCCGTTCGGCAGGCTGATCACGCGGATTCCCCCGCCGCTCGCCAATGCGATGCTGGCGGGCATCCTGTTCAAGCTGTGCCTCGCGCCGTTCGAGGCGCTGCGGGAAACGCCGAGGCTCGCGGCGCTCGTGATCGTGACCTGGCTGGTGGTGGGGCGCTTCCATCGCCTGTGGGCCGCGCCTGCGGCGCTGGGCGTGGCGGTCGCCGCCATGAGCTTCGCCGGCCAGGGGCCTGCGCAGGCCTTCGCGCTGCCGGCGCTGGAATGGGTCTCGCCGAGCTTCGACTGGCACGCGCTCGTGTCGATCGCGCTGCCGCTGTTCATCGTCACGATGGCGTCGCAGAACATCCCGGGCTTCGCGGTGCTCTCGACCTATGGCTATCAGGCGCCGGCGCGCCCCTCGTTCCTGGCGACCGGCGCGGCGTCGGCGCTCTCGGCGCTGCTGGGCGCGCCCGCGATCAACCTCGCTGCGGTCACGGCCGCGCTGTGCGCGGGGCCGGACGCCCACGCCCGGCCCGAGCGGCGCTATCCGGCGGCGGTGGTGGCGGGGCTCGTGTATGCGGTGATCCTGCCGCCCGTCGCATCGATCGTGATCACGCTGGTCAGTTCCTCGTCCTCGCCGATCCTGATCGAGGCCGCGGCCGGTCTTGCGCTCACGGGCGCGTTCAGCTCGTCCATGTTCGGCGCGATGCGGGACGAGACGCAGCGCCTGCCGGCGCTCGCGACCTTTCTCGTCACGGCTTCGGGTTTCAGCCTTTACGGCATCGGCGGCGCGTTTTGGGGCTTATGCGCGGGGCTGCTGATTCATGTGCTCTATGCGACCGGTTCCAAGGGGCGTCGCGGAGTTTGATGCGCCGGTGGGGTAAAGCCCGGCGCGGCGATGCCGAACGTGCGGCGTGGGTTTGACGAGCGAGGCGGTTCCCAATCGAGTCGATTCGATGATTTTCGTCGATTATCAAATGGCGATCGAATCAGCCTGTTTTCGTAAAGACACCGTTTTTGCGAAATCGCCGATTAATGATCTTGTCAGCGCTTTTTAATCTGATTAGACTTGCCTCTGCAAAAAAGAAAGCGCCTGGAAAATCCAATTGCATGCATCGTGATCAATTGGAACGGCAGCTGTTTTTCTGAAATCGGATAAATCCCCTCATTCGTTAAAGCGCGGCAAATCGCCGTGCGGATGTTGCTCGCCCATTGGTTTTCGATGAGATGAATGCGTGAAGCAGGGCATAGGCGTGACCGCATTGCCGGCGGAGGGATGGCGCTTGTCCGGCATTGACGCTTCAAGCAGTGCCGTGGGTCGCGCACGCAGCCTGGCGTGTGCGTTTATTTCCCCAGTCAGAGGAATGAAACATGCAACGTAAAGCTTGGCTTATCGCGTTGGGCGCGGCGTTTGCCGTGTTGTCCGCTCACGCACAGCAGTCCGGGGCGGCGTCGCCCTCCACCGTCGCGCAGGGTGAGATCGTCAGCACCCAGACGATCAGCGACGCCGCCGGCGCGACCAAGATCTATCGCTCGATCCGCACGGCGGATCCCGCCGATGCACGCCGCTCGGTCGTGGTCGAGCAGGTGCTGAGGCCGGTCGCGCCGGGCAGTCTGGCGTTCGTGCGCGGCGAGCAGCCGGCCGACGCGGTGCGGCACCGCCAGCAGCAGTGCGCGGCGCGCGGCGGGGTCGATGCGACCGAGGAGTCGGAGCTCACGTTCGACGAACGGATCCTGGACGCCACGCTCTGCAAGAGCACCAGCCCGCAGTCGGCCGGGGCCGTGCGCGCCGCGGCCGCCGTGGCGAACGACCAGGGCATCACCATCATCGTGCCGGGGATCCTGGCCCGATTCCAGCAGCCGACGCAGCTGCCGATGCACTTGTGGGTGTCGACGGTGCAGATCGGGAACGTGACGCTGTCGGTGTCCTCCGAGCCCTTCGGCACCGGCAACCTCAAGTTCTACACCTACGGCGGAGTCAACAATTTCCAGACGGCGCTGACGGTCCGCGCCTCCAAGCTCGGCATGTTCCCGATCTACGCGCGCGCTTGCGCGCCCGGCATCGGTTGCGTCGACGATTCGCGCGGCCGGATCAACGTGGTTCGGTAAGCCTGCTTCCGTATTTCGCCGGGGCGCAACCCCGGCGATGTCGTCCGCGCATGCACGCCGGGCGTGCGCGTTTTACCTTGCTTACATCAGGATTGAAATATGCAACGCAATGCTTGGGTTGTCGCGCTGACCGCGGCCTTCACCACGTTCTCCGCTCACGCGCAGCAGGCGGGCAGCCCGCCCGACGCCGATCCGGCGCAGGATGGGGTCGTCAGCTATCAGGCGGTCGGCAATGCCGCCGGCGTGACCAAGATCTACCGGTCGATCCGCGCGACGGATCCCGCCGATGCGCGCAAGACGGTGGTCGTCGAGCAGGTGTTGAAGCAGGTCGCGCCGGGCAGCGTGACGTTCGTGCGCGGCGAGCAGTCGGCGGAAGCGGCGCGACACCGCCAGCAGCAATGCGCGGCGCGCGGCGCGGTCGATGCGACGGAGGAGGCGGCGATCACGTTCGATGAGCGGGTCCTGGATTTCGCGCTCTGCAAGAGCGCGAATCCGCTGCCGGCGGAACGCCTGTTCGCCGCGACGGGGAAGTCCGCGATGGCGCTCGCCGCGGCGCCCAAGGCGAATGACGAGGGCATCACCATCATCGTGCCCGCGGTGCAGGGCAAATTCATGCAGCCGACCCTGTTGCCGGTCCACTTCTGGGTGTCGTCGGTGCGCGCGGGCGAGATTTCGCTGTCGCTGCAGGCCCCGAACTTCGGCTTCGTCAATTTCAGAGGCACCACGAATGGCGGGGTCTACAACTACCAGCCGGTGTTCACGGTCAAGGGCTCCTGGCTCGGCACCTATCCTGTGACCGCGATCGGTTGCGCGCCGATTCCCGGCGGTTGCGTCAAGGATGAGCGCGGCCGTTTCACGGTCGTTCGATAAGCGGTGCGCGGACATGCAGGCGATTCCCATGTCGTGGGCATGTCCACGCGCCTCTTGGCGCTGTCTCCCCGATCGGCCCGGAGCTGTGTCCACCCGCCTGGTAAGGGTTCAACGATCAAAACGACGTTGATAAAGGCACTGAAACACCGTTTCGAGACCAGCGGTTCATGCGTATGTGGATCGTGCGCCAGCGGCCGAAACGCACCGGCAGGCCGCGCAACTTGCAGCTGTCCTTGGCGCTGTGGGGAATCGCGTTAAGTATTGCCGGTTCGACAGACTCGTTCACATTGCCTCGCGCGCGCGGCTGGCGATGTTCGATCTGCTGAATCGGGCATCGGGGATTTTCATCTCCGATGCATAACTTCAAGTCAGTCGGATGAACACGCCCCGACCGGGCGCGCCCAATTACCCGGACGCACGTTGCCATGATGATTGCGCGCTGGTATGCAAAGCATGGTTGCGTGCGCAACGATGCGGCCGAATGGGCCGGCTCGGCCGCTGCATTGCACAACCGACCGCGCTTGACACAGCTGCGCCCGGCACCGTAAATTGCTCCGGCAGATCTAGATAAGAGACTATCTGTAAGATGGTCTCTTCGTGCGTCGATCGCATCTGCAATGTCGAGCCTCTTACAGAACAAATATATGGAGGCCGATTGTGCAAACGATCGCGGTCAAGCTTCGTGGTATTGAAGACATCATCTCGTTTCTCGACGCGCGCCCCGGTATTGCGGGCAGGGCGGGCCTCATCTGGTGGCTATCGCTCGGCGGACTGTTTCTCGACGCATTTTCCAATTCGGCACTGAGCGCCGGCCTCGGGCCGATGACGCATGAACTGCATCTGTCGGCGACGCAGGTCGCATGGATGACGTCGTTTGCATCGTGGGTCGCGATCGCGTTCAACCCGATAGGCGGGTGGATGGCCGACCGATGGGGCCGCGTCAGGCCGTTGATCGTCGCGAAGCTGCTGTCGGTGATCGGTGCGCTGCTGGTGGTGTTCGCGCCGGACTTCGACACGATCCTCGCTGGCCGCTTCTTCGTCGGGATGGCCTATGGCATCGATTTCGCGATCGCCATGGCGATGCTCGCCGAATTCACGCCGGCCCGCCTGAAGAGCCGGCTCAATACCTGGCAGGGCATGTGGTACACGGCCGTATGCGCGAACCTGCTGCTCGCGTTGCTGTTCCATTCGTGGCAGGTCGGCGATTCGATCTGGCGCTACTCGGTCGCAGCTACCGCCGTGTTTGGCGTCGCGATCCTCGTGCTGCAATGTGCGTATCTCGTCGAGAGCCCGATCTGGCTCGGGCGCAAGGCGCGGCTCGACGATGCGGCGCGCGCGATGACCCGCATCTACGGGCAGGCATTCGAAGCCGCCCCCGCTCACGCGCGCACGCCGGTCGTCAATCCGGCCACGCGCGATGTCGCGAACCTGCTGCTGATCTTCCGCGGCGTCTATCTGCCGCGCACGATCCTGGCCGCGACCGTGCAGATCGGGCAGTCGATCGAGTACTTCGCGATCGGCTGGTATCTGCCGCTGATCAGCGCCGCATTGTTCGGCAGGGACTTCGTCTATGCGACGCTCGGCGCGCTCGTGTTCAACCTGTTCGGGATGGTCGGTGGTTTCTCGTCGCCGGCAGTCGGCCGGCGGGTCGGACTGCGCCGCGCGTCGGCTTTCGGTTTCGCGGCGGTCTGCGCGATGCTCATCGCGCTCGGGTTGTTCCATGCACGCATGCCTCTGTGGCTGTCGGTCGTCGTGCCATCGCTGTTCATCCTGTTTCATTCGGCCGGACCCGGCGCGAACGGCAAGAGCCTGTCGTCGCTGTCGTTTCGCGGTGAGCTGCGCGCCGGCGCGAACGGGATCGTCGGCGCACTGGGTTCGATCGGCGCCGCGCTCGGCCTGCTGGTCTTTCCGCTGTTTCGCGCGCGCTACGGGCTTGAGCACACGTTTCTGATCCTCGCAATCGTGCCGTGTGTTGCGAGCGCGATCTGCTTCGCGATCCGCTGGGATCCTACACGCACGGCGATCAACCCCGACAACGAACCCGATGCACCGCACTTCGGTGACGATGCGCGCGCGGCATCGACTTTCCT
>NZ_JAAGNW010000185.1:4041-5438 GCF_010645215.1 Burkholderia multivorans | reverse complement strand
AGAAAACACAGCGATGACCGAACTTCGAAGCGCCATTCTCGCGATCGACGAAGGTACGTCCGGCACGCGTGCCGCGATCGTCGACGCGAGCGGACATGTGTCGTGCCTCGACTACTTGCCGCTGTCGGTCGACAGCCCGCGGCCCGGGGTCGTCGAGCAGGACGCGAACGCCATCCTGGACAAGACGCTCACGGTCTGCCGAGCGACTCTCTTGCAAGCGCGCGAACAGGGCGTGCACATCGTCGCGCTCGCGCTGGCGACCCAGCGCGCGACGGCGGTGCTGTGGGATACGCATACGGGGCGCGCGCTCGTGCCGGCGATGGTCTGGCAGGACACCCGTCACGCGGACGAACTCGACCGTCTCGCGGCCGACTGGGATCGCGTGCTCGTACCGCGTGTCGGGCGGCCTGCAGGCGTGCGCTCGCCGTATCTGTGGGCCGTACATCAGATGCGCACGTCGCCGGCAGTGGCCGAAGCGCGGCGCACGGGTCGACTCGCGTTCGGCACGATCGATACGTGGTTGATGTGGCATCTGTCCGATGCTCGCGCCTGCATGACGACGCCGACCAATGCCACGTCCGCGAGCGCGTATCTGCTGGACGAACATCGCTATTTCAACGACTGGCTCGATGCGCTGCATTTTCCGCGCGAACTGCTGCCGACGCTGCGCGAGGATGCCGACACGTTTGGCCGGACGCGCGCGGACGTGCTCGGTATCGATGTGCCGATTCTTGCATGCGCGGGCGACCAGTTCGCGGGCGCGATCGGGCTGGGCTGCGTCGAACGCGGTCAGGCGATGTGTGTGCACGGCACGGGCAGCTTCGTCGATCTGCTGACGGGAGACACGCGGCCGAGTGCGGGCGGCAGCGGCGCACCAGACGGTACGCTCGCGATGACCGCGCGGCGGCAGGGCGGCGTATCGCACTACTCGCTCGAAACATTCGTCGCGACGACCGGCTCGGCGCTGCGCTGGGTCTGCGAAAAACTGCGTTGGTTCGACGATCCTGCGCAGATCAGCGCGCTTGCGGGAACCGTGCCGTCGGCGCGCGGTGTGACCTTCGTTCCGGCGCTGACCGGACTGCGCGTGCCGCGGATGGAGCCGAATGCGCGCGCGCTGTTGTCCGGTATCTCGATTGCGACGACACAGGCCGAGGTCGCATATGCGGTGCTCGAAGGGATTGCACATTCGGTCGCGTCGTGCATGGAGGCGAACCAGGCGGTCGCGGGAACCCGCATATCCGAACTGATCGTCGGCGGTGGCCTGGCGGGCAGCGACATGCTGTTGCAGATCCAGGCGGACGTGAGCGGCGTACCAGTGCGGCGCATACGCGAAGGCGACCGCGCGAGCCTGCGCGGCGCGGCATTCCTCGCGGGTGCGTCGGGGCTGATGTGGGCGT
>NZ_JAAGNW010000185.1:2095-4031 GCF_010645215.1 Burkholderia multivorans | reverse complement strand
AACCGTCGATCGATGTCGGTAGCCGGCAGTGCCGGCGCGCGACCTGGCATGCGCGTATTGCGTCCGAATTGGCGTACGCAGTCGATTTCGCTCATGCGTAAGCACGGAGAACGATCAGCATGATGTTCTTGCCATCCAGAAAGTCCGGCGCGAACCGTGCCGGCATGACGAGTACCGAGCCGCTGCGTGTTGATCGCGCCGAGCATCTGGCGCGGCTTGAAACCGACACGTTTGACCTGCTGATCGTCGGTGGCGGTGTGACAGGCGCGTATGCGGCGTTCGACGCGAGTCTGCGTGGGTTGCGGGTTGCGCTTGTCGAGAAAGGCGATTTTGCATCGGGTACGTCGTCGAAGTCGTCGAAGATGGTACATGGCGGGCTGCGCTACATCGAACAGGGCAATCTCGGGCTGGTACGTCATTCGCTGCTTGAGCGGCAGCGACTGCGTCGCAACGCATGTCATCTCGTGCAGCGGCTGCCGTTCCTGTTTCCGGTGATGGAGCGCGAGGGCGTGTTCGATAAACGCCTCGCGAAAGCATTCGAGAGCTTGCTGTGGACCTACGACATCGTGGGCGGCTGGCGCGAGGGCATCCTGCACCAGAAGCTGACCAAGGCCGAGGTACTGTCGCATTGCCCGACGTTCAACGACACCTACCTGACGGGTGGGTTCATGTATTTCGACGCGCGCGTCGACGATGCGCGACTCACGCTGAACCTTGTGCGGACGGCCGCGTTTCACGGCGCGGCGGTCGCGAACCATGCGCGTGTCGTCGAGTTGACACGCGACGGGCATGGCAAGGTCGACGGTGCGATCGTGCATGCCGACGGCTGCGAGCGGCGCGTGCGCGCGCGCGTGGTCGTGATGGCGACGGGGGTGTGGCTGCGCGACTGGACCGGCGCCCGCAAGGGCGACATGGCCGCGTTGCAGGTGCGGCCTGCGAAGGGCGTGCACGTTGCGATTCCGTGGCTGAAGATCCGCAACGATTGCACGGTGACGATTCCAGTGCCGGGCCGCAACCGTCGTGCGACGATCACGCGCTGGGGCAACGTGTCGTATCTCGGCACGACCGACGAAGACTACGACGGCGATCTCGACGACGTGCATTGCACGCGGCGGGAGCTCGATTTTCTACTCGAAGGTGCGCGCTCCGCGCTGAATACCGACCTGTGCGCGGACGACGTGGTCGGCAGCATCGCGGGCTGTCGGCCGCTCGTCGGACCGCCTGGCGGCAAGACGATTGAGATGAAGCGCAACCACGAGATCCGCGTCGCCGCCGACGGGCTCGTGACGATCGTCGGCGGCAAGCTGACGACGTCGCGCCACATGGCCGAGCAGGCGATCGACACGGTCGTCGGGCTGCTCGGCCGCCGCGCGCGCTGCCGAACGAAATCAGCCTATCTGCTCGGCGCTGCCGGTTACGACGCGCAGGCGATCGTCGCGTCGGGCGGCCTCGCCGCGCATCTCGGTGAACGCTACGGCACCGAGGCGCGTTTCGTGAGCGACGCCGCCGATGCCGAACCGTCGCTGCTCGCGTCGCTCGTCGACGGACTGCCGTACAGCGAGGCGGAGGTGGTCTATGCGGTGCGCCACGAATTCGCGCGCAGCGTCGACGACGTGCTGTCGAGACGCACGCGGGCGCGTCTGATGGCGCGCGACGCGTCGGCGCGCGCGGCGCCGCGCGTCGGCGAACTTCTCAAGGCGGAACTCGGCCTGTCCGACGCAACCGTCACCAGCCAGGTGCGCGACTACGTCGCCGCCGTCACACTCGAAAAATCCATTCTCATGGGAGACATCGAATGATCAGCAAGGAAGCCATCAAACGCGGTTACAACCGTGGCCATTACGTCGTCGGCGCACATACGCCGCCGCCTTACTCGACAAACCTGGCGCCGGCCGTGGCGAGCGCCGAGGCGGGCCTGCAGCGTGCGCCGGTCGAT
>NZ_JAAGNW010000185.1:457-2085 GCF_010645215.1 Burkholderia multivorans | reverse complement strand
GGTCGATGTGTTGCCGCAGCAGGTCGACGCGCTGCGCGCGGTGGCCGACGAAGTGCTGACAGCGCCGGATGATGTCGTCGCGTGGACGCGTGACTGGTGGGCCGCGTCGATGGTCGCGGAGACGAGCGGCCGCCCGGCGACGCCGCACGCCGTCGTCGTGCGCGTGTCGACGGTCGAGCAGGTGCAGACCGTGATGCGCATCGCGCACGCGGCGTTGATCCCGGTGACGGCGTCGGCCGGGCGCAGCAACGTGACGGGCGCGGCGCTGCCGGTGCGCGGTGGGATCGTGCTCGACGTGTGCGGACTGAATCGGATGCTGGGCGTCGATCTTGAAAGCCAGCTCGTCGACGTCGAGGCGGGAATGTTCGGCGACGTATTCGAGGCGACGCTGCAGCGCGAGCATGGGCTGACGATGGGGCACTGGCCCTCGTCGTTCGGGATCAGCACGATCGGCGGCTGGATCGCGTGCCGCGGCGCGGGGCAACTGTCGACGCGCTACGGGAAGATCGAAGACATGGTGTTCGGAATGGATGTGGTGCTCGCGGACGGCAGTCTGATCACGGTGGGCGGCTATTCGCGCGCGGCGGTGGGCCCGGACCTGCAGCAGCTGTTCATCGGCAGCGAAGGTACGCTCGGCATCATCGTGCGCGCGCGGCTGAAGCTGCATCGACTGCCCGACTACGGCCGGGCGATCGCATATGGTTTCGATACCTTCGCGGCCGGCCTCGACGCATGCCGCGAGATCCTGCAGCGCGGCGCGAGCCCGGCGGCGCTGCGGCTCTACGATGCGCTCGAAAGCGGCGTGCAGTTCGGGCTGCCCGACACGCACGTGCTTCTGATCGCGGACGAAGGCGCATGCGAGATCGTCGACGCGGTGATGGCGATTGGCGAGGACGTGTGCGGCGCCGGCGGTCACAGGCTCGACGGTGACGCGATCTTCGAGAAGTGGCTCGACACGCGCTACCTGACGGGCAAGAGCGCGGAAGGCTTCAAGCGTAGTCCGGGTTTCGTCGCGGATACGCTCGAGATGTGCGGCCGCTGGCGTGATCTCGCGGCGATCTATCGCGACGTGGTCGCTGCGCTGCAGGCGGTGCCGGGTACGCTGGCCGGATCGGCGCACCAGTCGCATGCGTACGCGGACGGCGCATGCCTGTATTTCTCGCTGCGCGGCGACGTCGCGGTGGCGGAGCGGGCCGCCTGGTACCGGGCGGCGTGGGACGCGGCGAACGCGGTGCTGCTTCAATACAAGGCGGCGCTGAGTCATCACCACGGCGTCGGGCTGCTGCGTTCGCCGTACATGCGCGACTCGCTGGGTACGACGTTCCCGGTGCTGCAGGCGGTGAAGCGCGCACTCGATCCGAAGCATATCCTCAACCCCGGCAAGCTGGGTCTCGGCGACGAGGTCGGCCCGCTGGTCGACCGGTAAACGCCATGGACAAGTCGCTGGGCGCGCGTCTCGCCCGTCATCCCGTCATTGCCACGCTGTATGGCGCCGAGCAGGCCGACAGTTTGATCGACAGCGCGGCCGAGGTTGGCATCGTCGCGAACGTCGACCTGCGGCGGCTGCAGGCGGTGGTCGCGGCGCTCGCGCGCGCCGGCAAGTTCGTGATCGTCAACATCGACAGTTG
>NZ_JAAGNW010000185.1:0-447 GCF_010645215.1 Burkholderia multivorans | reverse complement strand
GTTGCGATGGGCTTTCGCAGGACAAAGGCGGCGTCGAATATCTCGCGGATATTGGCGTCGCGAGCGTCGTGTCGACGCGCGTCGCGACGATTCAGCGTGCGAATCGCGCCGGGTTGATGACGATGCAGAAGGTGTTCGTGACCGACCGCTCGACCTGGCCGCGCAGCGTGAAGGCGATCGAGCAGAGCGATCCGAACCTCGTGCAGCTGATGCCCGCGCCGATGCTCGCATACCTGGGCGAAGCGGACCGGCAGGCGCTGCCGCCGATCGTCGCGTCGGGCTTTGTGTGCAATGCGGACGACGTGCGCAGCGCGCGGCGGCACGGCGCGGTCGCGGTGTCGACGAGCGACAGCGCATTATGGAATCTGGACCCGTCGTGACGGGCCCTTATCGAACCGGAGGCACGGCATGAATGAATCCTACCTGCAGGTCATCGCGCACTATTTC
>NZ_JAAGNW010000184.1:11954-12848 GCF_010645215.1 Burkholderia multivorans | reverse complement strand
AGAACAGGATCACGGCGAGCGCCATGCAGACGGCCGCGAGGGTCAGGAAACGGAACGAGACCGGGCGGATCAGGACGATCTCGCCGAGCGTGCGGGTGCGCTGCGCGTCTTGCGCGGCTTCGCGGAACAAGGGGGTGGGCGAGGTCACGGACGGGAGCGGTCGGATGGGGCGGCGTGCCTGGCGCTGCGCCGCAAAGGCGACCCGGCATGCACGGCCGGAACCGTGCATGCCGGGCGGGCCGGCGACCGCCGCGAGGCGGCCGCCGGTCGTCGCGCGGGAGACGCTGAGCGCGAAAGCTTACTTCTTGACGCCGAACAGGCCGCCGATCAGGCCCAGCAGGGTGTTGCCCGTGTTGACGGCGACCGTCGTCACCGCTTCGCCTGCCTGGTACGCGGCCAGGCCGACGTTGACGAGGCCCTGTGCATACGATTCGATCAGATTGCCCGCCGTATCGAAAATGGTGCCGCCGTCATAGTGACCGCCCGAAACCAGCGCAACTTCCTGTTGGTTGAGTTCTTGCATGGATTTTCTCCAATAAATGCCAGATGGCCCATCTGGCGGGGTACCGATCTGCCGTGCCTTGTTCGCACTGTGCAAATCAATTCTATTTAATATTTCGCAATCCTATATTTTCGTACGCTGTCGCATTCCGATTCATGCTCGAACGTCTGCCCAGAAGGGAAATGAAGGATGGGCGAGGCTGTTTTCCAGGTCGTGCTTCAGACGGCGGTTTTGTTCGATGGAAATTAACAAAGCTTGCGTGAGGTGAAAGTGCGGTAGCGTACTCAGCGTTCAGATTATTAATTCGAGATAAAGAAGGACATCGAAAGAAGAGTCGTAGAGAATGTTCATTTAGTGATGCGTAACTAAAATCAGGAATGATCCATTGCGTC
>NZ_JAAGNW010000184.1:2955-11944 GCF_010645215.1 Burkholderia multivorans | reverse complement strand
TCGCGATGGGTGAGGGGCGCGGAATTCCATTGTTTGCACGAAGAATCGGCGCGGCGCCGAGCGAAGCGGAATACGCGCAATGACATCGCCGCGACACAAAGATGTGGCATTGGCTACGGATCCGACATGCAGAGCAGGCGAACACCGCAATGAAACCCGAGTTGATCGTGCAAACCTATGGCGCCGACCTGTCCGGCATGGTGTGCGGCTTCCTGTTCGCGCCCGATGCCGCGGGCGAGCCGGTCGACGCGGGGCAGGTGGTCGAGTGGCTCGCGCGGCAGTCCGGCCTGCCGGTGCGCGACGACGGGCGGCGCCCGTTCCTGTGGCTGCACTTCAATCTCGCGCATGGGGCGAGCGAGCGCTGGATGCGCGCGCATCTGGATTTGCCGGAGACGTTCTTCGAATTCCTGCGCGAAGGCTCGCATTCGACCCGGATCGAGCAGCAGGACGGCGCGCTGCGCGCGGTGGTCAACGACGTGATGTTCAATTTCGATCCGACGCCGGCCGAGATCTCGACGCTGTGGGCGTATGCGCACCGGCACCTGCTGGTCAGCGCGCGCCTGAAGCCGCTGCGCTCCGTCGACACGCTGCGCGCCTGCGTGCGGCAAGGCGAGCGCTTCCGCTCGCCCGCCGGATTGCTGATCCATCTGCTGCGCGATCAGGCGGACCTGATGGTGGAGATCGTGCGGCGCACGAGCGTCGAGATCGACCAGATCGAGGATCGTTTCCTGTCGCAGCGGCCGACCGCGAACCGGATGGAGCTGGGCACGATGCGCCGCACGCTGACGCGTCTGCAACGCATGCTCGCGCCGGAGCCGGGCGCGATCTTCCGGCTGCTCGCGAAGCCGCCGGCGTGGCTCCTGCCCGACGACGTGCAGGCGCTGCGCGAATCGACCGAGGAATTCTCGCGCGTGCTGGCCGACCTCGCGGGGCTGGTCGAGCGGATCAAGCTGCTGCAGGAAGAGATCAGCGCGCGGCTCGCGGAGCAGAACAACCGCACGCTGTTCACGCTGACGCTCGTGACCGTGATCGCGCTGCCGATCAACATCGTCGCCGGCTTCTTCGGCATGAACGTGGGCGGCGTGCCGTTCTCGGAGAACAAGCACGGCTTCTGGATGATGGTGCTGCTGGTGGCGGGCTTCACCGCGCTGGCCGCGTGGTGGGCGTTCCGCCGCAACCGGGGCGGCGACCGCTGACTAACGCAGCAGCGCGATCGCGCGCTCGCCGAGCACCATGCCGAGCAGGCCGACCAGCGCGACCAGCGGCGGTGCGGGCGAACGCACGTGCAGCAGCGCGTACAGCACGCCGACGCCGAGTCCGACGACGAGCGAAACCAGGTAATCGGTCATGGTCATCTCCTTCGTGACGAGGCTCAGGGTTTGAGCAGGACGCGTTCGCGCGCGCCCGCGAGCACCGCGCGGTACGCATCGTGCGCGCGTTCGAGCGGATACGTGTGATCGGCCGTGATCGGGAAGGCGCGCAGCGTGCCGTCCTCGAAGCCGGGTGCGAGCGCATCGAGGATCCGCGCGCTCGCGGCACCGTCGAGCGCGAGCGAATCGACGCCGACATAGGTGTGCTGGCCGCGATAGAACGCGAAGATATCGAACGGCACGCTGCGTTCGAGCGTCGAGATGAAGATCTGGCGCGCGCCGATCGCCGCCGCCGCATTCGCGGCCGCGAAGTAGGGACTGCCGACCGTGTTGTAGACGAGGTCGGCGCCGCGGCCGCCCGTGGCGTCGCGCACCGTGGCGGCGACATCGCCCGCCGACGCGTCGATCACGGGCACCGGCCCCGTCGCGTGGCCGCGATACGCACCCGGGCCGCGCTCGACGCCGATCACGGTCGCGCCGCGCGCGCTCGCCAGCTGGATCGCCGCCTGGCCGACCTTGCCGTTCGCGCCGAACACGAGCACCACCTCGCCCTCGGCCGGCAACCCGGCGCGGCGCAGGCCTTCGTAGGCGGTGATGAACGGCACGCCGACGCCGGCCGCTTCGTCGAGCGTCAGGCGCACGGGCTTGCGGCGCACCTTGGCGGCGTCGAGCGCGAGCAGCGCGGCGTGCGAGCCGTCGCGGCGGATCCCCAGCTCGCCGCCCGAACCCCACACCGGCGCGCCGACCCAGTCGGCGGGCCCCACCCGCACGATGCCGGACCAGTCGCGGCCCGGCGTGCGCGGCCAGATCGCGTGCGGCATATGGCCGAGCGCGGCCTTCACGTCGCTCGGGTTCACGCCGGCCGCGGGGATTTCGATGAGCAGGTCGCCCGCGGCCGGGGCGGGCGCGGCGATCTCCCGGACGGTGGCGTCGAGCGGATCGATGTCGGGGGCGGCGGTGTCAAGGCGGATGCTGCGCATGGCGGGCTCCTGTCGGAAGGCCGCCTCGGGCGGCCGGAGAAAAGGGATGAGGTCAGTGTAGGCAGGCGCGGTTGACGCGGAAAGATGCAAAGGAGCATCATGGTTTTGCATTCAACGCAAAGCCATCATGGACGATTTCCTGTCTCCCCATCTCTCGGTCTTCGTCGACGTGGTCGACCAGCAAGGCTTCTCGGCCGTGGCGCGGCGGCTCGGCGTGGCCGCGTCGTCGGTCACGCGCCGCATCGATCACCTGGAGGCCCAGCTCGGGCTGCGCCTCCTGCACCGCACCACGCACGCGGTGAAGCCGACCGAGGCCGGCCAGTTGCTGTACGAGCGGGCCAAGGGCCTGCTGGCGGAGATCCGCGGCCTGCAGGAGGACCTGCACAGCCGGCACAGCGAGCCGGGCGGGCTCCTGCGCGTCGATTGTCCGGCGCCGTTCGGCCGGCTTCACCTGATGCCGGCCGTCGCGGCGTTCATGCGGCGTCATCCGGCGCTCGACGTGGAGCTGCTGCTGACCGACAGCATGGTCGATCCGCACGGCGAGCGGCTCGGCGCCGAGGTCGATCTCGCGCTGCGGATCGGCCCCCTCGAAGACACGCGGCTGGTCGCGACGGTGCTCGCGCCGCAGCGGCGGGTGCTGTGCGCGAGCCCTGCCTATCTCGAACGATGCGGCGCGCCTGCGTCGCTCGACGCGCTGGCGGAGCACGACTGCCTGGCCTGGGTCGGCGCGCCGCCGCCCGGTGCGTGGCGGTTCGGCGAGCGCCGGCTGCCGCCGGCGCGGCCGAGGTTCCGCAGCAATCATTCGGAGGCGTTGCTGGCGGCGGCGCTCGACGGGCTCGGCATCGCGCCGCTGCCCGAGGCGCTCGCCGCGCCCTACGCGCACGCCTACGGGCTCACGATCGCGCCGGAACGGATCGTCGTGACGGCTCGCGGGCGATGCACTGCGCGCGGGGACCTTGCAGCAGGTGCTGCCGGCGCTCGGCGCGGTCGAAGAGCGCGCGACGATCCACCTGTTGCGCCAGCAGGCGCGCGGCAGCGCGCGCACGCTGCGGCTCATCGAATTTCTCAAGGCGTGGTTCGCGCCGCCGCCGTGGGAGCGCGAAGCGGGCTGAGCGCGGCGCGCGGGCGAAAAAAAACGGACCTCGCTGACGAGGTCCGTCGGTTGGGGCGGCCGGCGTCGCGCGAGCCGTGCGACGGCCCGCGCGACCCGCCGCGCGCTTACTGCGTGAGTACCTGCCGCGGCACGAACTTGCCTTGGTAGCGCAGCGTCGGATAGTCGCGTTCGCGTTCGCCAGTCGTGGCCGGCGCGAGCAGCGAGCTGCCGGACGGCACCTGGCGCAGCGACATCGCAGCCGGCGAGTTGATCGTGCCGATGCTGCTCGAACGCGAGGCCGGCGCGAGGTTCGAGCCGACCAGCAGCGCGGCTTCGCTCTTCAGGCTCTGCAGCAGCACCGGATCGCTCGTGCGGCCGAGCTGCGGCAGCAGCGCGCTCCATGCGGCGTCGCTGTAGTTCGTCACGTAGTAGTCGTGGCCGGACGGATTCGCGAGCACCGCCGAGCAGCCGTCGAGGCGGATCTGCGTCTGGGTGTCCTTGAGCGCGAGCGTCTTGCGGTTGACGAGGCCCTCGCCGTACGCGAGCGTGACCGGCACCGTCCACTGCGTGCCCGGATACTTGTTGGTATTCGGGTACGGCGCCTGCTTCAGCGTGACGATGGTCTGGTTCTTCGTCAGGTCGCACTGCGTGTCGAGGCTCAGGAGCGGCACGCCGGTCTGGCGCACGAAGCTGTCGCCGATCGGCCCGACCTGCTGGCCGCTCGCCTTCGACAGCGCATCCCACAGCCGCTTCGGCGTGCCGTTGCCGAACGAGTAGTCGGTCAGGTACTGCTGCAGGCCCTTGCGCAGCGTTTCCTCGCCGAGATAGCCCTCGAGCATCTTCAGCACGTGGCCGCCCTTGTTGTAGACGAACGAGCCGCCGCCGAGCACGAATTCGTTCGAGCCCCACGCGTTGAAGTTCGGCGCGACCGGGAACGCGTTCGGCCCGATGTCGCGATTGATCACGCGATAGCGGTCCTTCACGTCATCGATCCAGTTGAACTGATCCGGGAAGAACTGGATCGTCGTCTTGGTCTCGAAGAAGGTCGCGAACGATTCGTTGAGCCACACGTTGTCCCACCAGTCGGCCGTCACGAGATCGCCGAACCACTGGTGCGCGACTTCGTGCGTGAGCACCTGGTCACCGTAGCGCGACATCGGCTTGCCCGGCTCGGGCAGGATGTCGTCCGCGAACTCGAGAATCGAGCCCCAGTTCTCCATGCCGCCGAAGTTCAGGTTCTTCTGCGCCTTGAACGCATCGTTCGCGGCGACCGTGTCGAACTTGGTGAGCGGCAGCGGAATGCCCGTATAGCGGTAGTAGAAGTCGAGCGCCTGCTTGGTGCGCTGCATCGCGGGCTTCGCCCAGTCCCGCATGCCGGGCGGCGTGAACACGCGCAAGTGCAGGCCGCGGCCGTCGGGCAGCGGGCTCGTGAAATCGTCCTCGAGCACGTCGAACTGGCCGCCGCCGAAGAACACCAGGTAGGACGGCATCGGCGGCGTCTTCTCGAACGACACCAGCTTGTAGCCGCCGCCGACGTTCGCGGCCGGCTTCTCGGCCGCGTTCGACACCACGCGCCATGCCTGCGGCACCTCGGCCGTCACCTCGTAGGTCGGGCGGAATGCCGGCTCGTCCCAGCCGGGGAACCACTGGCGCGACAGGTCGGTTTCGCCCTGCGTGAGGATCGCGCCGCTGGTCTTGCCGTCGGTGCCCTTCAGGTCGACGCGGAAGATCCCTTCGGCGGCGGAGCAGCCGGGATACGGATCGTTGTCGCAGCTGCCGACGGTGCCCTTGGTCGGGTCGCCTTTCGACATGAAGTTGATGATGCCCTGCCACTCCATGTGCAGCGAATAGTTGCCGGGAGCGATCGAGCCGCTCGCGGGGCGCAGCTGGTAGTAGTCGCCCTTGCTCTGCGGCGTGGCGATCAGCGGCACGTTGCCGGGCTGCAGCGTGATCCGGCCGTTGGTGAACTGGATCCGGTGCGCGGCGACGACGATCGCATTGACCGGCTTGAGCACCTTGATCTCGACGTCCGCGCGGCCGTTGAACTGGTTCAGGTCGTCGTTCGGACGGAACCACAGCCGGTAGTTGACCGGCACCACCGTGTCGGGCAGCTCGACCGGCTTCGCGCTCTTGTCGACCGGGGTGGCCGCCGGCGCGCTGGTGGCGGGGGTGGCCACGGTCGGCGCGTGCGCCGCGCCGAGCGACGCGGCCGAGCCGCCGATGCCGCCGTCGTCGCCGCCGCAGGCTGCGAGCGCGAGCGCGCCCAGCAGCGACAGGTAGCGAATCCTATGCATATTGATCCACATGCTGAAACCTCGAATGGAAGAAGACCAGACAGTCATGTTTTGAAGCCGACCGGCAATACTTCGCCCTCGCCGTTAATCGACGGCGAATGACGGAATTCCGGTGAAATTCGAAAGGCGCGGTAATTGACTAGGTGAAGATAATCATGAAGTGGTGCCCCCTTTTGATTCTGGATTGTCGATCGAACTGCCGGCGCGGCCGAATCGGACGTCAGCTCGCGAACGGCGGCGGCGCGCTGTCGCGATGCGCGTCAGCAAGGCCGGGAGCCGTATGGGCCGGTGACTTCCGCCGCCTGACATAGCTTCGGCGCGCGCTTGAACGCACCCGCCCGCCAGGGTGGCGGAGGAGTGGTTGTCAAGCGCTTTTAAGGTATGTCAGGCAAATCGAAAGATGTGGGTCAATATACTTGATGATTTTCTGCAAAGGAAACGAAATTTTTCTGAAAATTCATATTACGTTTCTTTCAATGAATATGATTTGAGTAAGTTAATGGACAATATTTTCGGGTGATTGAATTTTCGTAGTTCGGCGCGCATGGCCGGCGGCGGGGCGCGCGGAAACTACGAGATCCGTCGGCGGAAGCCATCACGGGTGGCCGGATCAGGGGGCGCGTGACAGGGCGTCCGAACGAGGCGAGGAGGCGGGCTCGGTACAATGGCCGGTCCGAGTGTTCCAAAGCGAGGTCGTCATCATGTTCCGTTCGTTCCGTGCCGTTCCGCGTGGGTGGCTGCTTGCGCTTGCCATGTTGCTGATGCTGGGCGGCTGCGCGGCGCTGTCCGGCCGCGATTCGGTGCGCGCGAACGTGGTCGGCCTCGAACCGCTGGCCGGCCAGGGGCTGGAGGCGCGTTTCAACGTGATGCTGCGGCTGCAGAATCCCAACGACGGCGCGCTCGACTACGACGGCGTCTCGCTCGATCTCGAAGTGAACGGCAAGGCGTTCGCGACCGGCGTCAGCGAGGCGCGCGGCACGGTCCCGCGCTTCGGCGAGGCGGTGATCGCGGTGCCCGTCACGGTATCCGCGTTCGCCGTCGCGCGGCAGGCGTTCGGCCTCGCCGACGTGGCCGGCGCGGGCAAGCTGCCCTATGTGATGCGCGGCCGCCTCGGCGGCGGGCCATTCGGCGGCGCGCGTTTTCACGACGCGGGCGAGCTGAGCCTGCCGGCGTCGCCGTTGTTCGGCACCGCACCCAATCCGTATTGAACCGGCGCGCCGCGCGGCCGGTCGCGCGGTTTTGCGGCCGCGGCCCAAAGCGCGCTACTGTGTGGTCCGTGCGCTGCGCGGCATCGCCTGTGATTCAACTGTTTTCGAGTACGTGTGACTGATTCCACTCTTTTCCAATGGACCGACGCGCAGGGCGCGGCCTGTGTCGCGCGCTGGCGCTCCGAAGCGGGCGCGAGCCCGCCGCGGCGCGCGGTGCCGGCCGACGACCGCACCACGGCCGACGTCGCCTATCGCCTCGCGAGCGAGGGCACGGCGCTCGTCTGGCAGGGCGACTTCCAGAATGCGCGGCAACTGCTGCAGGCGCTTGCGCGCCGTCTCGACCGCAAGCCGCGCAAGGCGGCTGCAACCTCCGTCGATGCCTTCAATCTTCATCGGCTCGCGCAGTCGCAGCGCGCGCGCACGCTCGGCATGCTGCTGATTCCGCTCGAGGCGGATTACGCGATCGCGCTGCGGCGCGCGCCCGATTGGCGCGACGCGTGCGAGGAGGCCTACGGGCCGGGCGGCGGCGAGCGCTCGATCGTGTCGCTGCGCGAGTTGCTCGGGCTCAACGGCGCGCACGAATGGCGCAAGAAAGGGGTTGAGATCGACGCGCTGGGCGCGCGCATCCATCCGCACTACGGCGTGTTCTCGCCGGTGCGCGGCGAGTACGTGACGCTGGTCGCGCGCGCGCCGCTGCCGTCGAATGCGCTCGCGTTCGACATCGGCACCGGCACCGGCGTGCTGGCGGCGGTGCTGGCGGCGCGCGGCGTGCGCCGCGTGGTGGCGACCGACCAGGATCCGCGCGCGCTGGCGTGCGCGCGCGACAACCTCGCGCGGCTCGGCTACGCCGGGCAGGTCGAGGTCCGCGAGGCGGACCTGTTTCCGGCCAGCCGCGCGCCGCTCGTGGTCTGCAATCCGCCCTGGGTGCCCGCGCGGCCCAGTTCGCCGATCGAGTACGCGGTCTACGATCCGGACAGCCGGATGCTCAAGGGCTTTCTCGCGGGGCTCGCCGCGCACCTGGAGCCGGGCGGCGAAGGCTGGCTGATCCTGTCCGATTTCGCGGAGCACCTCGGCCTGCGCACGCGCGAGGCGCTGCTCGGCTGGATCGAGGCGGCAGGCCTGACGGTGATCGGCCGCGACGAGATCCGGCCGCACCATCCGAAGGCGGCCGATCCCGCCGATCCGCTGCACGCCGCGCGCGCGGCGGAGCGCACTTCGTTGTGGCGGCTCGCCGCGCGGGCGTGACGCGCCGCGCTTTTCGGTAAACTGACGTTTTCTTCGCCTGCCTGCCCGCCGCGCGCCCGATCGATCGGGCGCGCGGCGGCTGCTTTCCGCACGATGTCGAACAAGACCTACGAAATCCGCCCGAACCAGTCGATCGAACTGCTGAAGGAGCTGCACATCCTGACGCGCGACGGCAAGATGAACCAGGACAGCCGCCGCAAGCTCAAGCAGGTGTACCACCTGTTCCAGTTCCTCGACCCGCTGCTCGCGAGCGTGCAGCAGGACAAGGGCGGCGTCACGCTCGCCGATCACGGCGCGGGCAAGTCCTATCTGGGCTTCATCCTGTACGATCTGTTCTTCAAGGAGCGGCCGTCCGGCGCGTCGCACATCTACGGGATCGAGACCCGCGAGGAGCTGGTCGAGCGCTCGACCGCGCTCGCGGCGACGCTCGGTTTCGAGGGGATGTCGTTCCTCAATCTGTCGGTGGCCGAGTCGATCACGTCGCCGCGCCTGCCCGAGACGATCGACGTCGTCACCGCGCTGCACGCCTGCAATACCGCAACCGACGATGCGATCCGCTTCGCGCTCGCGAAGCGCGCGAGCCATATCGTGCTGGTGCCGTGCTGCCAGGCCGAGATCGCGGGCGTGCTGCGCAGGAACAAGGGCAAGTCGCTCGGCAGCGCGCTGACCGAGGTGTGGCGCCATCCGCTGCATACCCGCGAGTTCGGCAGCCAGATCACCAACGTGCTGCGCTGCCTGCAACTGGAGGCGCACGGCTATCAGGTGAGCGTGACCGAGCTGGTCGGCTGGGAGCATTCGA
>NZ_JAAGNW010000184.1:0-2945 GCF_010645215.1 Burkholderia multivorans | reverse complement strand
ATCGCGCAGTACAAGGACCTGCCGCGCCGCAAGCCCAGCGAGCGCCTGAACGAGATTCTGGAGATGTTCGGGCTCGCGGAGCTGCGCGAGCGCTTTTTCGCGCCGGCCACGGGCGAGGCCGCCTGACGCGCCTGCGAGCGCGCCCGCGCTCGCGTCAGCCCGCGTCGTCGGGGCCGTCGCCCGCCATCCATGCCCGCCAGCCGTCGTGCCCGAGGCGGCGCAGCGTCGCCTGATTGCGTTCGTAGATGTCGGCGGCGTCCGGCACCGCGTCGACCGCGCGCGCGATGCTCGCCTCGCGCAGCAGATGCAGGATCGGATACGGCGCGCGGTTCGTGTAGTTCTCGATGTCGTCGGGCGCGCTGCCGTCGAACTGGTAGTGCGGATGGAAGCTCGCGATCTGCAACATGCCGTCGAGGCGCAGCTGGCGCAGCAACTGATCGGCGAACAGCAGCGCATCGTTGTAGTCAGAGAAATCGGCGAGCGCGTCGGGGAAGATCAGCAAGGTCGTGTCGACCTGTTCCGGATCGCTGGCCTCGAGCGCGCGCAGCTCGACCTCGAGGTCGGTCAGCGCGCCTTCGAACGAAGTTGCGCGGCTGATCGCGTAGCGCACCTGGTTTTTCACCTGCACGCTTTTTGCGAACGGACACAGATTGAGGCCGATCACCGCGCGCATGAGCCAGTGGCGGGTAGCGGCGAGGATCGTGGCGTCGTCTTCGGCGGGGCGGGGAGCGGTCATGTCGGGCAGCGGCCTGGCGGGAAACGCCGCATTGTAGCGGGCGGCGCGCGCCGGCTCACGCGCAGGCGGCGTCGATCAGGAGCCGCGCGACGCGCGGCGCCTCGCCGATCGGGCTCGCGTCGGGACGGTAGGTCTGGCTCGCCGCGTAGATGCCTTCGATCAACAGCGCGAGCCCATCGGCGAGCGCCTGCGGTTCGCGCGCGCCCGCGCCGCGCGCGAGCGTGACGAGCCGCGTCATCAGGCGGGCCTTGTTGTCGGCGACGAACTGGCGCGCCGGATGGCTCGACTCCGGAAATTCCGCCGCGACGTTCACGAACGGGCAGCCGCGGTAGTCGGGCTGCGACGCGCGCGCCGACAGATCGTCGAAATACTGGATCAACTGCGCCTTCGGATCGTCCGGATGCCGGGCGGCGCTGGCGTCGACGCGCTCGAAGAAGCACGCATCCATCCGTTCGAGATACGCGAGCACCAGTTCGTCCTTCGACGCGAAGCGACGATACAGGCTCATCTTGTTGACGCCGGCGCGCTCGACCACGGCCTCCACGCCGACGGCGCGCACCCCTTCCCGATAGAACAATTCTTCCGCCGCGCGCAGCAGATGCTCGTGCGCGGTGGCGCCCGCGACGGGCGCGCGCGCGCGTCGGACGGGTTTGGCGGCGGTGGCGGACATGAAAGACCTCGTCGGCGTTATTGGCTGCTTGACATGTTACCGAGCGGTCACTAGGATCGCAAGCTAATGTGACCGATCGGTAACAGATTGGCCTATCGTCAACTGAAATGGATGCGGCGTCCGCGCGGCGGACCGGGAGCGAAATCGATGAATTGGGCGGCAACAAGAATCGGCGGGCGTTTTCACTACGGATGGCTGGCGGCGGCGGTGGTGTTCCTGGTGCTGCTCGCGGCGGCGGGCACGCGCGCGACGCCGAGCGTGCTGATGGTGCCGCTCGAACACGAGCTGGGCTGGTCGCGCGCGACGATTTCGCTGGCGATCTCGGTGAACATCGCGCTGTACGGCCTGACCGGGCCGTTCGCGGCGGCGGCGATGCAGCGTTTCGGCGTGCGGCCGACGATCCTGACCGCGCTGACGGTGATGGGCGCGGGGGTGGCGCTGTCGTCGCTGATGACCGCGACCTGGCAGATGGTGCTGATCTGGGGCGTGATGGTGGGCGGGGCGACGGGCGTCGCGGCGCTGACCTTGTCGGCGACCTTCGTCACGCGCTGGTTCAGCGCGCGGCGCGGCCTCGTGATGGGGCTGTTGACGGCCAGCTCGGCAACCGGCCAGCTGGTGTTCCTGCCGATGCTCGCGGCGATCGCGCAGCGCCACGGCTGGCGGCCGGTGGTGCTGGTGGTCGCGCTCGCGGTCGCGCTGGCGGTGCCGCTCGTCGCGTTCCTGCTGCCGGAGCGTCCGGCCGATCTGCGGCTGCGGCCGTACGGCGAGCCCGCCGACGCGCCGGTCGCGCCCGAAGGCCCGAAGCAGAATCCGCTCGCGGTCGCGTTCGGCACGCTGTTCACGGCCGCGCGCACCCGCGATTTCTGGCTGCTGTTCTTCAGCTTCTTCATCTGCGGCGCGAGTACCAACGGCTACGTCGGCACCCATCTGATCGCGATGTGCAGCGACTACGGCATGTCGGAGGTGCAGGGCGCGTCGCTGCTGGCCGCGATGGGCGTGTTCGACCTGGTCGGCACGACGCTGTCGGGCTGGCTGTCGGATCGCTACGACAGCCGCGTGCTGCTGTTCTGGTACTACGGGCTGCGCGGGCTGTCGCTGATCTACCTGCCGCACGCGTTCGGCATCGATTTCTTCGGGTTGCCGCTGTTCGCGGTGTTCTACGGGCTCGACTGGATCGCGACCGTGCCGCCCACCGTGCGGCTTGCAACCGACGTGTACGGCAAGGCGGCGGCGCCCGTGGTGTTCGGCTGGATCGTCGCGGGGCACCAGCTGGGCGCGGCGTTCGCGGCGCTCGGCGCGGGGCTGCTGCGCGCGAGCCTCGGCACCTACACGCTCGCGTCGATGATCTCGGGCGGACTGTGCATCGTCGGGGCCGTGATCGTGCTGCGCATCAAGCGCGGCGCGCCGCGTGCGCAGGCGGCCGCGGCCTGACGGCGGCGTGCGCGTCACTGATAGTCGAGCGTGAAGGTCATCGCCGCGTTCGCCGCGCCCGGTGTGACGTGCGCGGCGGTCTGGTAGTAGCGGGCCTGCAGCGCGCTG
>NZ_JAAGNW010000183.1:4923-12867 GCF_010645215.1 Burkholderia multivorans | reverse complement strand
GACGGGTTCGCGATGTGGTTCAGGTATTCGCTGCCGCCGTCGATACGGCCGTACAGGGTCACGCTCGACTGCGCGAGTGCGGCGGCGGGAACGGCCGCTGCCAGCGCCAGGATCATTTTTGCGCGCAACTTCATCTCCTCGTTCAAGAGTCTGCTCTCAGGTTTCGGAATGCGCCGCGCCGGCCAGGCGCGGACGCACGGAGCCGGCATGCCGGGCGCGGAGCGCCGGTTGCCGGATTGTCTTCAAAAAATGGGATTGCCGCCACCCCGCGCCGGCGTCGGGCGCGAGACAGCGGCGTGTAGCGGATCGTACCGGAGAAGACGCGGGACGTCGCCGACGCGGGCCGGCCGCGCCCTGGCGGGCAGGATCGCGGGCAAATCCGTCGCCCGCGCCCCCGTCAATACAAACGGGCGGCGCATCACGCACCGCCCGTTTGCCTAGCCGTCGCGCCGGCCGGCCTTGCCCCGGCCCGCCCCCCGCGCCGCTCAGCGCAGCTTCGCCACGTCCTGCTCGGTCACCTTCGCGGCCGGATTGCCGAACTGGCCGGTCAGGTAGTTTGCGAGCGCGGCGATCTGCGCGTCGGTCAGCTCGTACTTGAAGGCCGGCATCCCGACGTCCTCCTGGCCGGCCTTGCGCTGCACGCCGTGCAGGATCACCTGCACCAGGTTGGTCGGATTCGACGCGCCCACCGTCGTGTTGTGGAACAGCGACGGATAGTAGCCGTCCGGCGTGCCCTTGCCCTGCATCTGGTGGCAGGTCGCGCAGTTGCCGAGGTACAGGCGCGCCGGATCGATGCCGCTCGATGCGAGCGGCACGCCGCGCAGGCGCGTGCCGTCGACCGACGGCTTGCCCCAGGTCGAGCGCGCCTGCGTGCTGCCGTCGGAGACGGCCGGCACGGTGCGCACGTAGGTCGCGATCGCGCCGATGTCCGCATCGGTCATCTTCGAGAAGCTGTGCTCGATCGCCTCCGCCATCGGGCCGGCCGCCTGCGCGAGGCCCGGCACGCTGCCGGTGCGCAGGTACTGCGCGAGCTGCGCCTGCGACCAGCCGCCGATGCCCGCGTTCGGATCGGACGTGATGTTGAAGCCGTCCCAGCCCGCGAGCACCGAGCCCGACAGGAAGCTGCCGCCGGTTTCGTCGAGCGACTTCTCCTGCATGCCGACGCCGCGCGCCGTATGGCAGGTGCCGCAGTGCGCGAGACCCTGGACCAGGTACGCGCCGCGGTTCCACTCGACGCTCTGCGACGGCTTCGGCTGGTACGGGCCGTCCTTCAGGAACAGCGCATTCCAGATCTTGAGCGGCCAGCGCATGCTGAGCGGCCAGGGGATCTCGTTCTTCGGCGGGGCCGCCTTGACCGGCTGCACGCCGCTCATGAAGTACGCGTAGAGCGCCTTCACGTCGTCGTCGCTGACCTTCGCGTAGGACACGTAGGGCATCGCCGGGTACAGGTTGCCGCCGTCCTTCGACACGCCGTGGCGCAGCGCGCGCTCGAAGTCCTCGAGGGTCCACTTGCCGATTCCGTTGTCGGGGTCCGGCGTGATGTTGCTCGTGTAGATCTTGCCGAGCATCGGCACGGGCATCGGCAGGCCGCCCGCGAACGGCTTGCCGCCCTTCACGGTGTGACACGCCATGCAGTCGCCCGCGACCGCCAGGTACTGGCCGCGCGCGACGAGCGCCGCGTCGGCGGGCGCGGCGTCGGCCGCGCGCGCGAGGCCTGGCAGCACGAGGCAGCCGGCCAGGATGAAGGAGAGAGTATGTTTCAGCACGTCAGACTTCCTTCTTCAACTGGTCCGAGATCCGCAGCGCGAGCGCCGCGATCGAGAGCGTCACGTTGACCGTGCCCACCGTCGGCATCGTCGAGCTGCTCGAAATGAACAGGTTCGGGTGGTCGAACGTGCGGCAGTCCTTGTCGACGACCGAGTCGCGCGCGTCCGCGCCCATGATCGTCGCGCCCGTGATGTGGTTGTTCGGCGCGAATTCGTCGTTGAACACGACCTCCGTGCCGCCCAGCACCTTCGCCGCGCTCGCGTACACCTCGCGGGTGTGCACGGCGCCGCGCTTCACGTAGTCGTCGATCGCATAGGTGATCTCGGGACGCGGGATGCCGATCGCGTCGGTGGCCGTCTTGCTCGGCACGATGCGGTTCTCGGGCTGCGGCAGGATCTCGTGGAAGCAGTCGAACTGCACGTAGCGCGCCGAGCGGTCGCGGATCTGCGCGTCCAGCTCGTCGGGCTTCAGCAGCTTGCCGCCCTTGAAGATCTTCTGCGTTTCCTGGTCGATCCGCGACAGGTTCGACAGGTGGATCTTCTTGGCCGCCTGGGTCGCACGGAACGCGCCGTCCCGGAAGCCGATCAGCGAGGTCATCTCCTGCGGGCCGCGGCCCGGCCACAGCTTCTCGTTCGCGTAGAACGACACGCCGGTGCCCGGATGGTCCATCAGGTTGCGGCCGACCATGTCCGAACTGTTGCCGACGCCGTTCGGGAAATCGCTGCTGGTCGACATCAGCATGATCTTCGGCGTCTCGATGCCGTTCGCCGCGAGCACGAAGTACTTGCCCTCGACGCGGTGTTCGCCGCCCTTCGGATCCTTGTACAGCGCCGCGACGATCTTCTTCTGCGGGCCGACCTCGAGCTTGTACACCACCGCGTTCTCGATCAGCTTCGCGCCGGCCTGCTCCGCCTTCTCGACGTGCACGATGCCGTTGTACATCGCGCCGATCGGACAGATCGGCATGCAGTTGTTGTTGCCGCAACAGGTCGGGCGGCCGTCGTACGGGCGGCTGTTGCGCGCGACCGGCTCGGTCACCACGTGGTACGCGGGATCGTAGTTGTTGAGCGCGGTCTTGATGGTGCGCTCGTTGTACGACAGCGGCAGCGGCGCCATCGGATACGGCTCCTTGCGCGGCGACAGCAGGTCCTCTTCGGGACCGGGCCCCCACACGCCCAGCTCTTCCTCGGCGCGCTGGTAGTACGGCTCCAGCTCGTCGTACTGGAGCGGCCAGTCGCGACCGATGCCGTATACGGTCTTCAGCTTGAAGTCGTTCGGGATGAAGCGCCACGCCGACGCGGCCCAGTGCCAGGTCGTGCCGCCCACGGCGCGGATGTACTGCGAGTTGAACTTGTGCTCGCCCTTCAGCACCAGGTAGTCGTTCGGCGGGCCGTATTCCGGATGCGGCGCCCACGCGCTCGACGGATACGGCGCCATGAAGTCCATCTTGTCCGGCTGATTGCGGAAGCGTTCGACGATTTCCCAGCGCGGCATGCGCGGGCCGGCTTCCAGCAGGATCACCGACTTGCCCGCCATCGCGAGCTGATGCGCCACGATCGCACCGGCGACGCCCGAGCCCACGACCACGATGTCGGCTTGTTGTGTATCGGCCATCAGGCTTGCCTCTCGATCGGTTTATCGGCCCAGAAGCCGGGTTTGTTGGGGCAGTACGAACGGATCACCAGCGTGTCGGAGACCACGCCGAACATCAGCGCCTCTTCGTAGGTGATCACGACGTTGTCGACGACGCCGAGGTACCACGCTTCGAGGATGCGCAACGCCAGCGCCTCCTGGTCGGCGCTCAGCGCGTTGCCCGAGGCGAGCACGCCCGCGAGCGCGGGCAGGCTGTCGGCGGTCTGGAACGAGCCCTTCTGCAGCGCCTGCAGCAGGCGCTCGCCGACCGCACGGCTCAGGTCCGTCTTGCCGGTCAGCGATTTCGATAGGGTCATGAAAGCATCGAGAGGCGCAGCGCTAGGGCTGTCGGCCAGGGCCTTCAGCGCGAGCGAGCCGGCGAGGCCGGTGGCGGTGAGCGCCAGCGCGCCCTGCAACCACTGACGTCGGCTCATGCCGGGGGCCGCAGACGCGGCGGCGTCGCGGTCGCGACGCGAGTGGGGAGTCATGTCGTTATTCATCTTTCCTTCTCTCTGACGCCGAATTCGGGAAATCCTGAGTTGATATTTCTCAAATTTTGGCGTGGAACCGAAATGTACGCGCTCATGTCGGTTTGAACAATATCTTTATAGTCCATGGAATATTCCGTATTCCCACACAATCTTTTCTTTTTGCTTTTTTTGTTAATTCGGTCACCGGATTTGTTAAATCGCAGCATGTCGCGCGAACTGATTCCACCTACAGGGGCCTTACAGCGCGTCGGTTAGAATCCACTACCATTTCTACAAAGCTTCTGCCCGGGGGGCGATCGCGCCATGAAGCACATCCGTTCGAAGAAAATCTGGCTCTGGGGCGCGCTCGCCGCGTGCGTTGCAGGCGGGCTCGCGACCGGCGCCTGGCGCGCCGATGCGGCGCGCGTGACGAGCGTGTCGCCGCAGGGCACCGTGTCCGAGGTGCGGCAGACCGTTGTCAAGTTCGACGAAGCAATGGTCGCGCTCGGCGACGCCGCCGCGCCCGCGCCGGGCCGCGTCGCCTGCTCGGATCCCGAGGCCGGGCGCGGCCAGGGGCACTGGCTCGATGCGCAGACCTGGGTGTATGACTTCACCCGCGACCTGCCGCCCGGCGTGCGCTGCTCGGTCGAACTGGGCGAGACGCTGCGCTCGGTGGCCGGGCGCGCGGCGAGCGGCCCGAAGCGCTTCACGTTCCAGACGGGCGGGCCGTTCCCCGTCACCGTGCGCCCCGACGACGGCGAGATCGAGGAACAGCAGGTGTTCGTGCTCCGGCTCAATGGGCCGGCGACCGACGCCTCGGTGCTGTCGAGCATGTGGTGCGAGGCCAACGGCATCGGCAACCGGATCCCGGTCAAGCTGGCCGACGCGCCGACGCGCGCCGCGCTGCTCGATCATTTCCGCTGGAAGAAGGACGCCGCGCGCGTGCTGACCGTCGGCTGCGCGCAGACCCTGCCCGCCGGCGTCAAGATGCAACTGGTATACGGCAAGGGCGTGGCGAGCCCGAGCGGGATCGTCAACGACGCCGAGCGCCGCTTCGACTACACGGTGCGCGAGCCGTTCGCCGCGAACTTCTCGTGCGAGCGCGAGAACGCCAAGGCGCCCTGCACGCCGCTGCGGCCGCTGCGCCTGAGCTTCAACGCGCCGATCACGCGCGCCGACGCGGAAAAGATCCGCCTGGCCGGCCCGCAAGGGTCCGTCGGCCCCGCCTTCAAGCCCGACGACAAGGACACCGACACCGACCATGTCGAATTCGCCGCGCCGCTGCCCGCGCAGGCCGACCTCAAGATCACGCTGCCCGACGACCTGAAGGACCTGAGCGGCCGCCCGCTCGCCAACCGCGACCTGTTCCCGCTCTCGACCCGCACCGCCGCGATGCCGCCGCTCGCGAAATTCTCGTCGGGCACCTTCGGGCTCGTCGAGCGCTTCGCGGAGCCGGGTGCGCCCGCGCTCGTGCCCGTCACGCTGCGCAATGTCGAGGCGGACCTCAAGATCGCCGGCCTCAATACCGGCGGCGCGCAATTCTCGAACCTGAAGGTCGAGAACGACGCGCAGATCCGCGCCTGGATGCGGCTCGTCGACCGTTTCGACGGCTGGTCGATGTCGGTCAAGGACATCGAGGCGGCGCGCACCGGGCTGTTCGCGCGCGCCCGCCACCCGGTGTTCGTGCCGCCCGCGCAGGGCGAGCGCGCGCCGACGGGCAACAACCGGGTCGTCGACATCCGCTCGCTGTCGCTGCTCGCGGGCGAACCCGGCGTGCAGGCGCTGACCCTGCCGAAGGCCGATCCGGCCAAGCTGCGGCCGTTCGAGGTGGTCGGCGTACCGATCGACAAGCCGGGCTTCTACGTGCTCGAACTCGCCTCCCCGGCGCTCGGCGGCGCGCTGCTGTCGCGGCCCGCCGCGATGTACGTGCGCACCGCGGTGCTCGTGACCAATCTCGGCGTGCATCTGAAGCTGGGCCGCGACAACAGCCTCGTATGGGTGACGACGCTCGACAAGGGCCGTCCGGTGCCGAACGCCGACGTGCGCGTGTCCGACTGCAACGGCGAACAGGTCGCCGCGGGCCGCACCGATCCGAACGGCGTGCTGCGCATCGACGCGCAGCCCGCGCCGCGCCGCGCCTGCGACTACGCGACGGGCTACGGCGATTACTTCGTGTCCGCGCGCGTCGACGATCCGAAGACCGGCCCCGACATGGCGTTCGTGCGCTCGGACTGGAATCGCGGGATCGAGGCGTGGCGCTTCAACGTGCCCACCGACAGCGGCACGGACGCGCCGGCGCGCGCGCACACGGTGTTCGACCGCACGCTGCTGCGCGCGGGCGAGACGGTGTCGATGAAGCACTTCCTGCGCGTCGAGACGCTCGATACGCTCGCGTTCCCCAAAAATTACCCGACCCGCGTGACGATCCGTCACCTCGGCTCCGACCAGACCTATCACCTGCCGCTGACCTGGGCGGCCGATCACTCGGCCGAATCCAGCTTCACGCTGCCCGCCGCCGCGCGGCTCGGCGAATACAGCGTGTCGCTCGACAGCGGCAGCGGCGACGACGACGCGGCATCGGGCGCGACCTACGACACGGGCTCGTTCCGCGTCGAGGCGTTCCGGCTGCCGGTGCTGAAAGGCTCGATCGGCGTGCGCGACGGCCGCACGAGCCCGCTGATCGCGGCCAGGGAAGCGCCGCTCGCGTTGCAGATCGACTACGTGTCGGGCGGCGGCGCGTCGAACCTGCCGGTGCAGGTGTCGGCGCTCGCCAAGGCCGCGAGCCCGCCGTTCGCCGACACCTACCCCGACTACAGCTTCGAGCCGTACCGGCCCGAGCCGGCCGCGAACGACGCCAACGCCGATGCCGACGACAGCGACGCGAACGACAGCGACGCCGGCCGCCAGGATCCGGACGCCGCGAAGCTGATCGCCGACAAGGAACCGCTGACGCTCGACCGCAACGGCGCGGGCTCGCTGGTGCTGAAGTCGCTGCCGAAAGTCAGCGCGCCGCAGCGCCTGAGCCTCGAAGCGAGCTTCGCCGACCCGAACGGCGAGATCCAGACGATCCGCGGCGACGCCCTGCTGTGGCCGGCCGCGCTCGTGGCCGGGATCAAGGCCGGCCAATGGGTGTCGGTGGGCGACAAGGTCGCGCTGCAGGCGCTGGTGGTGGATCTGCAAGGCAAGCCGCGCGCCTCCGCGCCGGTCGAGATCCACGGCTACGCGCGCAGCACGACCAGTTCGCGCAAGCGCATGGTCGGCGGCTTCTATGCCTACGACAACCACAGCGAAACCCGCGACCTCGGCACGCTGTGCAGCGGCAAGTCCGATGCGAAGGGCATCTTCAGCTGCGACGCGAAGCTGACCGAGACCGGCGACGTCAAGCTGGTTGCGGTGGTCAAGGACGGCGCGGGCCGCGCCGCGAACGCGATGACCTCGGTATGGGTCACGCGCGACGAGGATCTCTGGTTCGGCGGCGACAACACCGACCGGATCGACATCCTGCCCGAGAAAACCACCTACGCGCCGGGCGAGACCGCCCGCTTCCAGGTGCGCATGCCGTTCCGCTACGCCACCGCGCTGGTCGCGGTCGAACGGGCCGGCGTGATGGAAACCCGGGTCGTGGAACTGAACGGCAAGAACCCGACCGTCGACCTGAAGGTCGGCGAATCGTGGGGGCCGAACGTCTACGTGTCGGTGCTCGCGCTGCGCGGCCGCCTGCGCGAGGTGCCGTGGTACTCGTTCTTCACCTGGGGCTGGAAGACGCCGGTCGAATGGGCGCGCGCCTTCTGGCGCGAAGGTCGCCACTACGAAGCGCCGACCCCGCTCGTCGATCTGTCGAAACCGGCATTCCGCTACGGCGTGGCCGAGATCAAGGTCGGCACCGCCGCGCACCGGCTCGGCGTGACCGTCACGCCGGACGCGGCCAGCTATCCCGTGCGCGGCCACGCGCAGATCAAGGTGAAGGTCGCGCTGCCGGGCGGCAAGCCCGCGCCGGCCGGCACCCGGATCGCGGTCGCCGCCGTCGACGAGGCGCTGCTCGAACTGATGCCGAACCGCAGCTGGGATCTGCTCG
>NZ_JAAGNW010000183.1:3019-4913 GCF_010645215.1 Burkholderia multivorans | reverse complement strand
CGAGACGTCCACCGCGCAGATGGAAATCGTCGGCCGCCGCCACTTCGGCCGCAAGGCCGTGCCGGCGGGCGGCGGCGGCGGGCTCGCGCCGACCCGCGAGCTGTTCGACACGCTGCTGCTGTGGAACCCGCGCGTGACGCTCGACGAGCGCGGCGAAGCCTCGCTGACCGTGCCGCTCAACGATGCGCTGACCCGCTTCCGGATCGTCGCGATCGCCGCCGTGGATGCCGACAAGTTCGGCACCGGCAGCGCGTCGATCCGCAGCACGCAGGACCTGCAGCTGATCTCGGGCCTGCCGCCGCTGGTGCGCGAAGGCGACGGTTTCAGCGCGTTGTTCACGCTGCGCAACACCACCCAGCGCGCGATGCAGGTGCGCATCACGCCGAGCGTCGCGGGCCTCGCGCTCGACGCGCAGACGGTGACGCTGCCCGCCGACGGCTCGCGCGAGATCGCGTGGCGTGCGACCGTGCCGGACGGGCTCGCCGATGCGACGGGCGCGCTGGTGTGGTCGGTCAGCGCCGCCGAGCAAGGCGGCGCGCATGCGGCCGATGCGCTGAAGATCACCCAGAAGGTGGTGCCTGCGCTGCCGGTCACGGTGCAGCAGGCCACGCTCGCGCAGGTCGACGGCACCCTCACGGTGCCGGTGGCCGCACCGGCCGGCGCGGCGCTCACGCCGGCGGGGCTCGCGCGCGGCGGCCTTGCGATCTCGCTGCAGCCGAAGCTCGCCGACGGCCTGCCCGGCGTGCGCCGCTGGTTCGAGCGCTATCCGTATCGCTGCCTCGAACAGCAGGCCTCGCGCGCGATCGGCCTGCGCGACCCCGCGCAATGGCAGTCGCTCGTCGCGCGCATGCCGGTCTATCTCGACCGTGACGGCCTCGCGAACTACTTCCCGCCGTCGTCCGACAGCGGCGCGACCGGCAGCCCCGCGCTGTCCGCCTACCTGCTCGTGCTGTCCGACGAGGCCGCGCGCCTCGACGCCCGCTTCGCGCTGCCCGAGGATGTCCGCGGCCAGCTGGAAGCCGGGCTCGCACGCTTCGTCGACGGCCGGCTGCAACGCGAGACCTGGTCGCCGCGCAAGGATCTCGACCTGCGCAAGCTGGCCGCGATCGAGGCGCTGTCGCGCTTCGGCGCGGCGCAGGGCCGCATGCTCGGCTCGATCGAAGTGGCGCCGAACCAGTGGCCGACCTCGGCGCTGCTCGACTATCACGCGATCCTGTCCCGCGTGAAAGACATTCCGCAACGCGACGACAAGCGCGCCCAGGTCGAACAGATCCTGCGCGCGCGGATGACCTACCAGGGCACGCAGCTGACCTTCTCGACCGCGCGCGACGACGACCTGTGGTGGCTGATGACGAGCCCCGAGACCAACGCCGCGCGGCTCGCGCTCGAATTCGCGGGCGACCCGGGCTGGAAGGACGAGATGCCGCGCGTGACCACCGGCCTGCTGGCGCTGCAACGCAACGGCGCGTGGCAGACCACCACCGCGAACGCGCTCGGCTCGCTCGCGATCGAGCGTTTCTCGCGTACCTACGAGACCACGCCCGTCGGCGGCCAGACCCGGCTGAAGCTCGGCGACACCGAGCGCGCCGTCAGCTGGAGCCAGCCGGCCGCCGCTGCGGCGAGCGCCGCATCCGCGACGCCGGCCGCGCGCACCGGCTCGGTCCGCAGCCTGCTGCTGCCGTGGCCGGCCGCGCGCACCGCGCCGACGCCGCTGACGCTGACCCAGGACGGCCCCGGCAAGCCCTGGGCGACGATCGAGAGCCTCGCCGCCGTGCCGTTGAAGAGTCCGTTCGCGGCGGGCTACCGGATCGTCAAGACCGTCACGCCGGTGGATCCGGCCGTGCCGGGCGCGTATTCGCGCGGCGACGTGCTGCGCGTGAAGCTCGACATCGAT
>NZ_JAAGNW010000183.1:0-3009 GCF_010645215.1 Burkholderia multivorans | reverse complement strand
GCAGACCGACATGACCTGGGTTGCGGTCAACGATCCGATCCCGGCCGGCGCGACGATCCTCGGCAACGGGCTCGGCCGCGACTCCGAGGCGGCCACCCAGGGCGAGAACGCCGCGCGCGGCGCCGCCCCCGCGTTCGTCGAGCGCGACTTCGACGGCTATCGCGCGTACTACGACTACCTGCCGAAGGGCCGCATCTCGATCGAGTACACGGTGCGGCTCAACAACGTCGGCACCTTCGGCCTGCCGCCCACGCGCGTCGAGGCCCTGTACGCGCCGTCGACCTACGGCGTGTGGCCGAACCCGGCCGTGACGGTCGGGCCGGCGCCCGCCGCGAAGCCGTGAGCGCGCTGCGGCCCGGCATCCGGATCGCGGCCGGGCTCGTCCTCGCGGCCGGCCTGGCCGCCGCGCCGGCCGCGCGCGCGGTGCCCAGTTACGACAGCGTGCGCGGCGGCTGGCGCAGCTCGGACTGGGTGCTGCTCGCGCGCGACGGCACGCCGTTGCAGCGCACCCGCATCGACCTCGGCGCACGGCGCGGCGACTGGGTCGCGCTCGCCGACATCTCGCCCGCGCTGCGCGAGGCGATCGTCGTGTCGGAGGACAAGCGTTTTTATGCGCACAGCGGCGTCGACTGGCGCGGCATCGCGGGCGCGGCGTGGGGGAACCTGTGGAACGAGCGCACCCGCGGCGCATCGACCGTGACGATGCAACTGGCCGGCCTGCTCGGCGATACGCCGCGTCGTTCCGGGCAGCGCTCGCTGCCGCAGAAGGCCGGCCAGGCGATCGACGCGCTGTGGCTCGAACGCGCGTGGCGCAAGGACCAGATCCTCGAGGCCTACCTGAATCTCGTGCCGTTCCGGGGCGAGACGGTGGGGCTTGCGGCGTTGTCGCAGACGCTGTTCGGCAAGGCGCCGTCCGGGCTCGACGAACGGGAATCGGCGGTCGCGGCGGCGCTCGTGCGCGCGCCGAATGCGTCGTATCCGAAGGTCGCCGAACGCGCCTGCCGGATCCTGCGCGACATGCGTGCGCCCGATGCCTGTGCGAACCTCGATGGGTTCGTGCAGCTCGCGTTCGCGCGGCCGGCGGGCGCCGGCTGGCGAGATGCCGATGCGCTGGCGCCGCATTTTGCGCGGCGCGTCGCGTCGGAAGCGCATCCTGCGCCGGGTGTGCGGCTGCGCTCCACGCTCGATGCAGGACTGCAACGCTTCGCGCGCGACACGCTCACTCGCTCGCTGACCGAGTTGAACGCGCCCGCGCACCGCCGCAATGTGCAGGACGGTGCGGCGATCGTGATCGACAACGCGAGCGGCGAGATCCTCGCGTGGGTCGGCTCGTCGGGCGCGCTGTCGAGCGCGCGCGAGGTCGACGCGGCGCTCGCGTCGCGCCAGGCCGGCTCGACGCTGAAGCCGTTCCTGTACGCGCAGGCGCTCGACGAGCGACGCCTGACCTCGGCCACCCTGCTCGACGATTCGCCCGTCAACCTCGCCGCGAGCGGCGGGCTCTATATTCCGCAGAACTACGACAAGAACTTCAAGGGCTGGGTCAGCGTGCGGACCGCGCTCGGCTCGTCGTTGAACGTGCCGGCCGTGCGCACGCTCGTGCTCGTCACACCGCACCGCTTCGCGCGCACGCTGACCGCGCTCGGCCTGCCGCTGACCGAGGACGGTGATTACTACGGCTTCAGCCTCGCGCTCGGCAGCGCCGATGTGACGCTGCTGTCGCTCACCAACGCGTACCGTGTGCTTGCCAACGGCGGGGTCGCGAAACCCACCGCCGACCTGATGCCCGTCAGCGGCGCGCGCCACGCGCCGCTGACGGGCACGCGCGTGTTCAGTCCCGAGGCCAGCTACATCGTCACCGACATGCTGGCGGACAACAACGCCCGCACCCGCACCTTCGGCTTCGACAGCCCGCTCGCGACGCGTTTCTTCTCGGCGGTGAAGACCGGCACGAGCAAGGACATGCGCGACAACTGGGCCGTTGGCTATACGTCGCGCTATACGGTCGGGGTGTGGGTCGGCAACGCGGACGGCTCGCCGATGTGGGACGTTTCGGGCGTGACGGGCGCGGCGCCCGTCTGGGCCGCGCTTGTCAACTACCTGCATCGCGCGACGGGCAGCGTCGCGCCGCGACCGCCCAAGGAGGTCGTGCGTACACGCGTGTCGTTCGAGCGCGCGCTCGAACCCACTCGCGACGAGTGGTTCGTGCGCGGCACCGAGGTCGATACGGTGCGGCTCGCGGCGGGGGCTGCGCCCGATCTTCGGCGCGCGCCGCTCGCGATCGGCGCACCGACCGACGGCACGATCTTCGCGCTCGATCCGGATATTCCGCCGCGCCATCAGCGCGTCTGGTTCGAACGCGTGGCAGGCGACGGCGGGCGCAGCGCGTGGCGGCTGGATGGGCGCGTGCTCGGGCGCGGTGAGCGGGTTGCGTGGTTGCCGTGGCCGGGGCGTCATGTGCTGGAACTGCTTGACGCGCAGGGTAAGGTTGCAGATACGGTGAAGTTCGAGGTGCGCGGCGCGGTGGCGCGGCCGGATGTGGGTGCGAATAATGGTGGGGGGCGGTAGGTGGGGCGTGGGTCGGTATTGGGCTTGGTCGGTTGGAGGCTCGAAGAAGACGCGCATTTCGGGGGACAGCCGGGCGACGGATACTTCAAAGATCAGGTTCTTCGCGGATTTGTGGGGATGTCGTTGTACGACCCACTTCTGGAGCGACTTCACGGCAGCTTGCAAGGTCAGCCCCGCTCCAGAACCGCAATGCATCAATCCGCCTCTTCTCACCTTGCCATACCGGCGGGCTCGCGTGCATATGGATGATCAAGGCGATCCGCGTGCCCCGACTCGCCGAACGCCAACAAGAACCACGGGTTGCGCCGGCGGCGCGCTTAGAGGCTAGTTCAAAAAGACTGCTTGATCCGCCTGAAGATGTTCCAACAGACAAGCGAGCACCCGAGTTTGAGAAATGCTTCGTGAATGTCAGCACGTCGCTCGAAGCGGGTGCGTAGACGTCGA
>NZ_JAAGNW010000182.1:12582-13252 GCF_010645215.1 Burkholderia multivorans | reverse complement strand
GATTGCCGCGATGGCGTCCTATCACGAGGAACTCGCGAAGGCGGGCGTGCTGCTCGACGCCACCGGCTTGCGGCCGTCGTCCGACGGCTGGCGCATTCACTACGAGGGCGGCAAGGGCACGGTCGTCGACGGCCCGTTCGCGGAGACGAAGGAACTGATCGCGGGCTATACGCTGATTCAGGTGCGGTCGCGCGAAGAGGCGCTCGAATGGACGCGCCGCTTTCCCGCGCCGTTCGGCCAGCACGCGGCGGGCACGATCGAGGTGCGCCAGCTGTTCACGCTGGACGACTTCGAGCCCGGCCCCGCGGTCGAGCGTTTCCGCGGCCTCGAAGGCGATCTCGAGGGCAAGCGTTGAGGCGCGCGCGTCCCTCGCGCGACGCGGCCTGCCGTCGCGACATCGGTCGGGAAGCCGCGTGAGCGCCACGCCGACCCATCGTGCGATCGAAGCCGTCTGGCGGATCGAGTCCGCCCGCGTCATTGCCCACGTCACGCGCTTCGTGCGCGACGTGGGCGTGGCCGAGGAACTGGCGCAGGACGCGCTGGTGGCGGCGCTCGAACACTGGCCGCGCGAGGGCGTGCCCGAGCGTCCGGGCGCCTGGCTCATGACGACCGCGAAACGCCGCGCGCTCGACCGGCTGCGCCAGGAGGCCCTGCACGCGCGCAAGCGCGG
>NZ_JAAGNW010000182.1:2046-12572 GCF_010645215.1 Burkholderia multivorans | reverse complement strand
CCTGTCATCCGGTGCTGTCGACCGAGGCGCGGGTCGCGCTCACGCTGCGGCTGCTGGGCGGGCTGACGACGGGCGAGATCGCGCGCGCGTTCCTCACGCCCGAGCCCACGATCGCGCAGCGCATCGTGCGCGCGAAACGCACCCTGAGCGCCGCGCGCGTGCCGTTCGAGGTCCCGCCCGCCGACGCGCGCGCGGCGCGGCTCGCGTCGGTGCTCGCGGTCATCTACCTGATCTTCAACGAAGGCTACGCGGCGACGGCGGGTGACGACTGGACCCGCCCCGCGCTGTGCGACGAGGCGTTGCGGCTCGTTCGCGTGCTGGTCGGACTCGTGCCGGACGAGAGCGAGGCGCACGGGCTGGCGGCGCTGCTGGAACTCCAGGCGTCGCGCCTGCCCGCCCGCGCGGATGCGCAAGGCCGGCCGGTGCTGCTCGCGGACCAGGATCGCGGCCGCTGGGATCCGCTGCTGATCCGCCGCGGGCTGGCCTCGCTCGCACGCGCCGAGGCGCTCGGCGGCGCGCGCGGCCCGTATGCGCTGCAGGCGGCGCTGGCCGCCTGTCATGCGCGCGCCCCCAGCGTGGCGGAGACCGACTGGGCGCGCATCGTCGCGCTGTACGACACGCTCGCGCAGGTCGCGCCGTCGCCGGTGGTCGAACTCAACCGCGCGGTCGCGATCGGGATGCTCGCCGGACCGGCGGCCGCGCTCACGCTCGTCGACGCCCTGGCCGACGATCCCGCGCTCGCGCGCTATCCGTGGCTGCCGAGCGTGCGCGGCGATCTGCTGGCCCGGCTCGGCCGCCATGCCGAGGCGCGGGAAGCGTTTCTGCGCGCCGCCGAACTGACCGGCAACGCACGCGAGCGCGCGCTGCTGCTGGCCCGCGCTCGCGCCGACTGACGCCCGCAGCCGGTCGCCCGCAGCCGGTCGCCCGCCTTTCCCTTCCCTTGCCGCGATCCGCCGCGCGCTGCCGTCCGGCCCGGCATCCATTGCCTCGAATTCCGAAAATCTCGCCGCTGAGCGCACGGTTTTATCAAAACCTATTATTTTTCTCGATCGGAATCGGTTTGATTTTGCAAATCGTAGATCTTTGTCCTAGCCTTTTCGTCAGCTGCCTATAAACGAAAAAGTTAATACCATCGGATTTGCTCTAACGGGGGTATCCGGAATGCTTCTGTAAGACCTCTTCCCACCGCTGTTCCGCTGCGCTATCAGTTTCATCCGCCAGGCCTTTCATGCCGCATCCGCCCGGCAGGGACGGCTATTGTCCGAGATCGCAAACGTTTTAGAAAAAGAATCTCAGCCATGCGAATGGTGCATTGCATCGAATAGTTGATTCGAATCAAAAACAGGCATTGCATTGTTGACCGTTTTAAATCCATGACGAGGTGAAAAATGGGCCGTATTCGCCGTGAAAAAGATCAAGAAATGCCGAAATTCGTGCCCGCCATGGGCGTGTTCTGTGCATTGGCGGGCGCGGGCATCGTTCCCGCGTATGCGGTGTGCAGCAGCGCGGGCCCCACGGTGACCTGCTCCGGCGTGGCGAACCCGCTCGCGCCGAGCTACTCGAACGCCGGCAGCGGTCTGAACGTCACCGTCAACAACGGCGCGAGCCTCGGCGTGCTGCTCGGCGTCGGCGGCACCGCGCTGTCCCTCCAGGGCAGCAACAACACGCTGACCAACAACGGCACCATCGATCCGTCCGCGCTCGGCACCGGGCTCGGCGTGCTGTCGAGCGGCACCTTGATCGGCAATGCGTCGGCGGGCACGACGAACGTCGTCAACAACGGCACCATGAACGGCTCGACGGGCGTCGCGCTGTCGGGCGTCACCGGGATGGCGCTCGGCGTGCAGAACGGCACGGGCGGCACCACCAACATCACCAATACCGGCGTCATCGGTTCGAACCCGCTGATCGGCGCGACCCTGGTCGGCGCGGACGCGCCCGTCGTGGTCGCGTACGGCGGCGGGCAGGTCAACATCAACAACAGCGGCACGATCACGGGGCGCGTCGGCTTGCAGGCGTCCGGCACGCCGGGCCAGGGCAATACCTTCACCAACTCGGGCACCATCAACGGCAGCGTGTCGATGGGGGCCAACAGCACCAACACGTTTACCGCCACCACCGGGTCGTCCGTGAACACCGCGGGCGGCACCGGGGTGCAACTGAACCTCGGGATCGGCGCGGTCACGATCGGCCTCGCCGCCACCGGCACCGTGGACGGCGGCGCGGGCGGCAACAACACGCTGGTGCTGCAGCAGAACGGCGGCGGCCCGGCGGCGGGCGCGATCAACAACGGCAGCTACATCAACTTCCAGAACCTCCAGGTCGGCAGCGGCACCTGGACCATGTCCGGCGCATCGAGCGCGACGAATGCAACGCTGAACGGCGGCGTTGCGATCATCGACAACAATGCGGGGCTCGGCACCGGCACCATCACGAGCAACGGCGGCGCGATCCAGAGCGCGAACTCCGGCGTCAATCTCAGCAACAACGTCACGGTCAACGCGGGCGGGCTCGCGGTGCAGGGCGGCAACAACCTCACGCTGTCGGGTACGGTGAGCGGCGCCGGCGGCCTCACGCAGAGCGGCACGGGCACGCTGACGCTGACGAGCGCGAACACTTATACGGGCGGCACCACGCTGAACAGCGGCGGGCTCATGCTCGGCAACGCCAACGCGCTGGGCACCGGCGCGTTGACGGTGGCCGGGTCGGGCACGCTCGACACCACCTCCAACATGACGGTCGCCAACAACATCGGGGTCAACAACGGCGCGACCCTCACGCTCGGCGGCAGCAACAATCTCGGCTTGTCCGGCGTGGTGTCGGGAGCGGGCGGCGTCACCAAGAACGGCCCGGGCACGACCACCATGACGGGCGCGAACACCTACACGGGCCCGACCACGATCAACAGCGGCACGCTGGCGCTGGGCCTGGGCGGCAGTCTCGCGGCGACGGGCGCGGTGAACCTCGCGGGCGTGGGCGCGACCTTCGACATCAGCGGGGCGGGCGCGAACCAGACGGTCGGCGCGCTGTCCGGGGTGGCCGGTTCGACGGTGGCGCTGGGCGGCAACGGGCTGAGCTTCGGCGACAGCACCAACCAGACTTTCGGCGGCGCGATCACGGGCACGGGCGGGATCACGAAGCAGGGCAGCGGCACGGAGACGCTGACGGGCGTGAACACCTATACGGGCGGCACGACGATCGCGGGCGGTACGCTGGCGCTGGGCCTCGGCGGCACCCTCGCGGCGGGCGGCGCGGTGAGCCTGACGGGGGCGGGCGCGACGTTCGATATCAGCGCGGCGGGCGCGAACCAGACGGTCGGTGCGCTGTCCGGCGTGAGCGGTTCGAACGTGAACCTCGGCGGCAACGGGCTGAGCTTCGGCGACGCCACGAACCAGACCTTCGGCGGCGCGATCACGGGCACGGGCGGCATCACGAAACAAGGCAGCGGCACGGAGACGCTGACGGGCGCGAACACCTATACGGGCGGCACGAGGATCACGGGCGGCACGCTCGCGCTCGGCCTGGGCGGCAGCCTCGCGGCGACGGGCGCGGTGAATCTCGCGAACGCGGGCACGACCCTGGATATCAGCGGCGCCGGCGCGAACCAGACGATCGGCGCGCTGAACGGCGTGAGCGGCTCGAACATCAACCTGGGCGGCAACACGCTGACCGCGGGCGGCAGCGCGAACGGCACGTTCGGCGGCGTGATTGCCGGCTCGGGCGGTTTCACGAAGGCGGGTTCGGGCACGGAGACGCTGACGGGCGCGAACACCTACACGGGCGGCACGACGGTGGCGGGCGGCACGCTGGCGCTCGGCCTGGGCGGCAGCCTCGCGGCGGGCGGCGCGGTGAGCCTGACAGGGGCGGGCGCGACGTTCGATATCAGCGGGGCGGGCGCGAACCAGACGGTCGGCGCGCTGTCCGGCGTGAGCGGTTCGAACGTGAACCTCGGCGGCAACGGGCTGAGCTTCGGCGACAGCACGAACCAGACCTTCGGCGGCGCGATCACGGGCACGGGCGGGATCACGAAACAGGGCAGCGGCACGGAGACGCTGACGGGCGCGAACACCTACCTCGGCGGCACGACGATCGCGGCCGGTACGCTCGCGATCGGCACGGGCGGCAGCCTCGCGGCGAGCGGCACGGTGAGCCTGACCGGCGCGGGCGCGACGCTCGACCTGAGCGGGGCGGGCGCGAACCAGACGATCGGCGCGCTGTCCGGCGCGGCGAATACGAACGTGAATCTCGGCGGCAACGGCCTGACCTTCGGCGACGCCACGAACCAGACCTTCGGCGGTGCGATCACGGGCACGGGCGGCATCACGAAGCAGGGCATCGGCACGGAGACGCTGACGGGTGCGAACACCTACACGGGCGGCACGACGGTCAACGCCGGCACGTTGGCGATCGGCGGGGGCGGCAGCCTCGCGGCGACGGGGACGGTGAATCTGAACGGCCTCGGCACGGCGCTCGACATCAGCGGAGCGGGCGCGAACCAGACGATCGGCACGCTGAACGGCACGTTCGGTTCGAGCGTCAACCTGGGCGGCAACACGCTGACCGCGGGCGGCAGTGCGAACGGCACGTTCGGCGGCGTGATTGCCGGCTCGGGCGGCTTCACGAAGGCGGGCACGGGCACGGAGACGCTGACGGGCGCGAATACCTACACGGGCACCACGACGATCGCGGGCGGCACGCTGGCGCTGGGCCTGGGCGGCAGTATCGCGGCGGGCGGCGCGGTGAGCCTGACCGGCACGGGCGCGACCTTCGACCTGAGCGGCGCGGGCGTGGGCCAGACGATCGGCGCACTGTCCGGGGTGAGCGGTACGACGGTGGCGCTCGGCGGCAACGGGCTGACCTTCGGCGACGGCACGAGCCAGACCTTCGGCGGCGCGATCACGGGCACGGGCGGCGTCACGAAGCAGGGCAGCGGCACGGAGACGTTGACGGGCGTGAACACCTACACGGGCGGCACGACGGTGAACGCCGGCACGCTCGCGATCGGCGCGGGCGGCAGCCTGGCGGCGACGGGCGCGGTGAACCTCGCGAACACGGGCACGGCGCTCGACATCAGCGGGGCGGGCGCGAACCAGACGATCGGCGCGTTGAACGGCGTGGCCGGCTCGACCATCAACCTGGGCGGCAACACGCTGACCGCGGGCGGCAGTGCGAACGGCACGTTCAGCGGCGCGATGTCCGGCACGGGCGGCTTCACGAAGGCGGGCACGGGCACGGAGACGCTGACGGGCGCGAACACCTATACGGGCGGCACGACGGTGACGGGCGGCACGCTGGCGCTCGGCCTGGGCGGCAGCCTCGCCGCGACGGGGACGGTGAATCTGAACGGCCTCGGCACGACGCTCGATATCAGCGGGGGCGTCAACCAGACGATCGGCGTGCTGAACGGCTCGGTCGGGTCGAGCGTCAACCTGGGCGGCAACGCCCTGACGCTGGGCGGGAATACGAACGGCACGTTCGCCGGCACGATCGCCGGTACGGGCGGCCTCACGAAGCAGGGCGGCGGCACGGAGACGCTGACGGGCGCGAACACCTACACGGGCGGCACGACGATCGCGGGCGGCACGTTGGCGCTCGGCGCGGGCGGCAGCCTCGCGACGGGCAGCGCGGTGAGCCTGACCGGCGCGGGCGCGACCTTCGACCTGAGCGGCGCGGGCGCGGGCCAGACGATCGGCGCACTGTCCGGGGTGAGCGGTACGACGGTGGCGCTCGGCGGCAACGGCCTGACCTTCGGCAACGGTATGAACCAGACCTTCGGCGGCGCGATCACGGGCACGGGCGGGATCACGAAGCAGGGCAGCGGCACGGAGACGCTGACGGGCGCGAACACCTACACGGGCGGCACGACGGTGAACGCCGGCACGCTCGCGATCAGTGGGGGCGGCAGCCTCGCGGCGACGGGCACGGTGAATCTCGCGACGAGCACGACGCTCGACCTGAGCGGCGCGACCGCGAGCCAGACGATCGGCACGCTGATCGGTGCGGGCGGCTCGACCGTCAACCTGGGCGGCAACGCGCTGACGCTGGGCGGCGGCGCGAACGGCACGTTCAGCGGGGTGATCGCCGGCGCGGGCAGCCTCACGAAGGCCGGCGCGGGCACCGAAACCTTGACGGGCGCGAACACCTACACGGGCGGTACGACGGTGAGCGCCGGCACGCTCGCGATCGGCGCGGGCGGCAGCCTCGCGGCGACGGGCGCGGTGAACCTGGCGGGCAACGGCGCGACGCTCGACCTGAGCGGGGCGAGCGGCATCCAGACGATCGGCGCGCTGTCCGGCGTGGGCGGGACCGTGGCGCTCGGCGCGAACGCCCTGTTGCTCGGCAACGGCGGCGGCAGCGCGACTTTCGGCGGCGCGCTGACGGGCACGGGTTCGCTGACGAAGATCGGCGCGGGCACGGAAACGCTGACGGGCACGAACACCTATACGGGCGGCACCACGATCAACGCCGGCAAGCTGGTGATCGGCTCGGGCGGCAGCCTGGCCGCGACGGGCGCGGTGAACCTGACGGGCGCGGGCGCGACGTTCGACATCGGCGCGTCGGGCGCGAACCAGACGATCGGCGCGCTGTCCGGCATCGGCGGCACCAACGTCACGCTCGGCGGCAACACGCTCACGTTCGGCGACAGCGGGATCGAGACCTTCGGCGGCACCTTGAGCGGCACGGGCGGGATCACGAAGCAGGGCAGCGGCACGACCGTGCTGACGGGGGCGAACACCTACGGCGGCGCGACGACGATCAACGCGGGCAACCTGGTGATCGGCGCGGGCGGCGGCCTGTCGAACTCGACCACCGTCGATCTCGGCGCGGCGGGCGCGGGCTTCGCGCTCGCCCCGGGCGCCGGTGCGCAGACGATCGGCGGGCTGGCCGGGGTCGCGGGCACCAACGTCTCGCTCGGCACGAATCCGCTGACGCTCGCCGGCTCGGGGAACACCTCGTACAGCGGCTCGATCGGCGGGGGAGGCGGCCTCGTGAAGAGCGGCACGGGCACGCAGACGCTGTCGGGCAACAACACCTATGCGGGCGGCACCACGGTCACGGGCGGCGCGCTCGTGCTCGGCAGCAACGGCGCGCTCGGCACCGGCGCACTGACGGTCAGCGCGCCGAGCACGATCGACACGACGACCGCGGTGAACCTCGCGAATCCGGTGACGGTGAACGCCGGCACGACGATCGGCGGCACCGCGAACCTGACGCTGTCGGGCGTGGTGTCGGGCGTGGGCGGGCTCGTCAAGAACGGTCAGAGCACGCTGACGCTGAACAACAGCAACACGTTCCAGGGCGGCACGGTGCTCAACAGCGGCGCGCTCGTGCTCGGCAACAGCGGCGCGCTCGGCACGGGCGGGCTCACGCTGAACGGCGGCAGCATCGCACTGGGCAGCACCCAGCTGACGCTGCCCGGGCTCAGCGGCGCGGCGGGCGGCGTGCTCGACACCGGCACGGGCGGCCTCACGGTCTCGGGCGGCGGCGCGTACGGCGGTGCGCTGATGGGGGGCGGCACGCTGACCAAGAGCGGCAGCGGCACGCTGATCCTGTCCGGCGCGAGCACCTATGCGGGCGGCACGACCATCAGCGGCGGCGCGCTGCAGGTCGGCAACGGCGGCACCTCGGGCAGCCTCGCGGGCAACGTGGCGGATGCGGGCGCACTGGTCTTCAACCGCTCGGATAACACGTCGTTCGGCGGCGCGATCTCGGGCACGGGCTCGCTGATGCAGGCGGGCAGCGGGCAACTGACGCTGACGGGCACGAGCACGCTGAGCGGTCCGACCACGGTCAGCGCGGGTACGCTCGCCGTGAACGGCTCGCTGGCCAATTCGGTCGTCAACGTGCAGCGCGGCGCGACGGTGACGGGCACCGGCACGATCGGCGGGCTCGTGGTCGCGAACGGCGCGACGGCGGCCGCCTCGCAGCCGGGCGCGGCGCTGAACGTGGCCGGCACCGTGACCTTCCAGCCCGGCTCGACGCTGCAGGTCGCGGCGACGCCGCAGCAGAGCGGCAGCATCGCGGCGACCGGCGCGGCGACGCTGAACGGCGGCACCGTGCAGGTGATCGCGAACCAGACCGCCTACCAGCCGAACACGACCTACGCGATCCTGCACGCGGCGTCGGTGCAAGGGACCTTCAGCCAGGTGCTCGCGAACTATGCGTTCCTGTCGCCGACGCTGACCTACGATCCGACCCACGTGTACCTGCAGCTGGACTCGAACGGCACCACGTTCCAGGATGTCGGCGTGACGCCGAACCAGCGTGCGGTCGCGACGGCGATCAGCGGGCTGGGCGCGGGCAATCCGCTGTACAACGCGGTGCTGACCGCCGACGTGGCCACGGCGCGCAGCGCCTACGGTCAGCTCGACGGCGAACTGCAGGCGAGCCTGAAGAGCATGCTGCTGGTCGACAGCAACTACGTGCGCGACGCCATCACCAACCGGGTCCGCCAGAGTCTCGCGTCCGACTCGGGCACGCTCGCGGCGCTGCCGGCGGGCGGCGATGCGCGCTGCGGCGACACCAGCGGCGGCGCGGCCGATGCGATGCAGCCGCCGCATCTCGGTTCGCGCGGCGGCTGCTACGGCGGCACGCCGTATCAGCCGGTCGTGTGGGGGCAGGCGTTCGGCGGCCGCAGCCGGCTCGACGGCGACGGCAACGCGTCGACCATCAACCGCAGCATGACGGGCTTCATCGCCGGCACGGACATGGCGCTCAACGACAAGGTGCGCGCGGGTCTTGCCGCGGGTGTCACGCACAGCTCGCTCGACAACAGCGAAAGCTCGTCGGCGTCGGTCAACAGCTACTACCTGTCGTTGTACGGCGGCGCGCAGTTCGGGCCGATCGGCGTGCGCGGCGGTGCGTCGTACACCTGGTATCGAATCAACAGCGACCGCTATCCGGGCTTCGCCGGCTTCTCCGATCACGACTCGGCCGGCTACGACGCGAATGCCGCGCAGGTGTTCGGCGAAGTCGGCTACGCGGTGCCGCTCGGTCCGGTCGCGCTCGAACCGTTCGCGGGCCTCGCGTACGTGAGCCTGCACACCGACGGCTATACCGAAACCGGCGGCGCGGCGGCATTGCAGACGGGCGGCGAGACCAGCCACATCGGCTTCTCGACCCTCGGCCTGCGCGCCGCCACGCAGCTCGGCGTGGTGGCGAGCAGCGCCGTCACCGCGCACGCGCTGGTCGGCTGGCGGCATGCGTTCGGCAACATCCGGCCGTCGTCGACCTTCACGTTCGCGACCGGCGGAACGTCCTTCCAGGTGTCGGGCGTGCCGATCGCGCGCGAGAGCGCGGTGCTCGAAGTCGGCGTCGACGCCACCCTCACCAAGCGCCTGACGCTCGGCCTCACGTACAGCGGCCAGTACGGCGGCGGCGGGCGCGACAACGCAGTGCTCGGCAACGTGTTGTGGAAGTTCTGATCCGGGGGCGCCCGGACGTGGTTTTCTGACGGCGCGATCCACGGCACATTCTCCTCGTGCCTTCGTGCCTGCCGGTTCGCGACGACGGAGTCATGGCCGTGGTCCCGAGCCGGCTTTTTTTCGCCTGTCCGCGATGCTTGCGAAACGAAAGGAACCGAATTGATTCGGACGACTCACATCCTGGCGCTTCGTTGCGCACGATGGACCGGGATGGCGTCCGCGCGATCGAGGGGTCGCGCGGCGCCGATGCTCAATCAGCGGTACAGAGTCGGAAGACACACACATGAACGAAGAACAACAGAAGCACAGGGTCAAGGACGGGCGACGCGCGTTTCTCGCGCAGTCGTCGCTCGTCCCGGTAGGGATGCTGGCGCTGCCGCTCGTCGCGGCCTGCGGCAGCGCGGGCGTGAAGGCGGGGCAGGACGCGGGCGGCGGCGCGGGTTATGCGATCGATACGTCGGTCCAGTCGCCGAATCAGGATTCGCGGGTGCGCACGCTGGTGCTGCACTACACCGCGCAGACGCTCGCGGAGTCGCTCGCGACGCTGACCAATCCGCAGAAGCAGGTCAGCGCGCATTACCTCGTGCCCGACGCGGCCGACGGCGGCGGCCGCTTCAAGGTGTATCAGCTGGTCGACGAAGCGCGGCGTGCGTGGCATGCGGGCGTCAGCTACTGGCAGGGCGAGCGGATGCTGAATGCGAGCACCGTCGGCATCGAGACCGTGAACCTGGGCTTTCCACCCGAGGACGAGAACGTGCCGCCGATGAGCCGGCGCTGGTATCCGTACCCCGATGCCCAGGTGGCGGTGATCGGCGCGCTGGTCGCCGACGTGGTCCGCCGGCACCAGATCCCGCCGCAGAAGGTGGTCGGGCATTCGGACGTCGCGCCCGGCCGCAAGTCCGATCCGGGGCCGCTGTTTCCGTGGCGCAAGCTGTACGAGCGCTACCAGGTGGGCGCCTGGCCCGAGGCGGACGCCATCGCGTACTACCAGGCCAACCGGCCGTATCGCGGCGACGTGGCGGACCTGCAGTCGAAGCTGCTCGCGTATGGCTACGACGCGCCGCAGACCGGCGTGCTCGACGCCCAGACCATCGCGGTGAT
>NZ_JAAGNW010000182.1:0-2036 GCF_010645215.1 Burkholderia multivorans | reverse complement strand
CGGTCGCGCGTCGATGCAGCGCCAGGTGCTGCCCGGCGCGGGCATGCGCGACGAAGGCGAGAAGGGCAGCGACGTCTGGCCGTTGCCGTCCGCGCGCTGAAGTCGCCGGGTCGTCCGCCCGCGCGGGTCGCTGTCGCCCGCGCGGGCGGAGGGTTCCGGGGTCGTATCGCGGCGTTGCGAGACTATCGACGGCATTGAAAAAGCCAATTGGGGGGCGCGCATGGCACCGCCTAGATTTAAAGGCACGGTGCCGGGCGGCGCGTGTCGCGCCGTGCGCATCGTTCCCCACAAACGGTCGTCCAGCCCGGCGCGACCCGCGCCGGTATCAGACGGAGGCGTAGATGGCACAGCTCAAGGGCAGCAAAACCGAACAGAACCTGAAGGACGCATTCGCCGGTGAATCGCAGGCCAACCGGCGTTATCTGTATTTCGCGGCGAAGGCGGATGTCGAAGGGCAGAACGACGTCGCCGCGCTGTTCCGCTCCACGGCCGAAGGCGAAACCGGTCACGCGCACGGCCACCTCGAGTACCTGGAGGCCGTCGGCGATCCGGCGACCGGCCTGCCGTTCGGCACCTCGCGGCTCAATCTGCAGGCGGCGGTCGCGGGCGAGACCCACGAGTACACCGATATGTATCCGGGCATGGCGAAGGCCGCGCGCGAGGAAGGCTTCGACGAGATCGCGAACTGGTTCGAGACGCTCGCGAAGGCCGAACGCAGCCACGCGAACCGTTATACGAAGGCGCTCGACGCGCTCGTCGACTGACGCGCGCCCCGTCCTTCCGACCCGCTGAGACCGGGCCCCGACGCGTCGGGGCCCGGTCTCAGCGTGCGTCGCGGCGAGGCCGCGTGCGTTACCTGAAGGAGCTGCCCCATGCCCCACAAGGAAGGCAGTCTGGAGGCCCCGATCCGGCATCCGCTCGACTGGCGCTCGGAGACGTTCTACGATCAGGACGCGATCGATGCGGAACTGACGCGCGTATTCGATATCTGCGCGGGGTGTCGACGCTGCGTGTCGCTGTGCGGCGCGTTTCCCACCCTGTTCGACCTGGTCGACGAGACCGACGGCGGGGAAGCGCACGAGGTCGCGCCGCAGGCGTTCGGCAAGGTCGTCGACCAGTGCTATCTGTGCGATCTCTGCTACATGACGAAGTGCCCGTACGTGCCGCCGCATCCGTGGAACGTCGATGTGCCGCATCTGATGCTGCGCGCGAAGGCGGCCCGCTACCGGCGCGGCGAGGTACGGCTGCGCGATCGCCTGCTGTCGAACACAGACGCGCTCGGGCACCTCGCCGGCATCCCGGTCGTGACGGAGACGGTCAATGCGGTCAACCGCAGCGCGCCCGCGCGCGGCGCGCTGGAGGCGACGCTCGGCGTGGACCGCGAGGCGTGGCTGCCGTCGTTCGCACGCCATCCGTTCCGCGGCGCGGCGCGGCCGTCGCCGATCGCGCCGCTGCGCGACGGCGAGCGCACGCCGGGGCGCGTGGCGATCTACGCGACCTGCTACGTGAACTACAACGAGCCGGGCATCGGCCACGACCTGCTCGCGATCCTCGCGCACAACGACATCCCGTATGAACTGGTGCGCAGCGAAGCCTGCTGCGGAATGCCGCAGCTCGAACAGGGCAACCTGGAGGGCGTCGCGCGCAAGCAGGCGCGCAACGTGCCGGTGCTCGCACGCTATGCGCGCGAAGGCTATGCGCTGGTCGGCGCGATCCCGAGTTGCGTGCTCATGTACAAGAGCGAACTGCCGCTGCTGTTTCCCGACGATCCCGACGTGCGCGCGGTCGCGGATGCGTTCTGGGATCCGTTCGAGTATCTGATCGCGCGTCATCGCGACGGCCTGCTCAAGACCGACTTCCAGACCCGGCTCGGCACGGTGTCGTACCACGTGCCATGCCATGCGCGGGTGCAGAACATCGGCCGCAAGACGGCCGACACGCTGTCGCTCGTGCCCGGCACGCGCGTGAACGTGGTCGAGCGCTGCTCCGGGCACGCGGGCACGTTCGGCGTGAAGCACGAGTTCCACGCGGACGCG
>NZ_JAAGNW010000181.1:8873-13448 GCF_010645215.1 Burkholderia multivorans | reverse complement strand
CGGGGTCGCGTCGATGGTCTGCGGCTGGACTTCGGCGGCCTCGGTCCTGGTCGGTGCGGGCGCAGGCGGGGTCGGCGTCGCGGGCGCGGCGGGCGCTGGCGGCTGCCCGGCGGTCTTCGCCGCGCCTCCTGCATCCGACGTGGGCTTGGCCGCCTGCATGCGGGCCTGCAGGCGCGCCTTCGGGCTGAACGGCTGTGCGATCTTGCGCCCGGATGGCGGCGACGGGGCGGCGTTCTGTTGCGTCAGTTCCGGTTTCTGCCGCTTTTTCTGCAGCTCGGCGGTGGGATGCATGGTGCTGCCCGGGCGTTTCGTCGCCTGGGGCGTGGCGCTCGTGCCCTGATCCGCGCCGGACATGGGTGCGGACGAAGCCGGGGTGTGCCGGATCGGGGCCGGCGTGCTGCCGATGGGGTTCATGAAAAGTCTCCTTGGCGTTGGCGTGCAAACACGCCCGTGGTTCGTAGAGGCCGCAGATGAGCGGCGAAACGGCCGGCCGCCGTGCATGGGGCGAGCCTGCACGGCCGATGTCGAAGGCGCGATGCCGGTTGCGCGACGGGACCGATCAACCGCTGTCCAGATGCCGCGCCCACTGTTGCCGATCGAGCCGCAGCAGGTGGCCGATACGCACGGCCACGTCGTCGGCCGCCGACGCGGCCAGCGTCTCGACGCGCAGGAAGCGGCCGACGAGCGCGGTCGACGCCTCGTCGCCGGACAGCAGTACGGTCTGCACGTAGCGCCGCCAGTCGTCGTCGTCGATCGAATACAGGCACCAGCCTTGCAGCGCCGCGCACAGCGGCGTGCCGCGATCCTGCTCTTCGAGCGTGCGCAGGATGTGCAGCGCGCCGATCCAGTCCCGTCGGCTGATGCGCAGGCGCACGTCGCACAGCTCGACCGCGGCGCTGCGCGGCTGCAGCACGCGCAGCGCCAGCAGCAGTTCGTCGAGGTCCGCATGGGCGTTCGCGCGCAGTCCCGCCGAAAACACCGACAGCAGGATGCGCGACGCCGCTGGGTTGCAGGGTTTGATCGCCATGAGAGGGCTTTAAGCAGGAACCAATGGAAGCATGGCCGCGATCATCGCGTTCCGCGCGCGGGGCGGGATGCCTGGCGCGAAGCCGCGTTGCGCCCGGCGAAGCGCCGCTGCGCCGGGCGGCGGCGGGTGCGCGGCGGTTCGGACCGCGCGACGTCGCTTCGCGCGCCGCGCCGCGTGCGCGCGCTGCTTTCTTAAGCTTGTCGGCGAACGGATGGCGCGGGATGCGTTCACCGTTCGCTCCTTTCTCTTTTCATTTTCAACGAGGGCGCACATGACCTGCATCAACAGCATTTCCGCGAACACCATCCATCCGCAATCGAACCAGACGAACGGTTCGTCGAGCAGCCGCGACGCCAAGATCGAACAGCTGCTCGAAGAGATCGAGCAACTGCTGATGGGCGACGACGACAGCGGCGGCGGCGACGACGTCGGCGCGCCGCAGGGCAACAACGGCGGCGACGGCAACTCGGTGGGGAACCACGGCGGCAACGGTAACGGCAACGGCAACTCGGTCAACGGCCAGAACAACGGCGGCGCGCCGGGCCAGGGCCTGCACGACGTCAAGCTGAACACGAAGGCGGGCGGCGAGGCGCTGCACCTGAAGGAAGACTCGCAGGGCAACCTGTACAACGGCAGCGGCAATTCGGTCGGCACGATCGACAAGGACGGCAACGTGTCGCTCAATTCGGGTGCGACCAAGGAACTGGAGCGCCTCGAAACGGGCGGCAATCCGTTCATGGACGCGCACGTCGGCACGCGCGGCGCGGGCGGCAACATGCAGTTCTCGGCCAACGAGGTGACGGTCAGCACCGGCGACCTGAACCAGAAGGCCGATTTCTGAGCACGCGGACGGGCGGCACTGGACAAGCGCTTTCGAATCGGTACACACTGCGCGCTCGCGAGGCCGCGCCGTGGTCCGCCCGTTTCACCGCCGAACCAATCGCCCGCCGGAGTCGAACTTGAGCGTGCCGCACGGGGCCGAGGCCCGCAGCTTCCAGATCATGCAGGACCACCAGCCGTGGGGGACGCTCGCGCTCGATTCCAGCGGCGCGATCGTCGCCGCGACCGCGCGCGCGCAGGCGCTGTTCGGCCGCGCGCTGCCCGTCGGGCTGGCGTTCGGCGCGCTGCTGGGCGATACGCTCGACGCCGCGGCGGGCTCGTTGTTCGAACAACTGACGCAGGGGCTCGAATTCGCCGCCGGCCCGGCCGTGCTGTGGCTCACGCTGCAGCCGGTGGCGGGCGATCCGCAGATCGCGGCGACGGTGTCGGTCGTCGACGTGTCGCCGCTGCGCCGCGCGCTCGACGAACGCGTCGCGTCGCTGCGCTTCCTCGCGCATGACCTGCGCTCGCCGCAGAATTCGATTCTCGCGCTGACCGAGCTGCGCGACGCCGATCCGGCCGCCTTCGAGGCGTGCGGCGGCTTCGCGCGCATCGCGCAGCTCGCGCGTCATGCGCTGCTGCTCGGGCAGGATTATCTGGTCGCGTCGGCGGCCGACGACCTGCGCCATCATCATTTCGTCCGCTTCGACCTGCGCCGCGTGCTGCGCGACCTCGTGCCGAAACTCGAGGTCGGCGCGGTGTATCGCGGCGTGGCGCTGCAACTGTGGCTCGGCGATGCCGAGCCGCTGTGGCTGAACGGCGCGCGCGTGTTCGTCGCGCGCGCGTTGCAGAACCTGATCGACAATGCCGTGCACGCCTCGCGCCAGGGTGCGCGCGTCGAGATCCGGCTGCGGGTGCGCGACGCGTATGCGGAGCTGACGGTGCGCGACTGGGCGGGCGGCCTGCCGGGCCTCACGGCCGACGGCCGGATGACGGATTTCGCGCCGCTCGCGAAGCGCGGCTCGATGGGCTTCGGCCTCGGGCTGCAGCTGGCCGCGCAGGTGGTGGCCGCGCACGCGGGTACGCTGCACGCGGAATCGAACCAGGGCGTCGGCACCGTGTTCGTCGTGCGGCTGCCGCTGCTCGTGCGCGCCGCGTCGTCGCAGGTGCCCGACGGCATCGCGCGCTGGCGTGCGAGCGTGTCGCCCGACGGCTGAACGCGCGCGTCGCCGCTTTTCTTCTTCCTGTCCTTACCGTTTCCGAGTTCATGATGTCCGACCCGAACATGCAGCGCACCGTGCAGCAGCCCAAACAGATCGTCGTCGTCGAGGACGATCCGGTGCAGCGCACGCTGCTCGTCACCTGGCTCAAGGCCGAAGGCTACCGGGTCGAGGCGTTCGAGAACGGGCTCGACGCGCGCAATTTCCTCGGCGACAGCTGGGCCGACCTGCTGATCCTCGACTGGGATCTGCCCGGCATGACGGGCGAGCGCCTGCTCGGCTGGGTGCGCGGCCGCGCGCGCTCGATCGTGCCGGTGATCTTCCAGACCGTGCACTCGGACGAGGAGGACATCGTCAAGATCCTCGACGCCGGCGCGGACGATTTCCTGATCAAGCCGCTCGAACGGCAGACGCTGCTCGCGCGCGTGCGCGCGCTGCTGCGCCGGTTCGCCGCGCTGTCGGCGGACAACGGCCGCATGCAGGTCGGCGCGCATGTGCTGTCGCGCGCGACGCTGACGGTGTCGGTCGGCGAGGCCGCGCATGCGTTCAGCGCCAAGGAGTTCGACATTCTGTGGCACCTCGCCGCGCATCCCGGCACGGTCGTGCAGCGCCAGGATCTGCTGCGGCTCGTGTGGGGCGTGGAGGCGGCCGCCCAGACGCGCTCGGTCGACATGTACGTGAGCCGGCTGCGCAGCCGGCTGAAGGCGGCCGGCATCGCGTGGACCGTGCAGGCCGCGTATGCGACCGGCTATCGCCTCAATCTCGGCGAGACTGCGCCCGACGCCGCGGCGCCCGATACGCCCGCGCCGCGATGAAGCGGCGCGCGACGGCCTGGGCGGCGGCGGCCATCGTCGGCGCGCTGGCCGGCCCGGCCGGCGCGGTGCCGGTGGCGTGGCCCGCGCAGCGCTTCGATGCGCCGCGCGGCGCGCATGCAGCCGATGCACTGCAGGTGCTCGCGCGCGTCACCGGCGTGGCGATCGAGGCCGGCGCGGCCGCGTCGTGCCGCTTCGATCCGCCCGGCGCGCTGCCGCCGCAGCGCTTCGTCGAGGCCGTCGCCGCGGCCTGCGGCCTCGCGTGGTACTACGACGGCGCGGTGCTGCAACTGACGCCGCCCGCCGCGTTCCGGCGCGTGGCCGTGCGGCTCAACTACGCGACGCCCGCCGAACTGCGCGCGGCGCTCGCGCGGCAGAAGATCGCCGATCCGCGCTGGCCGCCCGAGATCGATGACGCGACGCGCATCGCGCGGATCGCGGGTCCGTCCCGCTACGTGGAACTCGTGCTGGCCGCGGCGCGCGCGCTGGACCAGGTCGCGCAGGCGCGGGTGCGGACCGCGACGCGCGCGGTGCGGCTGCGCGCGCGCGACGCAGCCGATCGCACCGTGCGCGGCGCGACGGGCGAGACGGTGCTGCCGGGCCTCGCGTCCCAGCTGCGGCGCAGGCTGGAGCAGGACGGCGCACGGCCGCGGCCGCTGCCGGATCTCGTCGAATTCACCACCGCGCTGCCGATCAT
>NZ_JAAGNW010000181.1:0-8863 GCF_010645215.1 Burkholderia multivorans | reverse complement strand
ATCGATGCGGATGCGCGCTCGAACACCGTGCTGATCCGCGACGTGCCGGCCCGGCTCGACGCCGATGCGCGGCTGTTGGCCCGGCTCGATACCATGCCGACCGCGTTGCGCCTGGACGTGTTCGGCGCGTCGTTGCCGCCGGGCGCATTCGCTGCGCTCGGCCTGCGCACCGGCCAGGATGCCGCCGCGCCGCGCGTGACGGTCGAGCCGGCCGGGTGCGCGGCGCTGCGCGCGCGGTTGGCGCGGCTGGCCGCGCACGGCGAGGCGCGGGTCGACGTCGAGCGTTCCACGCTGACCGCGCCCGACGGCAGCGCCGACTTCGAGCAGCAGCAGCGCAGCTATGTCGCGACCGACGGGCGCGCGCTGAACGCGCGGCGCGCGGGCTTCGCGATGCGCATCACGCCGCGCGAGGCTGCCGAGCCGAATCAGCTCGCGCTCGACATGCGGATGGTCGAACGCTGGGTAGAGCAGGCGGACGGCGCGGCGCGCGACACCTCGCTCGCCGCGACGCTCGCGCCGGGTGCGTGCGCGGTGCTGACGCTGCCCGGCACGCGCGATGCGAGCCGGGTGGTGCTGGTCACGCCGGGCGTCGCCACGCCGGGCGTCGCTACGCCGGGCGTCGTGACAGCGGCCGCGCCTGCACCCGTCGCGGCTACGGCAGGGGGTGTCGCCGCCTCGGGCGTTGCCGCGCCACCCGTGGCCGTGGCTCGCGCCGCTGCGCCCGCGGCTGCGCCCGCCTTATCCGTACGCGGGCCTCTCAAGCCCGCTCCCACACCCACGCGCGTGGCCGCGCGCGGCGACCTCGGCTTCCTGAACCAGACCCGCCTGATCGCTAATTGATGTAAATCGCATTCATGATTTAAATGCGACGGATATCCGAATTAGCGCCCGAATAAAAATCCGCCGATTTGAATGTTCGGGGCGAATTGACCAATATCGAGGCACGACTGTTTATCGAGTTTTTTTCGAATTTTAGTGTGCTACGGGAAAACAGGATTGTTGCGCCGATTCGATTTATCTCGAAACAATCGATTGCATCATTTCATTTAGCTCAATTCGGTTGTAGCTCGCACGCAGCGCGTCCTTGTGCGTGATCCGGCCGCGCGCGACATGCGCGGCGAGGTCTTCGTTGAGCGCGCGCGACATGTTGTCCTCGCGCCGGCGCAGGAATTCGTTGACGAGATGGAGCTTGGCCGGATCGGCGATCAGCTTGGCGACCTGGTTGTTGTTGTTGAACAGCAGCTCGCTCGCGAGCACCAGGCTCTCGCCGTCCGCGCTCGGCACGAGGCTCTGGCAGACGATGCCGATCAGCGATTCCGCGAGCGCGACCGCATGCCGGTCGCGCTGCTCGGCCGGGAAGAACGACAGCAGCTTGTTGAGCGCGCTGACCGCGCTGCCGGTGTGCATGGTGGCGAGCACGAGGTGGCCCGACTCGCCCGCCTGCAGCAGCGTGTCCGCCGTCTCGGCGTCGCGCACCTCGCCCACCATCACCACGTCCGGCTTCTGGCGCAGCGCCTCGCGCAGGCCCAGCGGGAAATTCGGGGTATCGGTCGGCACTTCGCGCTGCGAGATGATCGACTGGCGGCGCTCCAGATAGTATTCGATCGGCTCCTCGATGGTGACGATATGGGTGTTGCGGGTGGCGTTCACATGCTCCAGCAGCGACGCGATCGTGGTCGTCTTGCCCGAGCCCGTGGGCCCGGTGACGAGGATGATGCCCTTGGTGTTGTCGAGCATCGAGCGCACGTAGCCGGGCAGGCCCAGCTCGTCGAGCGGCAGCGGCGTGAGCGGCAGGCGGCGCATCGAGATCACGATCTTGCGGCCGCCGCCCGCGCGGTACACGTGGCAGCGCAGCCGGCAGCGGGTCAGCACGAACGGGCGGTCGAGCGTGCCGCGGGCGAGCGCGGGCTCCCAGTGCTCGTCGATCGCGTCGAGGAGCGGGCGCATCTCGTCGAACAGCACCGGTTCGTCGCTGGTCTCGATCCAGCCGCGCGGCGTCTTGATCGTGACCGGACGGTCCTGTTCGATATGGATGTCGGTGAACATCTGCTTGAGGTCGATCAGGCCGAGCACTTCACCCGCGAGATCGCGAAGCGGTGCGGCAGCGGCAGGCTGGTTCATCTTTATTCGAGCGGATTGGGCGGCGCTTTACGCGCGCGGCGGGTGAAAAAATTGAATGGTCTACTGAATTTTGCACGCCAACTAGCTTTTGTCAAACTGTTCGGGGTATATTTGCCGCGCCATAATGATTTAAATAAAACGAATTCACACGCGCGCCCATTATGTAAGGCATCGGTAATCCCCGGACCGGGATACCGGACATGGCTGGCGCAGGCGCCTCGGGGGCCCGAAATCCGAACGATCGGACTCCGTCCGGTGTCGGCGGGCGGCGCAAGGGTGTGGTCTAGTCACGAGGGAATCATGATGCAGGGCGCCACGGCCGCCGCGGCCGCGTATTTCGCGGCCGCGCTCTTCGCAACCCATTGTGCGGCAAGCAGCTTGCCGCTCAAGGGGGATCCGTCCGGCGCGGGGGCGCCGGATCATTTCGATCACGTACCGCTGACGGCGGGCGCCGCCGCGGCCACGCCGTGGCCGGTCGCGGCTACCGCCGCGACGGCCGCGTCGCCCGCCGCGCCGCTGCCCGCCTGGGACGTGCGCGCCTCCGACGGCACCATCCGCGGCGTGTTGACGCGCTGGTCGCGCAGCGCCGGATGGCAGCTGGTCTGGGACGCGCCCGTCGACTTCAGCATCGATGCGCAGGCCACCCTGCACGGCTCGTTCGAAGACGTGCTGCAGGCGCTCGTCGCGAGCCTCGGCCGGACCTCTACGCCGATCCAGGCGATTCTCTATCGTGGCAATCATGTGTTGCGCGTCGTCGCGCAAGGAGCGGGCTGATGCGCCTTCTGTTCGGAATTTCCCTGCTGGGCGCGGCGTTGCTGGCCGGCTGCACCGGCCTTCGCCAGCATATCGACCAGGACGTGCAGCGCGCGGACGATGAATCGACGGCGCTGATGCGGCGCGCGGCCGACGGCGACAGCCGCGTGCATGCGCTGCCGCCCGTGGTCGTCGACGACGGGCTGTGGGTGTCGGCGGGCACGGTCAAGCTGCGCAACGACACGACGCTGCCGCCCCTGTTCGACGAGCCCGCCTCGTTCGATCGCGCGGTGTCCTCACTGTCCGACTTCGCCGCGCAGATCACGCGGCTCACGCAGGTCCGCACCCAGGTCGCGGCGAGCGCGACGCAGGCGGCCGCCCGTACGCAAGGCGGCGGCGCGGACGCGGGCACGGCGGGGCCGCCCACGCTGCTGAACGCGTCGGGCGAGCGCTCGGTGCCGCCGCTGCCGCCGGGCATGCCCGCGGGCGGCGCGGGCGCACGGCCCGCAGGCGGCGACGGCGGCGGCGGCGCGAGCGCGTTCGCGCCGGTGCGCGTGCTGTATTCGGGCGGTACGCTGCGCGGCCTGCTCGACGCGGCCTGCGCGCGCTTCGGCGTGTACTGGAAGTACGACGACGGCGTGATCCGCTTCTTCTATACCGACACCCACACGTTCCAGGTCAACGCGATTCCCGGCGATTCGTCGCTGAACGCGTCGGTCGTGAGCGGGGCGACGAGCGACAGCGGGTCGAGCGGCGGCAGCGGCGGATCGGGCTCGGGCGGCGGCAGCGGCGGCGCGGTCAGCACGCCGGGCCTGACCGCGAACAACACCGCGAACACGGCGGTCGTGTCGCAGCTGTCGGTGTTCAACGGCTTGCAGAGCGCGATCCAGTCGATGCTGTCGCGCTACGGCAGCTCGGTCGCGTCGCCCGCGACGGGCTCGATCTCGGTGACCGACACGCCCGACGTGCTCGAACGCGTCGCCTCGTTCATGAACCAGCAGAACCTCGCGCTGTCGCGGCAGGTGCTGCTCAACGTGACCGTGCTCAGCGTGACGCTGTCGGCCGAGGATGCCTACGGCATCGACTGGTCGGTGGTCTACAAGACCCTGTCGGCGAGCTTCGGCATCACCAATACGTTTTCGAGCGGCGTGACGGCCGCGCATACCGCGAGGTCCGCGGCCGTGCTGAGCCCGACCAGCCGCTTCAACGGCACCAAGCTGCTGATCACGGCGCTGTCGCAGCAGGGCAAGGTGCGGCGCAAGACCTCGGCGTCGGTGACCACGCTGAACAATCAGCCGGTGCCGGTGCAGGTCGCGACCCAGACCGGCTATCTCGCGCAGATCTCGACCACCAACACCGCGAACGTCGGCTCGTCGACCGCGCTGACGCCGGGCACCGTGACGACCGGCTTCAACATGACGCTGCTGCCGCACGTGCTCGACGACGGCACCGTGATGCTGCAGTTCTCGACCAACATCTCGTCGTTGCTGCGCCTGAAGGATGTGTCGAGCAGCGCTGCGAGCAACGCGATGAAGATCCAGACGCCGGAAGTCGACACGCGCAACTTCCTGCAGCGCGTCTCGATGAAGTCGGGCGAGACGCTCGTGATCAGCGGCTATGAAGGCACCAACGACAACCTGAACCGCCAGGGCGTCGGCACGCCGGAGATGATCGCGCTGGGCGGCGGCTACGATGCGCAGCGCAGCCGCGAGGCGATCGTGATCCTGATCACGCCGGTGACGCAGCGAGGCGGCGCGTGACGGAGGAGGCAGGCCGCGCCCAGGTGGTGCAGATCGGCCGCCAGCGCTTCGTCGGCGGGCTGTTCTGGCAGTCGCTGTCGCGCCGCAACGAGTGGCGCGCCGAGGCGGCCGAGCTGGCGCGCAAGCTGAAGTTCGACCTGATGGTGCTGCGGATCGACCGCGGCGTCGCGGCGGCCGGCTACGCGCACACGCGCGACGGCTTCGCGGCGGGGCACCTGTCGCTGGGCGCGATGGTGTCGCGCGCGATCGCGATCGAGGGCGCGTTCTACAACGGCCGACGCCAGCCCGCGCCGAACTGGCTGGGCGCATTCGCGCTGCCGGACGGGCGCTGGGCCTACTTCGCGGTGCGCGACCACGCGTTCGTGCCGAACGGCGACTGGATCGGCAGCCGCGAGGAAGCGCTGGAGCGGCTGCATACCGATTACGCGTGGGGTGGCTGGAACGTCGTGATCGGCGAGCCGGAACTCGAACGGCAGGGTTTCCAGAATTTCCAGCCGAAGCGGATCGACGACCTGCTGCCGCGCCGCGGCGGCCGGCCGCGCACCGAGCGCTGGTGGGCGCTGCGGCCGATCGAGCGGCGGCTGTCGCCGCGCACCGCGCTGATCGCCGCCGTGCTCGTGTGCGTGGCGGTGGGCGGCGTGCTGGGCTATCTGCACTATCGCGCGAAGCGCGAGGCGCGCGAACAGGAGGCTGCGCTGGAACGCACACGTGCCGAACTGGCCGCGCGCCAGGCGAGCGGCGTGCAGCTCGCGCACCCGTGGGCCAATCAGCCCGACGTGCGCGCGTTCGCGCGCGCGTGCGCCGCGCGCTTCGGGCGGCTCGCGCCCGGCGGCTGGCAGCTCGACCGCTACGAATGCACGACGGACACGGTCCGTTACGCATGGACGCGCAACGGCTCGAACGTGCGCTACCTGCTCGCGGCGGAACCCGAGGCGGTCATCGATACCGACGGCGAGCATGCGACGCTCGAGATGCCGCTCGTGCTGGCGGCCACGGGCGAGACGCCGCTCGACGAAGATTCGTCTGCGAGGACGCAACTTCTGTCGCGGCTACAAATGCTCGACGCCGTCGCTAAACTCGATTTGCTGCCGGGGGAAACGGTGACGCTGGGGCCGCTCGACGCGCCCTCGGCGACGCTGCGCGGCTGGCGCGCCTACCGGCTCAACGCGAGCCTCGGCGGGCTCGCGCCGGCCGATTTCATGCAGGCGGTCGCGGTGCCGGGGCTGCGCGTGCGGCGCATCGCGTATCAGAACAATCAGTGGACTGTCGAAGGAGTGCTCTATGCGAAATAGCGTTCAGATCCGGTGGCTCGGCGCAGTGTGCGCGGCGCTCGTGGCGGGCGCCGCATGCGCCGCGCCGGCCGACGACGGCGACACCGCCGCGCGGCTCACGCAGTTGCAGAGCGAGACGGTGCTGTTGCAGGCGCAACTGAAAAAGCTCGAAACCGAGCAGCAGGTGACCGAGCGGGCCGCACAGCTCGCGCGTGCGCGCGGCATCGGGCAGGGCGCGCAGCTTGCGGTCACCGCGATCGAAGGCGTCGGCGCGCGCCGCTTCGCGACGCTGCGGATCAACGGCGGCGCGGAATTCGAGGTGCAGCGCGGCGACCAGCTGCCGGGCGGCGGCCGCGTGACGGCGATCGAGCCGGGCGCCGTGGTGGTGTCGAACGGCGGCCGCACCTACCGGCTGTCGACCGCGTCCGCGGCGTCGGCGGGTATCGGTGCGCGGCTGCCGCGCGATGCGTCGCTCGCGCCGCCGCTGCCTGCCCTGTCGGCGAGCGGATCATGAACGAGGCCCCGTCATTGTCGGGCGGCGCGCGCGGGCGTGAGTCGCGCGCCGTCAGCGAGGCCGGCGATTTCGCCGCGAGCGTCGAGGAGCGCAAGTTCATCTGCCTGGTCGACGACGGCCGCCTGCTGATCGCCGAAGGCCACGAGAAAAACCCGTTCGTGCTGTCGTACCGCGCGCGGCTCGATCGCATGGGGCGGCCGTACCGGCCCACGCCCGTGACGATGCTGCAGGTGCGCGACGCGTACCGGCAGAGCACGACGGGCGGCGAACGGCTCGATCACACGGTGATGCAGGTGCTGGCGAAGGAACTGATCGCACGGGCATGCCGCGAGCGGGCTTCCGACATCCACCTGCGCGTGCGGCGCTTCAGCACCGAGGTGTTCTTCCGGATCCACAACGAGCTGACGCGGGTCAACGAGCATACGCGCGAGCATGGCGAGCGGCTGCTCGCGACGCTGTACGGCGCGATGACGACCGTGTCCGACAACAGCTACCGGCCCAGCGAGCGTCAGGACGCGAGCATCGGCGACCGCGACAAGCTGCCGGACGACCTGTACGGCGTGCGGATCGCGACCACGCCGACGAGCGACGGCAACCTGATGGTGCTGCGGCTCTTGTACAACGACGCGGGCGATGCGACCGATCTGGCCGCGCTCGGCTTCGCGCCGGAGCACATCGCTGCGTTCGATGCGCTGCGCACGCAGCCGCATGGGATGAACATCATCAGCGGGCCGACCGGTTCCGGCAAATCGACCACCTTGCAGCGGATGCTGGCCGCGCAGATCGACGAATCGCACGGCAGCCTGCATGTGATCACGGTCGAGGATCCGATCGAGTATCCGATCAGCGGCGCGGTGCAGACGCCCGTCGCCAATGCGCAAAGCGAGGAGGCGCGCGCGACTGCGTTCGCCGCCGCGATCACCAATGCGATGCGGCTCGATCCGGACACGATCATGATCGGCGAGATCCGCGACCGCGCGTCGGGCCAGACCGCGCTGCGCGCCTCGATGACGGGGCACCAGGTCTGGACGACGGTGCATGCGAACAGCGCGCTCGCGATCGCGGACCGCCTGATCGATCTCGGGTTGCCGGCGCGCATGGTCACCGATCACACGGTGGTGTCCGGACTGATCAGCCAGCGTCTCGTGAAGCTGCTGTGCCCGCACTGCAAGGTGCGGCTCGGCGAGCGGCCCGACGCGCTGGAGCCGGGCCTGCTCGGGCGGGTGCGGCAGGCGCTCGACGGCCACCTGCAGGACGTGTGCGTCGCGGGCGACGGCTGCGACGCGTGTCGCGGGCTCGGCACGATCGGCCGCACGGTGGTGGCGGAGGTCGTGCTGCCGGATGCGCGGCTGTTCGAGTACCTGCGCGAGGGCGACAAGGTCGGCGCGCATGAGTACTGGACCGGTTCGCTGGGCGGCGTGACGCTGGCCGAGCATGCGTTGCGCAAGATCGCGGCGGGGCTCGTCGATCCGCGGGGCGTCGAACGCATGATCGGCGCGCTCGCGCCGGTGACGAACGAGGCGCGCCAGCAGCTGGCGCTGGTCGGGTTCAGCTATGGCACTTGAGCTGAACCGGCGTTGGGCGCGGGTGTGCCTGAACGCCGACGAGCGGCTGCGGATCTACCGGAAGATCGCGAAGATGCTCGGCAACGGGCTGCCGTTGTTGAAGGTGCTGGAAGAACTGGAGTGGCGCGCGTCGCATGAAGGGCGCAAGCCGAACGAGCCGATCGCGATCGTGCTGTCCGACTGGCGGCTCGCGGTGCAGAACGGCCGGATGCTGTCCGAGGCGATGGAAACCTGGGTGCCCGCGACCGAGCAGATGATCGTCTCGGCGGGGGAGCAGGCGGGGCGGCTCGAGGCCGCGCTCGAATCGGTGACCGACATCGTGCTGTCCGCGCGGCGTATCCGCAGCGCGATCACGAGCGGCGTCGCGTATCCGGTCGGGTTGCTGGTGATGGTGCTCGGGTATCTGTATCTGTTCGGGACGCGCGTGATTCCGAAGTTCGCGATGATCGCGGATCCGACCAACTGGCACGGGGCCGCGCGTTCGCTGTACGTGATGTCGGGGTTCGTGCAGGACTGGATGCTGCTGGTCGTGGCGCTGCTGGTCGCGGCCGGCGTGGGGCTCGCGATGTCGCTGCCGCGCTGGCGCGGGTCGTTGCGACTGTACGCGGATCGCGTGCCGCCGTATTCGATCTATCGGCTGGTGGCGGGCAGCGGCTTCCTGATCGCGTTCGCTGCGTTGCAGGGCGCGGGCGTGACCGTCGAGCGCGCGCTGCTGAAGATCGGCGCGATCTCGGGGCCGTGGCTGCGGGAACGGATCGACGACACCCTGCTCGGCGTGAAGTCGGGGCTCAACGCCGGGGAAGCGTTGCGGCATACCGGCTATGAGTTTCCGTCGCGGGAGATCGTCGAGGATCTGTGCATCTATGCGGAGTACGGCGG
>NZ_JAAGNW010000180.1:9448-13449 GCF_010645215.1 Burkholderia multivorans | reverse complement strand
CGAAATTCCGAAAAAATGCAGCACCGGCGTCCCGACGAAAAAAGCCGCCATCAACACGATGAATGCGTTGAGCGCCACCTTGCGCGCGAGCACGCCGCGTTCGGCCTCGGTCAGCGATTCGGTGCGCTCGAGAAACAGGAAGGCGATACCAAATGGATTGATGATGCCCATCAGGCCTGTGAAGCCGAACAGGATCTCGGAGATCAGACGGTCGACGATCATCGGATACGCACGAAAAGGATTGGCGGACGGGGCGCGACCCCGGTCGCGCCATTGTAGAGCACGGCTCCCCCACGTCACCCCGGATATGCCCGGCCCGGCGCGCGACACATTCTGCAAACATCTTCGGATTGACCGGACGGCCAGCTAGGCGCCCGCGCGATAGCGGATCAGAGTGGCTTGGCGCGAGATCCCTCGGCCGTGCTTCAGGTTCACGCGCAAACATTACTTTGAGCGTAATACCGGGAGCGTTATGATCCAATCGTTTCGTTGCAGGAATACCGCCGCCTTGTTCGCCGGCACACCGCCTCCCGCGTTTCGCGCGTTCGAACGCGTCGCCTACCGCAAGCTTGCGATGCTCGACGCGGCGCACGCCCTGCGCGACCTGGCCGCGCCGCCCGGAAACATGCTCGAAGCCCTGTCGGGCGATCGGCGGCACCAGTACTGCATCCGGATCAACCAACGCTGGCGTCTCTGCTTCGAATGGACGAAAGAAGGTCCGGCGCAGGTCGAGATCGTCGACTATCACTGAGCCCCGGCTCGAGGAAGGCTTATGAAAACCGTCAACGCGATGCCCGCGATCCACCCGGGCGAGGTGCTGCGCGAGGAATTCCTCGCCCCGCTCGCACTCAGCGTCAATGCCCTGTCCCTCGCCCTCGTCGTGCCCGCCACGCGCCTGCACGAGATCGTCAAGGAGCGGCGCGGCATCACCGCCGACACCGCCTATCGGCTCGCGCGTTATTTCGGCACGACCGCCGAGTTCTGGCTGAATCTCCAGATCGACTACGATCTCAAGACCCTGCCGACCCGCGATGAAATCAACCGCAAAGTGGAGCCGCGCGAACCGCACGAGGCGTGAGGCCTCGCCGGCTCGGCGGCGCCCCCGCGCGCAATCAGGCGCGCCGGATACGCCAATGGAAATCCTCATGCGTTTCGATACGGCCACCGGCGGCTGTTCGTGGCCGTTGCCGAAGCCGCCGCGGCGCGCGTCCATCTTGCGCCCGCCTCGGCGAGCGCGCGGCAGGCCGAGCGCCGGGGGCGGCCCGGCGGCGGCACTTACTCGCTGCCGCGCTCCCAGGCGGGCGGACGCTTGGCGAAGAACGCCGCGAACCCTTCCTTCGCCTCGTCCGTGGCACGCACGCGCGCGATCGTCTGCGCCGTGAACGCCGTGCGTTCGGGCGAGACCGGATATTCGCCGACCACATCGAAGAAACGCTTGATCTCCATCAGCGCGGCCGGGCCGTTTCGGCTCAGTTCGGCGAGCGTGCGCTCGAGCGCGTCATCGAGCGCATCGGGCGGCACGGCCTGATGCACGAGCCCGATCTCGACCGCCTCGCGCGCACTCAGCTGGGTGCCCGTCAAGGCGAGCCGGCGCGCCTGGCGCTGGCCCACCGCCTCGACCAGATACGGCCCGATCACGGCCGGCAGGATCCCGAAACGAGCCTCGCTGACCGCGAAACGCGCGTGATCGCTCGTGATCACGATGTCGCAGGCGGCGCACAAGCCGACCCCGCCGCCGAACGCGTGCCCCTGCACGCGCGCGACCGTCGGCTTCGGGCATTCGCGGATCGCCCGCATCATCGCGGCGAAGCGCTGCGCATCGACGAGATTCGCCGCCGCATCGTTCGCGCTCGCCCGGCGCATCCACTGCAGATCGGCGCCCGCGCAGAACGCACGGCCGTCTGCGCGCAGCACGATCGCGCGAACCGTGTCGCGTGCGCCGAGGTCGGTAAATACGCTCGTCAGTTCGGCGATCATCGTTTCGTCGAACGCGTTGAGCACGTCCTCGCGCCGCAGGCACACGGTCGCGATGCCGCGGGCGTCGTGCGTGACCGACAGGGTTTGATGGGAATGCGTCACGGAATGGTTTCCTGAGATCCTGATGAAGTGAAATCGATAGACGGCCGCCCGGCCCGCCGCGCGGCGGGCTCCGGCCTGCGTCAAGCGTGGAACGGCTGGCCGGCCGCGCGCAGCGCGGACAGCAGCGGCGACACCCGGTAGCGGTCTTCGCCGTAGCCCGATGCGAGATGCGCGAGCACGCGGTGCACGTACGCGATGCCGATCTCGTCGGCCCAGCCCAACGGTCCGCGCGGGTAATTGACGCCCTTCTCCATTGCGAGATCGAGATCCGCCGGGGTGCAGACGCCCTGGTTCACCGCGTCGGACGCTTCGTTGATCAGCATCGCGACGGTGCGCATCACGATCATCCCCGGCACGTCGGCAAGCGTGACGACCGCGAAGCCCGCGCGCTGGAACAGGCCGACCGCGCGCGCATACGCAGCAGGGCTGCATTGACGCGCACGAGTGAGCGCGATCGTCGGAGCCTGCGCATAGTCGCGTGCGAGATCGACCAGCACCAGGTTCGGCCGGCCGCTGGACGCGGCGCGCTCGGTGGCCGTGCGGCCGTCGGTCAGCGCGAGCGCGACGTCGTCGAACGTCGCGATGAGCGCGTCGACATCGGCCCCGGCGGTCTCGTGCGCGATGCCGCAGGCCGCAAGCCGCGCATGCAGCGTCGCGGCCGGGCCGCCCTGCGGAGAGCCGCCCTGAGAAAACAGCGTGATGCGTTCGGGTGCCGCATACGCAGGTTCGATCACGGGCGCCGGCTGGCCTGCCGTCTCGTCATAGGAATAGAAGCCACGCCCGGACTTGCGCCCGAGAAAACCGGCGCTGACCAGTTCCTGCTGGATCAGCGACGGCGTGTAGCGTGGATCGTTGAAGTACGCGCGGAACACCGACTCGGTCACGGCAAAGTTCACGTCGTGACCGATCAGGTCCATCAGCTCGAACGGCCCCATGCGGAAGCCGCCCGCGTCGCGCATCACGGCGTCGAGCGATGCGGGCGCGGCGCCCTGCTCGTTCAATACGCGCAGCGCCTCGGCGTAATACGGCCGCGCGACCCGGTTGACGATGAAGCCCGGCGTCGATTTCGCATACACCGGCCGTTTGCCCCACGCGACCGCCGTGTCATAGACCGTGCGCGCCGCCTCGGGCGAGGTCGCGAGGCCGCTGACGATCTCGACGAGCGCCATCAGCGGCGCGGGATTGAAGAAGTGCATGCCGACCACCCGTTCCGGCGCGCGCAAGCCGGCGGCAATCGCCGTGATCGACAGCGACGACGTATTGGTCGCCAGGATGCAGGTGTCGGCCACGTGATGCTCGAGTGTCGTGAAGATCTCGCGCTTGATGTCGAGCCGCTCCGCAGCCGCCTCGACGATCAGCCCGGCATCGGCCAGCTGGTCGAGCGCGCCGACGAGCGATACGCGCGCGCCGGCCGCCTCGGCTGCTTCGGCGCTCAGGCGACCTTTTTCCGCAAGCCGCGCGAAATTCGCGCGAATGCCGGCCAGCGCCCGCGCCGCAGCCGCCTCGCTCAGGTCGAACAACCGCACCGGATGGCCCGCCGCCGCCGCGACCTGCGCGATGCCCGCGCCCATCGCCCCCGCGCCGATCACGCCCACCGGGACGGCGCGATCGAGCGCCTGCGGCGCGTTGTCTGTGTTGTCTGGAGATCGGCTCATCGGGCTGCACTCGTGGTGATTGACGATCAGCGATTATAAGCCGACCGGTCGGTATGTTTATAAAAAACATAAACTCATGGATTCCAGGGCCCGATCCATGAGAATTTGACGAAGTTGCGCGAGAAACTTGCGCGCATCCGGCACTTTTTAGTAAGTTCGACGGTCAATCCGTGGCGCGGCCGTCCCTAGAAGCCGTTGTCCCCCCTGTTAAGAATCTGCTCGCGTGAGCCGCCAATCAAGGACCCCAACATGCCCAACTCATCGCAT
>NZ_JAAGNW010000180.1:4174-9438 GCF_010645215.1 Burkholderia multivorans | reverse complement strand
AGGTCGCGCTGATCGTCTCCGTCATGCTGTCGGCCGGCCCCGAGAAATCCGGCCTCGCGCGCGACACCGTCTATGCGGCCGTCATGATCGTCTGCAACGGGATCGTGGGGATGTGCCTGCTCGTCGGCGGCTGGAAGCACGGCGAACAGGACTTCCAGGGCCGCGGCGCGAACAAGGCGCTCGCCGTGCTCGCTTCGCTGTCGGTGCTGTCGCTGGTGATGCCGAATTACCTGAGCGCGGTGCCCGGCCCGCAACTGTCGACGTCGCAACTCGCGTTCGCGGGCGTGTCCTCGCTCGTGATGTATGGCGTGTTCGTGTTCGTCCAGACCGTACGCCATCGCGATTACTTCCTGGTCGGCGCGAACCCCGACGAGGATGTCCATGCGGTGCCGCCGAGCGCCCGCATCGCGCTCACGAGCCTCGTGCTGCTGTTCGTGAGCCTCGTCGCGGTGGTGCTGCTCGCGAAGCTGCTGTCGCCCGCCGTCGAGCGCTCGATGATGAGCCTCGGCGCGCCGGAAGCCGCGGTCGGCATCGTGATCGCCGCGCTGGTGCTGCTGCCCGAAGGGCTCGCCGCGGTGGGCGCGGCGCGCGCGAACCGGCTGCAGACCAGCATGAATCTCGCGCTCGGCTCCGCGCTCGCGAGCATCGGCCTCACGATTCCGACCGTGGCCGTGGTGTTCATCTGGACCGGCCGGCCGCTCACGCTCGGCATCGGCGGCATGGAAACCGTGCTGCTCGCGCTGACGCTGCTCGTCAGCACGCTGACGCTGAGTACCGGTCGCACGACGGTTCTGCAAGGGGCCGTGCACCTGTCGCTGTTCGCCGCCTACCTGTTCCTGTCGATCACCCATTGAGGCGCGGCGCCCGCGGTTGCTCGCGCAGTACGGCGAGAACCGCGGCGGTGCCGATGTCACGACGACACGCAGCGCCGCGACGCTCGCCGAGGCCCAGCCGGCCATCAACGGATCGCCGTCCGATCGAATGCATGGCGCAGCGCATCGGCGCCGAACGTCAGCACGCGGTCGGCCGCATCGAGCACGCCGAGCATGCTTGCGAAACCATGAATCTGCCCCGGCCAGCGCACCTGCGTGACCGGCGTGCCTGCCCGGGCAAGCCGCGCGGCATACGCTTCGGCTTCGTCGCGCAGCGGATCGAACTCGGCGCTGACGATCGTCGCCGGGGCGACGCCCTCGACCTCCGGCGCGACGAGCGGGCTCGCAAGCGGCGACGCGCGATCGGCATCCTCGCCGAAATACTGACGCTTGAACCAGCGCATCAGGTCGGCCGTCAGGAAATACCCGTCGCCGAGCGATACATAAGACGGATGCTCGTTCGCACAGTCGACAACCGGATACAGCAGCAACTGATGCGCGATCGCGATGCCCGAGCCGCGCAACTGCAACACGGCGACCGCGGCAAGATTGCCGCCCGCGCTGTCGCCCGCCACTGCGATCGCGCCGGCGCGCGCGCCGAGATCGCGTGCGCTGGACGCCGCCCAGCGCACGGCGTCGCACGCGTCGTGCGCGGCCGCCGGAAAACGCGCCTCGGGCGCGAGCCGGTAATCGACCGACAACACGAGCGTACCCGCGCGCCGGGCGAGGCTACGGCACAGGTTCGCGTGCGAATCGAGACCGCACGACACGAAGCCGCCGCCATGGAAGAACACCGTCAGCGGCAACGACCCGCCGGCAGTGGGCCGATACAAGCGCGCGGGCAATGAACGCCCGGCCAGGGGAATCAGCCAGTCTCGCTCCTCGGCAATCGCGTCGCCGGGCGCGAAGGCCCCTCCTGCTGCAAGGCTCGCACGGTAGGCCGGAACGGTTAGTTGACCGAAGTCGATCGGGGGCGCTTGGGCGAACGAGACGAGCAGCGCTTCCGCTTGAGGGTCGAGCGGCATGAAAACTCCTGTCTGGAATGGATTCGGTCTGAATCAGGAAAACCCGCATCGTGATTTCCCCTAAACGGGCACTGAATACTTGCGGGCACGGCCTGAGAGGCATTCCAGCGCAGACGCGCAGGCACGCCATCATCTGATTGGACGATGGTTCGCCGATCCGGATGGCCAAAGCTCCAAGTACAGTACACCTCCCGGTAATAGCAGTATCAGAGGCGGTAGCAGAGCGAGGAATAATCTGAGCGGCGTGGCTGGATAGAATCCGACCCGGGCTGCATGGAGGATGGAGCGTGCTGATGGAGACGAAACGGGCCCCACAAGAGAGCCAGACAATCGGTGACGAAGCCGGCATCGGCATCGCGGATTTCAGCGAGCTGATGACGCGGATCTACCAAGGACCGCTGGAAGCCACGCCGTGGGCGGGCGCACTCGAACTGATCCGCGGCTGGCTGCAGGCCAACTACGTGACGCTGATCCTGCGCGCAGCCGCGTGCGACCGGCGCGCGCCGCTGTCGGTGCATGCCTCGGAACTCGGGCCCATCGTGCCCGGCGAAGCGTCCTACAACAGCTACTACTATTCGCTCGATCCGTTCGTCGGCCTGCCTGCCGACCGCGTGGTCACGGTCGACGACGTATTCGGCGACACCGGCTGGCTGTCGAGCGAACTCTACAAGCAGTTCCTGCAACCGCAGGACGTGCGCTACATCCTCGGCGCCGACCTGCGCACGCCGTCGGGCGTCGAGTGCCGGTTCCGCGTGTGCCGCAACCATGCATCGAAGCAGTTTTCAGCGCGCGACAAGGCGATCTGCGCGCTGCTGCTGCCGCATCTGAAGCGCGCGGTCGAACTGCATTCGCGGCTCGATACGGTCGAGGTCGAGCGTTCGATCTATGCGAACGCCATCAACCGGATGCAGATCGGCACGATCACGCTCGACGAGAACGGCGCGATCATCGACATGAACAGCGTCGCCGACGAGATCCTCAAGCAGCACAACGGTCTGACGATTGCGCGCGGCGCGATCGAGGCGACCGACGCGCAGGAAAACCGCACGCTGCAGCGGCTGATCCGCCACGCGGTGCTGGGGCATCACGGCACGGCCGCGGCGCTCGTCGAGGCGATGCCGATCACGCGCAGCTTCGACAAGCCGCGGCTCGGGCTGCTGGTGCGCACGGTGCTGCTGTCGGATTGGTCGGAGGATAACAAACGGCAGGTGGCCGTCACGCTGTTCCTGCGCGACCCCGACCGCAAGCCGCAGGGCGTGCAGGAAATCATCCGCAAGCTGTTCGACCTCACGCCGGCCGAGACCTCGCTCGCGTTGCTGCTGACCAACGGGCTGACGCTCGAGGAGGCGGCGGAGGAATCGGGCATCAGCAAGAACACGGCGCGTACGCATCTGCGCGCGATCTTCTCGAAGACCGGTGTGACGCGCCAGGCGACGCTCGTGCGGATCCTGCTCGGGAGCGTGGTGCCGCTGGGCTGATGAGGCGCGAATCGCGCCGGCGGATCGCCGCCGACGCGGGGCGCGCGTGGAGCACCCCGCCCGGTCATCGTCGTTCGGCGCCCCCCGGTCATTGCACGCGAGCGCGCCGCGCGAAGCCGACGCCACGATCACATACGCGCTCGCCCGACAGCGGATGTGGCGACGCCCCGTGCGGGATGCCCCCGAAACGCCGCCGTCGTTTTTTCTCTCGACGGGGAGGCGCGCAGCTACACAGCGCGGCGCGATGCGCTGTAGGCCGCATGGCGGCCGGCCTGCCGCCCGAAGAACGTTGCATCGGCCAGCGACAGCCCCGAACTGTATCCGGCGCCCGAACGCGGCAGCCCGCAGGCCGTGCGGCCCGCCGCATAAAGGCCCGCCACGGGCACGCGCGCCGCGTCGACGACCTGCCCCGTCGGCAGCGTGTCGAGCCCGCCGAGTGTGAAGTAAGGATAGAACGCGTAGTCGATCCGGCAATCGAGCGCGACGAACGGCGGCTCGTCCAGCGGCTTCAGCCATTTCGCGGCCTTGTGGAACAGCGGATCGACGCCGTCCGCCGCGTGGCGGTTGTACACGTCGACGGTCGCGGTCAGCGTGCCGGCCGGCATACCCAGGTCGTGCTCGACCTCCTCCCAGGTTTCGCCTGCCGCCGCGATCCCGATCCGCGCGATCGCGGGCGGCGCCTCGTAGGCGGCCTGGTCGACGAGCAGATAGATGCGGTCGTCCGCCTGTCGGAATGCATAGTGGCCCGTGCGGCCGTGATAGCCGTCCTCGTTGATGAAACGCTGCCCCTGCGCGTTCACGAAGATTCCCCTGATCAGCGACTCGGGCCCATAGAACGGCAGGCTCACGAAACCCTCGCCCATATGGATCGCGGCGCCGCCCGCGCCCTGCCCCAGCAGGATGCCGGAGCCGTCGTCGCCGGGGCTGCCGATCGGCTCGGCCGAGCGCAGGAACTGCGGCGCATGCCGCCGCACCATGTCGCAATTCATCGCGAAGCCGCCCGCGCACAGGATCACCGCGCGGGCGCGTACGCAAGCCGTCTCGCCGTACGCGCGCAGTACCGCGCCGCACACGGCGCCCGCGTCGTCGACGATCAGCGCGTGCGCACGCGTGTCGTAGCGCGTCGCGACATCGAGCGCGCGCACGCGCTCGGCCAGCACGCGCATCAGAAGCTGCCCGCCGCCCCAACCCGGCCATTGCGGTGTGTGACCGCGCGGGCACGGCTTCGCGACCGTACTGAACGGCCAGGCCTCTTCGCTGCCCGACCAGATCAGACAGTCGTCGGTTTCAGGCTCGATGATCCGCGCGGCAATGAACGTGTTCTTGTACGTGAGGCCCTGCGCCACGAGCCAATCGTGATGCGCGAGGCTCTGATCCGCGTAGAGGCGCACCTTCGCTTCGTCCGCGTCGCAACCGCCCGCGAGCATCAGGTAGCGATACAGGTCGTCGGTCTCGTCGCGGAAACCGGCCTGCCGCTGCGCGGGCGTACCGCCGCCGCCGCCGAGGTAGATCTCGCCGCCCGACAGCGCGCTCGTCCCGCCGTAGCACGCCGCGCGTTCGACGATCAGCGTGTCGGCGCCCGCGTTCGCCGCTTCGATCGCCGCGCAGGCGCCTGCTGCGCCGAAGCCGACGATCAGGACGTCGTGTTCGGCATCCCAACGGCGGACCTCACGGGCATTCAGGGGGCGGTTCGGGGAAATTTCGGATGACATGGGAAAGGAATCAGCTGAGAGGTGGACGCGACGGGATACGGGCACACAAGCGACTTACCGCGAACTTACCGCGACGTCCCGCGGCAAGCGTGGTCAGACGAATCGGAGGCAGCCCGGCTGGAGCGCGCGCGCCGCCGCCGCGTCGATGCGCGAATCAGCGCATGACCCGACGGTGGC
>NZ_JAAGNW010000180.1:0-4164 GCF_010645215.1 Burkholderia multivorans | reverse complement strand
ACACGCAGCCGGTCGGCAGGCCGTTCACGTCGACCGAGCGGCATTGCAGCACGCCCGGCACGTACGGCGGCGAGGGCATCCACTCGAGGCCGAAGCGCGCCATCGCCATGACGGCGAGCGTGCCGGCCACCAGTACGCTGATCTTGCGAGTCGTCAGTCTCATGGTCGTTGTCCCCTTCTCCTTCCGATAGCACCGCCTGATGCGGTCCGTGCCCGATGCGGGAGAAGCCGCACCGGATGACTGCACGGTAGTCGCGCGCCGGAGGCGGGCCATCGTCCATTTCGACTAGGGACAAACGCCGAACGGGCGGCGGGCCGCATGGCTTGCCCCGGGCTGATCCGGGCCCGAATGGCGCGGGGTCGATGCGACGGGCCGCCCAGGCCCGGTCGCTCACGCGCCTCGCAGGACATCGCATTGCGCGATACCCCTGCTCCGTATGGACGATGACCCGCATCCGCCCCGATGCGAACCTGCGGACCAATGTCGCCATGCGGCCGCGTCTGCACCGCGCCCTCTCTTTTACTCATTCATGGGAGTACGGCATGACCGAACCGAATCCCCGCCGGGCCTTGTACGACCTCGCTTGCCGATATGCGCAGGCGGTCGACCGGCGCGACTGGCCGCAGCTCGCGGCCCTCTTCACCGCCGACGCGCAGCTGACCGGCCCAGGCTTCCGGCTCGACGGCCGCGACGCGATCGTCGCCGGGATGCAGGCCATCGAGCGCTACGAGACGACCCAGCATTACGTGCACAACCAGCTCGTCGCGCTCGACGGCAACGAGGCCGCGGTCGAGACCTACGGCGTTGCCTGCCACGTGCATGTGCGCGACGGCGTCAAGCGCAAGCTCGACTGGGGGCTGCGCTATCGCGACCGCTGCGTATGCGACGCCGCCGACGGCGGCGCGTGGCGCTTCGCCGCGCGCACGCTGCAGGTCGACTGGGTGCAAGACCTGCCGCTGGAGGGCTGAGCGATGGCCGCCTCTCGTCCTCTCGAAGGCCGGACCGCGCTCGTGACGGGCGGCGCCGGCGGGATCGGCGCGGCCTGCGCGCATGCGCTCGTCGCGGACGGCGCGACCGTCGTCCTGATGGGGCGCCGCCGCGTCGCGCTCGAACACGCCCAGCGCAAGCTGACGAGCGCCGTGCCGGGCGCCCGCGTCGAGATCCAGCCCGGCGACGCCTGCGACGAAACCGACCTGCAGGATGCGCTCACACGCGCATGGTCGCTGAACGAACGGCTCGACATCGTCGTGCCGACCGTCGGCGGAGGCGGATTCCGGCCGCTGCTGATGCACGACGCCGACAGCTTCCGCGCGGAAATCGAGTTGAACCTGCATAGCGCGTTCCTCGCGATCCGCCATGCCGCGCCGCGGCTCGCCGACAGCGGCGGCGGCGCGATCGTCTGCATTTCGTCGACCGCCGCTCGGCTCAATTTCCGTTGGCTGAGCGCCTACTGCACCGCGAAGGCCGCGCTCGAAGCGCTCGTGCGCGGCGCGGCCGAGGAACTGGCCGGCGCGAAGATCCGCGTGAATGCCGTGCGCCCGGGCCTCACGCGCTCGGACGCGACCGCGCCGATGTTCGACGATCCCGCACTCGTCGACAGCTTTCTCGAGCAGATTCCGCTCGGCACGGCCGGCGAACCGGCAGCGATCGCACATGCGGTGCGCTATCTGGCCGGTCCCGAATCGGGCTGGGTCACGGGTCAGAGCTTCGCCGTCGACGGCGGCCACGAACTGCGCACGAACCCGCGCGTCGACGCCACCATCGCCCAGATCTATGGCGCGACCGCGTTGGACGCCTTGAAAGCCGGCCGCATACCGGGCAACGCGTGAACACGCCCGCCCTCCCGACCTCAGAGGAGCACAACCGACCATGAACCGAGTCGCAAACAAGGTCGCGCTGATCACGGGCGCCGCGAGCGGCGTCGGCCGCGCCGACGCGCTGCTGCTCGCCGCCGAAGGCGCGTGCGTCGTACTGACCGACGTCAACGAGGACCCGGGCCGCGCGCTCGCAAACGAGATCGGCGATGCCGCCTTGTTCGTACCGCACGACATCGGCGACGAGGGCGGCTGGCAGCGCGCGATCGCCGCCACGCTCGAGCGCTTCGGCCGGCTCGACGTGCTCGTCAACAATGCCGCCGTCTGTCCGGTCGGATCGATCGAGGAAACCAGCCTCGATACCTGGCGGCGCGTGATGCGCACCAATGCCGACGGCTACTTTCTCGGCTGCAAGCATGCGATCGACGCGATGAAAGGCAAGGACACGCCTTCATCGATCGTGATGATGTCGTCGGTCGCCGCGCTCGGCGGGCTGGCGATGATGTGCGCGTACACGGGCTCGAAAGGCGCCGTGACGGCGCTCACGCGCAGCGTCGCCGTGCATTGCAAGCGCAGCGGCTACCGGATCCGCTGCAACTCGATCCATCCGGACGGAATCTGGACGCCGATGACGCAGGCGCTGATGCCCGATCTCGACCCGGTCGCGCTCGGCATCGGCCACGACCCGATGGCGCGCATGTGCGATCCGCAGGACGTCGCGAATCTCGTGCTGTTCCTCGCCTCGGACGAATCGCGTTTCGTCAACGGCGCCGAACTCCGGATCGACAACGCGCAACTCGTCTCGTCGCTGTGAGGTATCGCTCGGTTCATTCGTGCAAGTAAGCCGCTCGATGCGCGCCTTCCCCGACACATTCCTGCCGATCGGCAGCGGCGACGCAGGCCGCGCGCCATCGCCGACGGCGGTTTCCTGTTCCGAACGGCGGCGCCTGCGCGCATTCCTTGCGCCCGTTCATTCATGCGGCGCGCAAGCGCCCCCAGAGGAGACATCATGAAAATCCTGATCATCGGCGGCACGGGCCTCATCGGGGGCCACGCGGCGCTGCACCTGAAGGCGCAGGGCAACCTCGTCACGCTCGCCGCGCGCAAACCGCCGACGGCGGCCTGCGCGCTCGCGCAATTCGACCTGCTGCGCGGCGATTACGTCGCCGGCGACTTCGCGCCCGACGACCTCGCGCGCTTCGACGCGCTCGTGTTCGCGGCCGGCAACGACATCCGTCACCTGCCGCCCGGCACGGACGAAGCCGCGCACTGGCAACGCGCGAATGTCGACGCGGTGCCGCATTTCTTCTCGCTGGCGCGCGACGCCGGCGTGAAACGCGCCGTACTGGTGGGCAGCTTCTATCCGCAGGTCGCGCCCGCGCTCATCGAAACGGTTCCGTACGTGCGGTCCCGCCATCTCGCCGACGAACGCGTACGTGCGCTCGCGACGACTTCGTTCGAGGTCTGCAGCGTCAACGCGCCGTTCGTCGTCGGATCGGTGCCGGGGCTGCACAACGACATGTTCGCCGCGTACACACGCTATGCACAAGGCAAGCTCGTCGGCCTGCCCGTATTCGGGCCGGCCGGAGGCAGCAATTTCATGTCGACGCAATCACTGTCGGAAGCGATCTGGGGCGCGCTGCAACGCGGCGAAGCCGGCAAGGCCTATCTCGTCGGCGACGAGAACCTCAGCTTTGCCGACTATTTCGCGACCTTCTTCCGCGCGGCCGACAATCCGCAACCCGTGCCGTCGCTCGACCAGGAACATCCGCTGCTGCCCGATATCGCGATCTATACGGGGCGCGGCAAGATCGTTGCCTACGAGCCGGATCCGGCCGACCTCGCCCGGCTCCGCTACCGGCGCGGCGACGTGCAGCGCGCGGTCGACGAAGTCGTCGCGCATTACCGCGCGTAAGCCCGCGCGGGCTGCACGCCTCGCACGGCCGGCGCGGGGCGTGGCGGCCGTGCATCCTGTCACTGGTCACCACAAAACCCGACCCGACTTGAAAGCGCGGCAGCCCGGGCCGCCACGCTCAGAACGGCGCGCCGGGCAACCCGGGGTAATACGCGCCCGCGGCCATCCCGCCGTCGACAGCCAGTTCCGCCCCGTTGCAATACGATGCGTCGTCGCTCGCGAGAAAGAGCGTCGCGCGCGCGATCTCGTCGGGCAAGCCCACACGCTGCATCGGCACGTTCGCATAATGCCGGTTGATCGTCTCCACCGGCGCATCGGTCGGGTTCGTCATCAAGGTGTTCACGCCGCCCGGGTGGATCGAGTTGACGCGTATGCCCTGATGGCCAAATTCCAATGCAGCGACTTTCGTGAGGCCGCGCACGCCCCATTTGCTC
>NZ_JAAGNW010000018.1:52050-54345 GCF_010645215.1 Burkholderia multivorans | reverse complement strand
GAGCGATGATGGAAGCTTCCTATTACACCGTCGCACAAGCCGCCGCGCATCTCGGCCTGCATGCGAAGACCGTGCTGCGCTTCATCCACGACGGCCGCCTGCCTGCGACCCGCATCGGCAAGTCCTATCGGCTGCTGCGGGACGAGGTGATGCGGTTTGCCGGCGGCCCGGCCGCCGTCGCGCCGGCCGGGCCGACGCCGAGCGCGCGCGTGACCAGCATCGTCGAGATCGACGCATTGTCGGCCGCGCAGGCCGATCGGCTCGCGACGGCCCTGCAGGCGACGCTGCTGGGGCGCGACGCCGGCGCGGCGCCGGTTCGCTTGCAGAGTGCGTACGACCCGTCGCAGTCGCGCCTGAAGTGCGTGCTGATTGCGGCGCCGGCCGACGCGGCCGAGTGGCTTCGGCTCGTGCAGATGTTGACGGACGCGCTGCGTTGACGCCGCGCGGCGCGATCCGGCGATAAGACACAAGCGGCGCACAAGACCCAAGATCAAAGACCAAAGACCGGCGACGCCGGCTGGAACATGCAGGGGAATTCGATGACGACATCCGACGAAGTGGTGCAGATCGGCAGCGTGCCGGTGCTGATGTGCGCGGAGCAGGGCCCCGCGCTCGCGCACGAGCGCGCTGCGGGCGATCTGATCGCCGCCGCATGGGGATCCGGCGCGGTGTGGGTGGCGATCCCGGCGGCGCGGCTCACGTCTGCGTTCTTCCAGCTGCGCACGGGGGTGGCGGGCGCGCTGCTGCAGAAGCTCGTCAACTACCGGCTGTGCATCGCGATCGTCGGGGATCTCACGGGCCGGGTTGCGGAGAGTACGGCATGGCGCGATTTTGTCCTAGAGTCGAATCAGGGTCGCACGGTCTGGTTCGTCGCGGATCGCGCGGCGCTGCGCGTTCGGCTCTTGGGTACGGCGTCCGATCATGGGCGCGACGTGTCCGGCATGGCCCGGATCGTCTAGCGCGTAAGTGGCCCACGTGGCGCCCGGCTTGTGCAGGTGACGGAAATGATGCTCACAGGCGTATTGCTGTTCGGATCGGTACTGGCGTTCGGCGTCGTGGCGGGCTGGCGGCCGGCCGCGGTGCTGAACGTGGTGGCGGGCCGCTCGTCGTTCGTCGGCCGCTACGATCTCGCCTATGGCGACGGGCCGCGCCACGCCCTCGACGTCTATGCGCCCACGCGGCAGCCCGACGGCGCGCCCGTGCCGCTCGTCGTGTTCTTCTACGGCGGCAGCTGGCAGAGCGGCAGGCGCAGCGACTACAAGTTCGTCGGCGAGGCGCTGGCGTCGCGCGGCTGCGTCGCGGTGATTCCCGACTACCGGCTGTATCCGGACGCGGTGTTCCCCGCGTTCGTCGAGGACGCGGCGGCCGCGGTGCGCTGGGCGCGCGATCACGCGGTGGAGCTGGGCGCGGATCCGTCCCGGCTGTTCCTGATGGGGCATTCCGCGGGCGCGCAGATCGCGGCGGCGCTCGCGACCGACGCGCGCTTCCTGGCCGAGCACGAGATCCGCAAGCGCGACATCGCGGGCGTGATCGGCCTGGCCGGGCCTTACGATTTCCTGCCGTTGCGCGACGAGACGCTGATGCGGATCTTTCCCGAACCGGCGCGCGCCGCGAGTCAGCCGATCAATTTCGTCGACGGCGGCGAGCCGCCGATGCTGCTCGCGTCCGGCGCGAACGACACCACGGTCCGGCCCGCCAACACCGACCGCTTCGCCGCGCGTCTGCAGGAGGCGGGCAGCGTGGTGCGGGTCAAGCATTACGCGGGCATCGGGCATGTCGTGCTGGTCGGGGCGTTCGGCTTGCCGGTGCGCCCGTTCGTGCCGCTGCTCGACGACGTGACGGCGTTCATCGCGAGCGCGGAGCCGCGCCGGTAAGCGCGCGCATCGAGCGGTTTTTCCTGGATTTCCACTGGAAGGAGGCGGCATGCGCATTGCGCATCGGATCCGGCTGAGCCTTGCGGTCGCGCTGGGCGCGGCCGTGGTCGCGACCCAGGCGGCGGTCGCGGCGGTGGTGCTGCCCTTGTCGATCGTCGACAACCGGCCGTTCGTCGACGTGACGATCGACGGCCAGGGGCCGTTCGCGTTCATCGTCGATACCGGCTCGTCGGACACGACGGTCAGCACGGCGACGGCCGCGCGGCTGCGCTTGCCGCGCGTGGGCGCGGGAACGGGCGCCGGAGCGGGCGAACAGGCGCTGGCGTTTCCGGTCGTGCACGTGCGCGCGCTGCGCGTCGGGACGGTGTCGCTCGGCGCGCTCGACGCGCCCGCATTCGACGTCGGCGTACTGAGCCGTGCG
>NZ_JAAGNW010000018.1:50554-52040 GCF_010645215.1 Burkholderia multivorans | reverse complement strand
GGCGCCGGACGCATTTCATCCGCCCGAGGGCGCCGTGCCGGTGAAGTTCCGGCTGGACCAGAACGGCATGCCGCTCGTCGATGCGACCGTGCAGGGCGAGGCGGGCGTGTTCCAGGTCGACACCGGCGACCGTTTCAGCCTGACGCTGTTCGGCGCGTTCTGGCGTGAGCGCGGGCTCGATGCGCGGCTCGGCCCGCTCGTCGAGGCGATGACGGGCTATGGCGGCGGCGGGCCGATCCGCGCGCGCGTGGGGCGGGCGGCGGCGTGCTCGATCGGCGACGTGGCGCTGGCGCCGCCCGTGACCCGCTTGTCGTTGCAGCAGGCGGGCGGATTCGCGCGGACCGATCGCGCGGGCAGCTTCGGCATGGGCGTGCTCGGGCGGTACCGCGTGTCGTTCGACTATCCGCATCAGGTGATGTGGCTCGCGCGGCGTGCGGATTCCGATGCACCCGAGCACTACGACCGCAGCGGCATGTGGCTCGGGCTCGGCTCGGCGGACGGGCTGCGCGTGATGGACGTGGTTGCGGGCGGGCCGGCCGCGCAGGCGGGCATTCGCGTGGGCGATCGGGTCGAGCGGGTCGGCACGCTGCCGGCCGACGCCGCGACGCTGGCTTCGGTCCGCGCGCTGCTGCGCACGCCGGACCTGGCCGACGTGCCGGTGCTGATCCGCCGCGCGGCTGCGCTCAGGCAGGTGCGGATTGCGCTGCGGGACCTGATCGCGCCGTGAGCGCATGGCGGACATAGTGGATGTCCCACGCCGATTCGGCTTCCTGCCGGAAACCGTGCCGCTGGTAGAAGCGCTGGGATGCGCTGCCGCGCAGCGCGTCGAGGCGCAGGTCGAGCGCCTGCGCGTCGGCTTCCGCGAGCAAGGCGCGCAGCGCGGCGGAACCGATTCCGCGGCTCTGCCACGCAGGGGCGATATAGCAGTGATCGAGCTTCAGGCCGCCTTCGTCGGGCCGTAGCTGCACGAAGCCCGCGCGCACGCCGTCGACGACCACCCAGCGGCCGTGCGCCGGCGTGTACGTGGCCAGGAAGCGGTCGCGGGCCCGCTCGGGATCGAAGCGCCCCAGCTGTTCGAGGCTGTCGCGCAGCGCGGCGATGCGCAGCGCGACGAGCGCCTCGGCGTCGTCGGCGGTGGTGGGTTCAAAGCGGAACCCGGGCGGCATCGAAGGCAGGACGTCGTTCATTCAGTTTCCTTTCCTGTCGCGTGGAGTTCGGCGGCGATCGCGGCGAGCAGCGCCTGCCGCTCGCCGGGCGCGTTGACGCGGAAGCGCTCGAAGTCGTCATGGCGGCGCAGGTCCGCGTAGAGATCGGCCGCTTCCTCGTGAAAATGCAGGAACGGCCGGGTTTTCCGGTAGAACACCCCGCGCGTTTTCTCGCGCAAGCCGGGCAGCGCGCGCAGGTCGGCGAGCAAGGGTTCCAGCTGGTCGAGCGCGGTCGCGCCGGCGTGCTTCATGAAAGCTCCTGAAAGGAACGGCATCGCGAT
>NZ_JAAGNW010000018.1:49165-50544 GCF_010645215.1 Burkholderia multivorans | reverse complement strand
CGATGGTTGCGCACGCAAGCACGGGCGAGATCGATGCGCGCATCGCCACGCAATGGTAGGACAAAAGCCCTGCGCCGTGGGTCGGATCAGCCGCGCGGCGACGCATGCTCCGAGGCGGCGGCAGGTTGTGCGCGCCATGCGTATCCGCCGCCGAGCGCCGCCAGCACGGCGCTCGCGGCGGCGGTCCACAGCACCGCATGCATGCCGCGCGTGAAATCGGCCGCGCCGGCGAGCAGCGCGCCGAATACTGCGACGCCGAGCGCCGCGCCCGCCTGGCGCGCGGTGTTGAGCACGGCCGCCGCGATGCCCGCGTGGCGCGCGTCGACCGTTTCCAGCGCCGGCGCGGTGGCGGCCGGCGAGATGAAGCCCGACGCGCAGCCGATCGCCAGCAGGGACGCGACCTCGAGCCAGGCAGGCGCGCCCGGCCCGCCGGCCAGCAATCCCAGCGCGCCCGCCGCGTAGCCGCCGAACGCCGTGCACAGTGCGCGTCGTGCGCCGAACCGCGCCGCGAGCCGCCCGGACCACAGGCTGCCGAGCGCGACCATCACCGTCATCGGCAGCAGCGCGAGCCCGGTCGCGAGGGGCGAGGCGCCGCGCGCGCGTTGCCAGTCGACACTGATCGCGAACAGCAGGCCGTAGAACACGAAGGCCGAGGCCATCGAGACCCCCGTCGACCCGTTGAAGACCCGCGCGCGGAACAGCGCGGGCGGCAGCATGGGGTGCGCACCGCGCGTTTCGATGCGCAGCAGCGCGGCCCATGCGAGGGCGCTGACCATGCCGCCCGCGACGATGGCGGGCGAGCGCCAGCCGAGCGCAGCCCCTTCGATCAGTACGCCGATCAGCGTACCCAGCGCGACGATGCCGGCGAGAAGGCCGGCCCGGTCGACGCGCGCGGCGACGGCGCGGATGCGGTCGTGGGGCAGGCGCCACGCGAGCACGGCGGCGGCGAGGCCGAGCGGCAGGTTGACGAAGAAGATCGCGCGCCAGTCGGCGAGCCGGATCAGCGCGCCGCCGACGAGCGGGCCGGCCGCCATCGCGACGCCGCCGCAGCCGACCCACAGGCCGATCGCGCGCGCCCGCGCGCGCGGATCGACGACGTGCTGGTTGATCAGCTTCAGCGCGCACGGCACGAGCAGCGCCGCGCCGAGGCCCTGGCCCGCGCGCGCCGCGACGAGCGCGGGCAGGGACGGCGCGAGGCCGCACAGCGCGGAGGCGAGCGTGAATGCGAGCAGCCCGGCGACGTACAGCCGGCGCGCGCCCCAGCGATCGCCGAGCATGCCGCCCGTCAGCAGCAGGCTCGCGAACGCGAGCGTGTACGCGTTCATCACCCACTGGAGCCCGGCGATGTGCGTGCCGAAGGCTGCGCCGATGCGGCCGAG
>NZ_JAAGNW010000018.1:44901-49155 GCF_010645215.1 Burkholderia multivorans | reverse complement strand
AGTAGACGCGATGGTGCGCGATCCGATCGCCGTCGAGATCCATGACTTCGACGAGATCGGTCTGATCGCCGTCGGGCGTCGCGCGCGGGTATTCCCAGACGAGCCGGTTGCCGTGCGAGAGGAATACGTCGCTCCGGTACCAGCGGGTCGGCGCGGCGGAGGCGGCCGCGCGCAGGCCGGTCGCGAAGAATGCGCGCAGCGCGTCCTTGCCGCGCAGCACGCCGTCGCGCCGGTCGGGCAGCGCGACCAGGATCAGCGGCGATTCGAGCACGGCGTCGTCGGTGTACAGCGCAAGCAGCGCGTCGAGATCGCGCGCGACCACGGCGGCGTGCCAGGCATGGTGGATGTGACGCAGGCGGGCGTCGGCGGTGTCGGTCATGATCGGCTCGCGAAGGGAAGAGGATGGCCGAAGCGTAGCCGCGCCGCGCGCGCGGATGCTTCGATGCGTATCGAAGCGACGGCCGGGGCGGAGGTGCTATCGTCGGCGTATTCCTGGGAGCCTGTGATGCAAGCCAACGCGAATATCGTTTCCTCGGCGTTCCTGATCGCCGACCCCGCGCGCCTCGCGATACTCGTGAGCCTGCTCGACGGCCGCGCGCGGCCGGCCGGGGAACTGGCTCGCGCGGCCGGCGTCACCGCGCAGACGGCCAGCTCGCATCTCGGCAAGCTGCTCGACGGCGGGCTGCTGAGCGTCGAGACCGAGGGCCGCCATCGCTACTACCGGCTCGCGGATGCGCACGTCGCGTCCGCGCTCGAACATCTCGCCTCGATCGGCCCGCGCGAACCCGCGCCGGCGCGCACGACCGCGCCGCATGCGCGGGCGCTGCGCTTCGCGCGCTGCTGCTACGACCATCTCGCGGGGCGGCTCGGCGTGACGGTCACGCAGCGCCTGCAGGCGCGCGGCCTGATCGTCGCCGCCGCGGACAAGCGTTTCGAGATCACGCCCGGCGGCCATGTGTGGTTCGCGGCGCTCGGGATCGATACCCATGCGCTCGCGGCGGGCCGGCGCGGCGTGGCGCGCCAGTGTCTCGATTCGACCGAGCGGCGGCATCATCTCGCGGGGCCGCTCGGCACGCAGCTGCTGACATGCCTGTGCGAGCAGGGCTGGGTGCGCCGCACGCCGTCGTCGCGCGCGCTCGACCTGACGCCGCGCGGCTGGGCGGGCCTGCATGAATGGCTCGGGATCGATGCGGATGCGCTGGCGGGGGCGGAGGCTTCGCCTGAAAGCGAGACCGGGGTGCCTATCCGCCCGTGACGGCGCGCAGCGACCCGCTCGCCCTCAGCGCGCCCCCTCCCGCGCGGCCGCGAGGCGATACGCGCTCGGCGTCTGCCCCGCCCAGTTGCGAAACGCACGCGTGAAGTTCGCGGGATCGCTGAAATCGAGCCGCTCGGCGATCGTCTTCAGATCGAGGTCGGACGCGCGCAGCAGCGCGCACGCGTCGCGAAAGCGCGCTTCGTCGAGCAGCGTTCGATAGCTCGACCCCGCGTCGAGCAGCCGCCGCCGCAGCGTGCGGGTCGACAGCAGCAGGCGCTGCGCCAGCCATTCCGGGCTCGGATAGCCGTCCGCGTGCCCGGCCAGTTCCGCCCGCACCCGTTCGACCAGATCGCCTTCCTCCTGCCGCACCGCCGCGTATTCGCGCTCGACCTGCACGAGCGCCTGCCGGTGCGCGACCTCGTCGGCCAGCGCGAGCGGCCAGTCGAGCGCGGCGCGCGGGATCCACAGCGCATGCGCGTCGCACGAGAAACGCACGCGCGGCAGCCGCGCGCGATAGCGCGCGTAGTAATCGGGCTCGGGCCACGTGAAGCGCAGCTCGACATCGGGCGCGGCGCGTCCCGCGAGCGTCGCGATGCCATGCGCGAGCCCCGTCAGCACCAGCTCGAACATCATGTGATGCTGGAGCACGGGGCTCGCCTGCACGCCCGACAGGACGAGCCGCGCGCCCGCGTCGTCCTCGGCGAACTGCAACTGGTACTGGCGATTGCGCATCCGGAAGTAGCGCGCGTGCACCTGCAGCGCCGTGCGCAGGTCGGGCGCCGTCATGGCCGCGTAACCGAGGAAGCCATGCGCCGACAGCTTGAGCCGCAGCCCCAGCTCGAAGCCGAGCCCTTCGTCGCCGCTGAGCCGGAGCGCGTTGAGCACGAGCCGCGCCCATTGCGCCGGCGGCACGCGCGCGTCCGGCTCGGCCAGCACGTCGTCGCGCAGGCCGGTGCCGGCGCGCGCCTGCCGCGCGTCGACGCCGCGCTCCTCGAACACTTGCAGCAGCAACCGCAGGTAGGCGACGGGAATGGTCGGCCGCCGCAGCCCCAGATTGTCTTTGGCGGATCGTCGGGTCATGATTTTGGCCGGAAATGACAAGCATTATGGCTGTTTGCCCCCTCACGCTCAAGCGGCGGCGCGCCCTACGATGGCGGACACAATCATTCCCCGCACCCCGCCATGACCACGCCCTTCCCGCACCTGCTGGCCCCGCTCGACCTGGGCTTCACGACCTTGAAGAATCGCGCGCTGCTGGGCTCGATGCATACCGGCCTCGAAGACAGCCGCAAGACCCTGCCGCGCCTCGCGGACTATTTCGCGGAGCGCGCGCGCGGCGGCGTCGGGCTGATCGTGACGGGCGGCTTCGCGCCGAACGTCGCGGGCTGGACCAAGCCGTTTGGCGGCACGCTGTCGACGCAGGGCGCGGCGCGCCGGCATCGGGTGATCCCGGACGCGGTGCATGCGGAGGGCGGCAAGATCGCGTTGCAGATCCTCCATACCGGCCGCTACGGCTACCATCCGCTCGCCGTCGCGCCGTCGAGGATCAAGTCGCCGATCTCGCCGTTCACCCCGCGCGCGCTCACGGCGGGCGGCGTCGAGCGGCAGATCCGCGCGTTCGTGCGCTGCGCGCAGCTCGCGCGCGAGGCCGGCTACGACGGCGTCGAGATCATGGGTTCCGAAGGCTACCTGATCAACCAGTTCATCTCGCAGCACACCAACCAGCGCACCGACGCCTGGGGCGGCTCGTATGCGAACCGGATGCGCCTGCCGGTCGAGATCGTGCAGCGCACGCGCGAGGCGGTCGGGCGCGACTTCATCATCATCTACCGGCTGTCGATGCTCGACCTGATTCCCGACGGCAGCAACTGGGAGGAAGTCGTGCAGCTCGCGAAGGCGATCGAGCGCGCGGGCGCGACGATCATCAACACGGGTATCGGCTGGCACGAGGCGCGCGTGCCGACGATCGCGACCTCGGTGCCGCGCGGCGCGTTCGCGTGGGTCACGCAGAAGATGAAGGGCGAAGTCGGGATCCCGCTCGTGACGACCAACCGGATCAATCGCCCGGAAGTCGCCGAGCAGATCCTCGCCGACGGCTGCGCGGACATGGTGTCGATGGCGCGACCGTTCCTCGCCGACGCCGAGTTCATGAACAAGGCGGCCCAGGGGCGCGCCGACGAAATCAACACCTGCATCGGCTGCAATCAGGCCTGTCTCGACCATGTGTTCAAGAACCAGGTCGCGTCGTGCCTGTTGAACCCGCGCGTGTGCCACGAAACCGAACTGAACTACCGGCCGACGCCGCGCGCGAAACGCATCGGGGTGGTCGGGGCGGGGCCGGCGGGGCTCGCGTGTTCGACGCTGCTCGCGCAGCGCGGGCACGCGGTCGACCTGTTCGACGGCGCGGCCGAGATCGGCGGCCAGTTCAATCTCGCGAAGCAGATCCCCGGCAAGGAGGAATTCCACGAGGCGTTGCGCTATTTCGCGCGGCAGATCGAGGTGACCGGCGTGCGGCTGCATCTGAACCGGCGCGTCGATGCGGCGGCGCTGATCGCGGGCGGCTACGACGAAGTCGTGCTCGCGACCGGCGTGACGCCGCGCGATCCGCGCATCCCCGGCCAGGATCATCCCAAGGTGCTCAGCGACCTCGACGTGCTCGCGGGCAAGCGCCCGGTCGGCGCGCGGGTCGCGGTGGTGGGCGCGGGCGGGATCGGCTTCGACGTATCCGAATTCCTCGTGCAGGAAGGCGAATCGTCGACGCTCGACCTCGCGGCATGGAAGGCGGAGTGGGGCGTGACCGATCCGGGCGCGGTGCGCGGCGGCGTCACGCGCCCGGTCGCGACGCCGCCCGCGCGGCGCGTCACGCTGTTGCAGCGCAAGGCGACGGGCGTCGGCAAGGGGCTCGGCAAGACCACCGGCTGGATCCATCGCGCGGCGCTCAAGATGAAGCAGGTCGAGATGCTCGCGGGCGTCAACTACGAACGCATCGACGACCAGGG
>NZ_JAAGNW010000018.1:38047-44891 GCF_010645215.1 Burkholderia multivorans | reverse complement strand
ATCGAGGTCGACACGATTGTGCTGTGCACGGGCCAGGAATCGCAGCGCGCGCTTTACGAACCGCTCAAGGCGGCGGGCGTGCCGGTGCATTTGATCGGCGGCGCGGAGCTGGCCGCCGAACTCGACGCGAAGCGCGCGATCGACCAGGGCGCGCGGCTCGCTGCCCGGCTCTGACGCGCGTGCGCCGGGAGGCGCGGCCGAATCGGGTATCATGCCGCCCGATCGAAGCCGGATCGGGCAGTGCCTGCCCGTACCGGCGCGACGGGGCGACCCGCGCACGGCCGAGGCCGCCTGCGCGGGCAGGCCGGCAGCGCGGCGTCATCACGCGGCAGCCGGCCGATTCGGATTCAACCAGTTGAAAGCGTTGTCATCATCGTGTCGTATTCTTTAAGGTATCCAAAAGGAAAAGCCCGGGCCGGGCGCGTCGTCACACGCGGCATCCGGTCCGGGCCCTTCGTCCATCCGCCGCTTCCGGTCTAAGACGTCCCGGGTTCATCGTCCCATTTACTTGTTCGTCGCGAAAAATAATATTCAAGACGACGAGGCCCCGGGACACGTCGACAGTCCAACTTTCTTTTACAGCTCAATGGCGCGGTCGTCCGACAGCGGGCCGCCGCGCGACATGATTTAGCGGATGGGGGTGAATCATGGCAACTCGCAGACAATTCCTGCTGGGCGTTGCGGCGGCCGGTGCTGCACGCATGTTGTCCGGCTGCGGCGGAGGCGGCGACGGGCAGGCGTCCGGCGCGACGTCCGCCGTCGACAACGGCGCAAAGCAGCCGAAGACCGGCGCGCAGCCGCCCGCGGGCGGCACGAAGAGCGTCACCGGCACGCCGGCCGTGACGCCGCAGCAGCCGGCTGAGACGGCGGCGCTGCCGTTCTTCGGCATCAACGCGCACCTGCTCGCGACCTACGCGCCGTTGCCGGCGTGGCTGTCGTCGACCTACGTCAACACCTTCGCCGATCTCGGTGCGCGGACGGTGCGCACCAACCTCAGCACCGCGGCCGGCGCGGCGGCGCTCGTGCCGTACTGCCAGGCGTTCGCCGCGAGCAACGTCGTGCCGTTCGTCGTGATCGACCAGGGCATCAGCCTGGTCGCCTCGTATGCGGCGAACTACAGCGCGGGCTATGCGCTCGGCAAATCGATCGCGCTGCCGCTGAACGGCCATTGCCGCTACTTCGAATGCGGCAACGAACTCGACTACGCGTGCCGTGTCGATTTCCTCACGCCGGGCGCGGTGAATCCGGTCGACGGCAAGCCCGTCGACGGATCGGTGCCGACCGACTATCTGCCGACCTCGATCGAGGCGCTGCGCGGCTGGACCGCCGGGTTGCGCGACGGGATCAAGGCGGTGATCCCGGATGCGCAATGCGGCTATGCGTCGGGCGTCGCGTACAGCTATGTGGTCGCCGACATGCTGTGCAACGGCAAAGACACGACGGGGGCAGTCACCCGTACGCCGATCGCGCTCGACTTCATCGGCGTGCACTGGTACAGCAGCGAGAACGACATCCTCGCGGCCGGCCCGTCGACGCACACCAACCAGTTCGTCAACGTGCTGCAGCAGCTGAACGCGGTGACCGGACGCAAGCCGATCGTCGTTTCCGAGTTCGGGGCCTGGGCCAGCGAGGCGGGCCAGGCGCAGTACCTGAGCAGCCAGTTCGACGTGTGGCGCACCCAGCGCGCGCAGTACAACATCATCGGGGCGATCTATTACGCGTTGTTCCCGAACCCGACCGACCAGGGCGAGACGGCGGCGATGAACTGGGGGTTGATCCAGGACGACGGCGTGACGCGCAAGCCGGCTTATACGGCGTACAAGCGGTATACGGCGGCGTATCCGCTTTAAGGCGGACGCATCGCTGCACGCGGCGCGTGATGGCGGATGCTTCGCGCGGCTCGCAAGGCTGCGCGAAGCAGCGCGGTTCGACGGCCGAGGGCCGCTTTGAACCGGGAGCCTCGTGCTCGTGAATTTGGTTGCGTGGGCAACGTCTGCCGGCGAGTGACAAGCATGGCGCGTCAGTTGACGCTTCCGGCGCGGCTCTCTACAGTATGCGCATCCCTCTTTCGCCACGGCGCGCGAAGATACGGCTTGACCACGCACCGCAGCGGATCCCCCCGGCCTGCTTTACTTTCGTAGATAAAACCGTGTCGTCCAACGCTCCGAAATTCCGGAAGCACGAATAGGTATTTGCCGATCGAACCGCGCAGGCAAGGTGGGCTCGACTGCGGCGTGCATTGACTCCGATTTTCGCGGTTAATCGGTCGTTTTCCTGCATACCGGTTGCGTGTCCGCTGTGATAATCGATGGCGATATTATTTGAAGCAATTGTTTGCGCTCGTCGCCGTGTGACGCCTCGCTTTTCAATAGGCTGATAAAATCCCGTCCCTGAATAAAAGAACACGAGGGTTGGACGGTGGCTGCGATCGCGCAGCGTGATCGCGGGGCGTGCATCACGAGTCCAATGGGTCCAAAGGGTTTGACGACCCTGGATACCGCTCGCACGGGGTTTCAACGAGGCTGAGGCGAACAGCGCCGCGCGTCATCATGGTGGCGTGATCCTGTTCAAGCGCCGCTATGGATGGCACATTTATCCCAGGCGGCGCGACTCGGAACTTGAAGCGACCGAATCGATTCGAATCAATCGATTCACTCCACGGCGACTCAACGGCTTCAGTCGAATCAACGCGTTCTTGTCAGCGATCTCGGTCGTTTCCTATGGCGAATGTCAACGATTTTGAACGCGTGGCTTTATCTGCCCTCGTAATTCTGCCAGGGATTTTTCGAGATCGAAATTGTGGTTAGTATGGCGTCCTTCCGACCGGGTAACGTTGTCCGGTTCGGGGATTGCGCTGTACTGAGCGCGTGCATGCATCAAGGTCCGACAGAGACCGGTGCACCTTGAAGTTGATAGTCGACGACCCCGTTGGAACACGCATGGCTGGGCATCCGTGCGTGCGAACCGAGCGGATCGCGAGCAGACCAGAGTCATGAATAAAAATTACTATCGTTTGGTGTTCAGCCGCGTGCGCGGCATGCTGGTTGCCGTGCAGGAAACGGCCAATGCAACGGGGAAAACCAACCGCGGCGAAACGCAGCGGGCAAGCCGCGAAGGCGCGTCGCGAGGGAGCGGGCGCTTCGCGATGCGTCATGCCGCCTTTGCCGTGCTGATGGCCGCCGGCGCGATGCCGAGGTGGGCGGACGCGCAGATCGTCGGCGCGGGGCCGAATGCGCCGTCGGTCGTCCAGACGCCGAACGGCCTGCCGCAAGTCAACATCAACCGGCCCGGCGGCGCGGGCGTCTCGCTGAACACCTACAGCCAGTTCGATGTCCAGAAGGGCGGCGCGATCCTGAACAACGCCGCGGGCATCACGAGCACGCAACAGGCCGGCGTGATCAACGGCAATCCGAATTTCGGCGCGAACGACGCCGCGCGGATCATCGTCAATCAGGTCAACAGCGCGAATCCGTCTCAGCTGCGCGGTTTCGTCGAAGTCGCGGGCCAGCGCGCCGAAGTCATCATCTCGAACCCGTCGGGGATCTACGTCGACGGCGGCGGCTTCATCAACACGTCGCGCGCGGTCCTGACGACGGGCGTCCCGTTCTACGACCGGGACGGAGGCGTCGCAGGCTTCAACGTGAACCGCGGGCTCGTCACCGTGGCGGGCGCCGGGCTGAATGCGTCGAACGTCGATCAGGTCGACATCCTCGCGCGCGCGGTCCAGGCCAATGCCTCGATCTACGGCGACAAGCTGAACGTCATCGCGGGCGCGAACCAGATCGATCACGGCACGCTGGCCGCGAAACCGATCCAGGGTGACGGCGCCGCGCCGGCGGTGGCGATCGACGTCGCGCAACTGGGCGGCATGTATGCGAACCGCGTGTACCTGGTCGGCAATTCGGCGGGCGTCGGCGTGGCCAATGCCGGGACCATCGCCGCTCAGGCGGGCGACCTCACCCTGCAATCGGACGGCCGCCTGGTCCTGACGGGCAAGACCACGGCGCTGGGCAATCTCCTGCTGTCGGCGGCGGGCGGCAGCGACAACAGCGGCGCGATCGACAGCCGGCAGTCGGTGGAAGTGAAGACTGCGGCGGATCTCACCAACAGCGGGACGCTCGCCGCGCAGCAGAACGCGACGGTGAACGCCGGCAGCATCCATTCGACGGGCGCGCTCAGCACGGGCGTCGACGACCAGGGCAAGGTCGTGCGGGCCGGCGACCTGAACCTCACCGCGTCCGGCCAGCTGACCGCGACGGGCCGCAATACCGTGGGCGGCAATGCCGCGCTGACGGGCGGCAGCATGAATCTCGCCGGCGGCCAGACCGCCGCGAACGGCAGCCTGTCGCTGACGGCCAAGACCGGCGACGTGAACCTCGCGAATGCCATCACGAGCGCTCAGCGCGCGGTGACGGCGACTGCGGCGGGTGCGATCGTCAACGATCACGGCAAGCTGTCGAGCGACGGCAGCGTGACGCTGACGGGCGGCAGCGTGTCGAACCAGGGCGGCAAGGTGTCGGCGCAAGGTCCGCTGTCGGTGCAGTCGTCGGGGCAGGTCGCCAATCAGTCCGGCACGCTGGTGTCGCAAAGCACGCTGGAGGTGCACGGCGACGGGATCGCCAACCAGGCCGGCACCATCCAGGGCGCGGGCCAGACCACGGTCAGCGGTGCGTCCGTCGACAATTCGGCGGGACGCATCGCGTCGCTCAACGGCGACGGCCTGACGGTCACGACGACCGGCCGCCTCCTGAATGCGGCCGGCGTCGCGGCGGACGGCGCGCCGGGCGGCGTCCTCGGCGGCAACGGCAAGGTGACGGTGCGGAGCGGGGATCTCGTGAACCGCGGCAAGATCACGGCCGGCACCGATCTGCAGGTGACCGGGCAGACCGTCGACAACAGCGACGGGATCCTCAAGGCCGCGCGGGCCACCACGATCGAGGCGGGCGCGCGCCTGACCAACCGCGGCGGCACGATCGTCGGGCAGACCGCGAAGGTCGGCGGCACGACGCTCGACAACCGTGCGGGCACCGTGCAGGCCGATCAGGTGTCCTTGACGTCGACCGATCTCCTGAACCAGGGCGGGACGATCACGCAGACCGGCGCCGGCGCGATGCGCGTCGAGGCCACGGGCACGCTCGACAACTCCGGCGGCGGCTTGCTGGAGACGGAGAGCACGGATCTCACGCTTGCACCGACCACGCTCGTCAACGACGGCGGCACGATCACGCACGCGGGCACCGGCACGCTGACGCTGGGCGGCGGCACCGGATCGATCTCGAATGCGGGCGGCAAGATCGCAGGCAACGGCCGCGTCGTCGCCGAAACCGGGACGCTGAACAACACGGCGGGTTCGATCAACGGGCAGGGCGGGCTGACGGCGAACGTCGGCGGCCTGCTGAACAACGCGAGCGGCAAGCTGTCGTCGGACACGGCGCTCGACCTGACGAGCGGCACGCTCGCCAATGACGACGGCCGGATTGGCGCGAACACGGCGACGACGATTCACAGCGGTTCGCTGACGAATCGCGGCGGCACGATCGTCGCGCCGAGCCTGACCGCGACCCTCGATGCGACGCTCGACAACAGCGGCGGCAAGCTCGAAGCCAACCAGCTCGCCTTGACGGCGAAGAACCTGACCAACCACGGCGGCACGATCACGCAGTACGGCGCAGCGGCGATGGGCATGGATGTCAGCGGCACGCTCGACAACTCGCAGGGCGGCGTCGTTCAAACCAACAGCACGGACCTGACGCTCAAGCCCGGCGAGCTGAACAACGCGGGCGGCACGATCACGCATGGCGGAACCGGGACGCTGACGATCGAGCCGGGCGGCGGCTCCGGCATGCTGAACAATGCGGCGGGGACGATCGTCACGAAGGGGCAGGCCGTCGTCAACGCGGGCAGGCTGAACAATGCGAGCGGCATCCTGTCGGCGCGCGGCGCCATGCGCGCGAATATCGTCGGCGAGGTGATCAATACGCAGGGCCTGATGCGCTCGGATGGCGCGTTGTCCCTGACCAACGGCGGCGCGCTCGTCAACCGGGGCGGGCACATCCAGGCGGGGCAGTCGAACCCCGGCGACGCCAGCACGCTCGACGTCCGGGCCGCCTCGATCGACAACGCCGACGGCGCGATCACCGATCTCGGCGCGGGCAAGATGACGGTGCAAGGCGGCAGCCGCATCGACAACAGCCATGCGAACGGCGTTGCCGGCATGGGCACGATCACCGGCAACGGCGATGTGACCATTCAGGCATCGTCGATTTCCAATACGCAGGGCGGGCAGTTGAGCGGCGTGGCGCTGACCGTTCGGGCCGACGTGCTGGACAACAGCGGCGGGCGGATCGGCAACGTCGTGAATTCACGCGGCGACGTGACCGTGGCGACGGCCGGCGCGGTCACGAACGCGAACGGGCAGATCGGTTCGACGCACAGCCTGACGGTCACCGCGGCGACGCTGCAAGGCGGCGGCGCGTACAGCGCGACTTACGACGCCAGCATGAACCTGCAGGGTGATTTTTCGGCGACGCCCGATTACACGTTCAGCGTGGGACACGACTTCGGCTTCAGCCTGCCGGGTACGTTCACCAACCGCGGCAATCTGGAATCGGTGCACAACCTGAGCATCCAGGCGGGCAATATCGTCAACGTGGGGGCGTTGTCGGCGGGCGGGCTGTTGCGCACGCAATCGGCCAATCTCACCAATACCGGCGCGATCGTCGGCGGCAGCACGTCGATCAACGCCACGGATACGGTCTCGAACCTCGGGCGCACCGCAGTGATCGGCGGCTCGGACAGCAACGGCTTGCTTGAAATCCTCGCGCGTCACATCGAGAACCGCGAC
>NZ_JAAGNW010000018.1:31940-38037 GCF_010645215.1 Burkholderia multivorans | reverse complement strand
CAACCGACGCGATGGCGCAGACCGCCATCTTCGGCATGGGCCGGGTGGTGCTGGCGGGCGGCAAGGATGGGAACGGCAATTACACGAACGCTGCGTTGGTCAACAATTCGTCGGCGCTGATCCAGTCGGGCGGCGATATGGAACTGCATGCCGACCGGGTGACGAACACGCGCCGGGTGATGACGACGACGACGGGCTCGATCGATCCGTCGGCGTTGACGCAGTTTGATGTTCCCATCAAGGGCAGAACCGGGGAAGTCGGCGTGGCGGATCCGACCAGCATTGGCGGCGTGTATACCAAACCGCCCCAGGAAGATGAGTGGAACAGCTCTTACCAGTACACAACCTACTACGCGGACAGCGCGACGGCGACGACCTTGACAGGGGTCAGTGCGGCTGCGCAAATCGTGTCGGGCGGCAAGATCGACGCGACGACGGTCGGCAACCTGCAAAACTACTGGAGCAACATCGCGGCGGTCGGCGATATTCAGATGCCCCAGCGCTATGACGCTGACGGTTGGGCCGCCACGGGTCAACATGCGCCGGGCGTAAGCGTTTCGTACTCCGGCCAGTATCACTACAACAACTACGACAACAGTAAATACAATTGGCAATTGCCGTTCGGCAATGCGCCGTTCGTGACGGGCCGTCCGGGCGGTTATGCACAGGCGGCGCCGGCATACGTCAAGCGATACGCATTGCCGGACTACCATTCGACCTTGGCAGGGAACGGCAAGATCGCGGGCACCGGTGTCAGCATCAACAACACGGCAGCCAATGCGACAATTCCCTCGCTTGGCCTGATTCCCGGCCAGGCGGTGCCGGGGCTGACGGTCGGCGGGCCGGACGGCAGCGCGAGCGGCGGGAAGACGGGTGCCGTGGCCGTGCGCGGCGGCCGTGCCACGTCGGTCGATCCGATCATTGCGAGCGCGACGGCGCTGAACGTGCTGAACAACCTGACGATTCCCCAGGGCGGCTTGTACAAGCCGACCGAATTGCCGAACGCGAGCTACGTGATCGAGACGAACCCCGCGTTTACGAATCAGAAGACTTTCATTTCGAGCGACTACTTCTTCAAGCAGCTCGGCGTCGACCTGACGCATGTTCCGAAGCGCCTGGGGGATGGTTTTTACGAGCAGCAGCTCGTGCGGAACGAAATTACTGCACTGACCGGCAAGGCCGTGCTGGGACCGTATACGGATCTCCAGACGATGTACCAGTCGCTGCTGACGGCCGGCGCGGCGTTGCAGAAGGAACTGGCCTTGCCGGTCGGCGCGAGCCTGACGGCCGAGCAGGTGTCGAAGCTGACCCGCAACGTGGTCATGATGGAGACGCAGGTCGTCGACGGGCATTCGGTGCTGGTGCCGGTCGTGTATCTCGCGAAGGCGAGCCAGCAGAACATGGGCAACGGCCCGCTGATCGTCGCGACCGACATCGACATCAAGGACGCGCAGTCGTTCGTCAACAGCGGCACGATCAAGGCGGACAACACGCTGGCGCTTCAGGGCAAGCAGATCGACAACGCGTTCGGCGCGTTGGAAAGCGGCGGGCTCATGTCGCTGACGACGACGGGCAACGTCGATCTGACTTCGGCCAAGGTGAAGGCCGGCAGCCTGAGCGTGGCGGCGGGCGGCGACCTGATCCTCGATACGGCGACGAAGACCGAGAAGCGCGTGAGCCGTGATGGCGCAACCGGCGTTTTCACGACGCTCGGGCCGACCGGGCAGGCGGGCGTGGCGGGCGATGCGGCGATCGTGACGGGCGGGAACGTGCGGCAGAACGCGGGGAATCTGACGGTCGGTGGCAACCTCGGTGCGAACATCGGCGGAGATTGGACGCTCGGTACGCAACAGGTCGGCGAGCACAAGGTCGTGCAGCTGGCGAACGGGGTGTCGGATACGAACGTCAACTCGGTGGTGGGCAGTACGGTCAAGGTAGGCGGCGCGTCCGTCATCGGCGTGGGCGGGGATTTCACGGCGAAAGGCGCGCAGATCGAACTGGGCGGCGGCGGCGCGATCGCGGCCAAGGGCAACGTGACGCTGGGAACGGCGAGCGCGACGTCGGTCATCAATTCCAACGGCTCGGGGGGCAGTAGTGGCCGCAGCTATGTCGAGCAGCATCACTCGTCGGACGAGACGCTGACCGGCACGGTGCTCAAGGGCGGGCAGACGGTCACGATCGCGGCGGGCAAGGACATTACGTTGAGCGGGAGCGCGATCAGTCTTGATAAAGGCAATGCGAACCTCGTGGCGGTGGGGGATGTGAACGTGGGGGCGGCGACGGAAACGCACGTCCTCAATTCGCATGAGACGCATAGCCATAGTGTGGTGGTGAGCGGATCGAAGGTGGCGAGCGGGATCGATCAGACGTTGGTGCGGAGTCTGGGGAGTATGATTTCGGCGGATGGGGTGAATGTTGCGAGCGGGAAGGATCTCAATGTCACGGGCAGCACGATCGTCGGCACGAACGATGTATCGCTGACCGCCGCGCGCGACGTCAACATCAAGACGTCGCAGGATACGGTCGAGACGTCGAGCTACTACCAGCGAAAGGACTCGGGATTGATGTCCGGCGGCGGGCTGTCGGTGTCGGTCGGGACCAGCAAGCTTGCGACGACGGATCAATCGTCGAGCGTCACGCACAACGCCAGTGCGGTGGGCTCGCTGAAGGGCAATCTGAATATCGCGGCGGGCAACGATCTGCACGTGACGGGGAGCGATCTGGTTGCGGGAGGGAACCTGACGGGCACGGGGGCGAACGAGATCAGCGATTCGGTGGCGAACACGATGCGCAACGGTCATAGTCAGACGACGAGCAGCAGTGGGGTGACGGTTGGGTTGTCGGGGGCGCTTGGTGGCGCGATCAGTGGCGCGTATCAACAATCTCTGGCGGCGCGGGACGGCAGCGGCGACCTGCGGGCCAAGGCGCTTCACTCGATCGCGGCGGCCGGGGACGTCGGGATCGGCGCAGTGAGTGCTACGCAGGCGATCAAGGAGGGTAAGCGGCCGGATATTGGCGTGCAGGTCAGTGTCGGGTCGAGCCATAGCAGGATCGACACATCCGAAAACATGACGACGCAGCAGGGATCGAGCGTCCGTGCGGGCGGGACGGTGGCCATCGCGGCGAAGGGAAGTGATGCGCCGGGCAGCGGCAACATCACGGTAGCCGGGTCGAATGTGGCGGGCACCGACGTGATCCTGGCGGCGAAGAATCAGATAGACCTGCGCAACACGGCGAATACGGATTCGACGCGCACTTCGAACGCATCGTCGGGCAGTAGCGTGGGGGTGTCGATCGGCACCGGTGGTATCGGTATATCGGCGTCGATGCAGCGTGCGCATGGAGACGGCAACAGCGACGCGACGATGCATAACAACTCGCACGTGACGGGCGCGAACAGCGTGACGCTGGTGAGCGGCGGGGATACGAACGTGATCGGCTCGAACGTGACCGGCAAGACGGTGACGGCGAGCGTGGGCGGGAACCTCAACGTGGTAAGTGTGCAGGATACGACGTATAGCGCCGCGCATCAGAGCAGCGCGAGTGGCGGTATCAACGCCAGCCTGTCGGGCGGGGACGTGAGTTTCAGTGTGTCGAACGGGCACGCCGGTGGGAACTACGCCGGCGTGAACGAACAGGCAGGTATTCAGGCGGGTACGGGTGGGTTTGATATCGACGTCAAGGGCAATACGAAATTGACGGGTGCGTATATTGGAAGCACTGCAGATGAATCGAAGAATGTGCTGAAGACAGGGACGTTGAGCTTCAGCGACATCGAGAATCATTCGCACTACAGCGCGAACAGCAGTGGTTTTACTGGCGGCGCGGGTGTTTCGGTGGGGGGCGGTTCTGCGGGTGGATCGGGCGGTTTGGCGCCGATGATGTTCATGTCGGACAACGGCGACCAGCAGTCCACGACGTATAGCGGCGTCAGCGCGGGAACGATCCATGTCACGAGCCCGGAAGGTCAGGTGCAGGATCTGGCGGGATTGAAGCGTGATACGGCGGATCTGAATGGGAAGGTCGATAAGACGCCGGACGTGAACGATCTGCTGACCAGGCAGGCGGATGTGATGCAGGCGGCGCAGGCGGCGGGGCAGGTTGTCGCGCAGGGGATCGGCATGTATGCGGATATGAAGCGAGGCGATGCGCTGAAGGCCGCAGAGGATGCGGAGAAGCGGGGTGACGTCGACGGCATGCGAGCGGCGTTGAACGAGGCTGATTCGTGGAAGGAAGGTGGCGCGAATCGGATAGCGTTGCATGTGGCGGGTGGTGCGCTCATTGGCGGAGTGGGGGGCGGCGGGATAGGGAGTGCGAGGCAGGGCGCGGCGGGGGCGGGTGTGTCTTCGGCGCTGGCGGGTAAGCTCAACGATGTGGCAGGGTCGATTGGAGAGGCGACGGGTTCGATGACGCTGGGGAACGTGGTGTCGAATGTGTTGGCGGGGTTGGGTGGTGCGCTGGTTGGGGGGACGACGGGGGCGGTTACGGCGTCGAATGCGGATCGGTTTAATCGGCAGTTGTATCCCGAAGAGTACGTAAGGGCCGAGAAGTATGCCAAGGATGTTGCTAAGGAGCTCGGTATCAGCAATGGCGAGGCTGAAGGGCGGATTTTGGCCGAGATAATGCGCAATTCGGATCAGCAGACTGCGCAGGCGTCAGGCGGTGTCCACGACTACGAAGTCCGCAGAATCGTCGGTTGCCAGAACCTGAATTGCGATGGCTACAAGAACGATTCACAGTATGCGAATCACGATTACAACAGCCAGTACATCAAGCCAAATCAGGACGCGTACAACGCGGGACAGCAGCAGTTTGGAACAGGGCTGACCGATGCAGAATTGCGTAATCAGAATATCGCATATGAGCGCACAGGAAAGACGGCTATTGCCGTGACTGTCTGTTTGGTGTCGGGAGGTACTGCTTGTAAAGCAGCAGCTTCTGGACTGGCAACCACGCTTGGGTTGAGCTTTTTGTCCGGGAAGCCCTTGACCACCGCAGAGACTATCGGTGGATTTTATGGCGGAGCACTGGGCGGAGTCTACGGGCAAGCACTAAGTACGTGGGCGGGCGGCACAAATTCGCTAATGCAGTCGGCGGTTCTTTTCGTGACCAAGACGGGAACGATTGCCGCTGGAAAACAAATTGGCGTTCCGTTGGGTAATGCGACTGGATTGGCCCAACCGGTAGACCCATTTTTCGATCCATCCACCAACCCTTGGTGGGGGATAAGAAATACTTGGGATCAGCTTAAGGGGTCGAAGAAATGACGATGGAAATTGGTGCGGTAATTATTGCCCTTGCAGTTTTGTTAATTACCTTTCTTCTATTCGGAAGAAATTTGGAGGATTCATTTAGGGCGAAGTTCCTATATTGGCTAAAATCAACGATGGTGATGACACCGCTTCTGTTTGCTTGGTTCGCTTACAACGAACCGGCTGCGCTTAATGCGATAGGTGCTTTAGTAAGCTTCGGTCTTGCAGCTGCTTTCACCTTCGGGCGATCGTACCTTCTTGCAATGTTGTAGTGCGGGAAGCTCAACGGCGTTGATGGATGCTGCGTGCGGATCGCTTTAATCGGCAATTGCATCAGGATGAAACTGTGAACCTCAAGCGATTGCAACAGGGCAAGAGTCCGGAAGAGCAGCAGCGGCTGGCAGACGCAGCGTGTTCGCTGGTGCATTGTTCGGCGAGCGTGCCTAATAGCGACCCGGCTAAGGCAGCACTTGTCGCTTCGGAGCAACGTGGCCAGCAATATACGGCAGAACGAAATCAACTGCTATCGGGGGGCTTTTTACGTATGGTCCGGTGGATCGATTCAACGATGCTACGGAACGCTATCAATTCTCAAATCGTGCGATTGGTGCCGTACAGGGTGTAACAGGAGTGGCGGCAGCTGCCTCAGCCATTGGCACGGGCTGTGTGACGATCATAGCGTGTGGGCTGGGGGCAACGATTGCCGGAACGAGCCTGGACTACTCGGAGGCAGGTTTTACACAACTGGTAAACGGTGACCCCACTCCCACGTATGGCGAGCAGGTGCTGCAGAGGCGTAGGTTTGCCCGCTGAACAGGCGATTCGAGGAGCGCAACTCGGTTTCG
>NZ_JAAGNW010000018.1:28161-31930 GCF_010645215.1 Burkholderia multivorans | reverse complement strand
GATGTGTACTCGATGAGACCAGTCAAGGGGAGCAGTCCGGTGGTTTTTACATGTCAAGTTGCCCCTGTTCGGCAAGGAGCATATTCGACGTCAGGGGGGGCGCAACAGGTGTTGGTGACGAACCGCACACAATGGACTGACCCGAATACGAACAGGATTGGCTCAATCGGTGGGAAACGCTAATGGATGCACAGAAGCTGAAGCGCTACGCAGAATTGTTGGAAAGCGAGATTCAGATGAATGTAGGTAAGAGCAAGGACGTGGATTGGTTGGCGCAATATCCTCCATTGTTGCAGGCGCTCGCAGACGCAAAAAATGGCCGGATCGATGAGCCTCGAGATCTCGGCTTGAGTCGCTGGGAATTGGAATCCAGCATTCAAGACTTTAGGAGTGTGTCCCATCGACTTGCACAGTTTGAATTGCTGCTTGAAGGGTGGGCATTGCCAAGTGAAGACAATTTGTAGCGGGGACGAAGTCTCACCGCTAGCGTGGATGGGAGAGTGGAATGTACCGAATTAGAGTTTGATCACTTGCGGAAAAGAGGTTACGAAATTTTTCCAAACAAATCGGAATTATATCGTGTAGCTCAAATATGATTTTGATAGCTTAAAATTTTTATAAAATCGTTAATTAATATTATGGGCGAGCGAAAAATCGTTTCCCGAATCCGGCGCAGCTTGTCGCTGCGACTACCAGCATAACTGCCTCATTGGTTGGCTTAGTTGCAAGTGCAATTGAACAAATACTTCGGCCAAACCTTGGTCAATTCACTGTTGGTTTTGCAACTGACATGGCGGCGAAACCTTTCATGGATCGACTCGCACCCTATGGTCAATTTATTAATGAAGGGCTTGAGCTTTTTAAGAATTCAGCTGCTTCCAGTCAGATTCAAGATCAGTTAAATTGGAAAAGTAAGTGAAATTTATTGAGGATGGTAACCTAAAAGAATGGGTCCGCGTTGCTATGGTGATTGTCGGCATCGTGTTGGTTGTTAGCTCTGTATGGAATGGCTTGAAGTCTAGTGGGGCAATAGCTATTGTTTTTGTTGGAGTTGTCATTGCGGCTATTGGTGGTTATGCGGCTCAAGCACACATGTTAAAGATCAAGCCCTTCGATAGCAGCTACAAGAAAGCGCGCGAGAGCTACAAGACGAAGGATGATGAGCAAGATCAATCGAAATAAGACCGAGTTCGATCAAAGATGTGTACGGTTTAATCGGCAACTGTATTCTGATTAGGGACGTTGATCTGGTTCTACGAGAAGAAGAGATCGGGACGATAGGGCGTGAGCCAAATAGTCTGGCCATGGCCGAATTTTTAACTGGAGTAGAAACATCAATACGCGAGACGCTGCGATGATCGTCAGAGGTGAAGGCACCAATAGCGTTCGTGCGAACATCAATGCGAACAAGGTGATCGCGAACGTGAGCGGAGATGTGAATCTGGTGGTGGTACAGGATGCGAGCTAGAGTGCTACCCATCAGAGTCGACCGGGTGATGGGTTCGATGACGCAATCCATTGATCAAGTAACGGCGCAGCCGAGATGAGGAACGCAATCGGATAGCACACGACGGCACCGGCCCCGGAAGTATCTTGCAGCTTCCCCGGTACCGTGTACGAGGAAGATCCACCGTTGGAGCGGGCGCAAACCACACCGAACCCACCAACGACGTGCCCGACCACCGCGTCATCGCATGATAGGTTTAAATAATATGAAGATAAATTTCATTGTTGATGGGAATATTTCGGGGTGGGCGAGGACTGGGCTTATTTTTATAGGAATTGGGATGTTGTATTGTGGTTTGGCTTTTGAGTCCTTGCCAAAACTTATTGCGGCTGCATTGGTTGTTTTTGGGTTGCCGGTCTCTGTGGTGGGCGGATATGCATCTCGTGCGAAGGCGCTTGGTCTTAAACCGTTCGACAATAGCTACAAAAAAGCTCGCAAGAGCTATGAATCAGACAATGATGATGAAGGAGCGGGGTGATGAGTGAGTCATGGTCAAGCGATGGCGTAACTAAGGATCATTTAGCCGTTGCCCAGGTTGCGCTATATATTTTCGCGATTTTACAAATAGTGATTGTATCATGTGCGGAATTTCTGCGTTGCCCTAACGCAGGGGTGATTGAGGTTGGATAAGAAGTGAACTGGAATCGGCTATACGCAACGCTCCAAATTTGGTTTATGGTTTGTTTGGTTTCTGCTGCTACCTCAGGTTGCAATGCGGTTGTGGTTATCGGGATATGTAGGAAGTTATTTGGGTGGAGCGATGATGTTTCTGTTTTTTTGATCGGTATCCCAGTATTTATTATGCAATTTATCGTATTTGTAAGATATTTGCCGAAGCCTTTGCGCAATGCCGGGATGCTAAGCGATGATCCAAATAAATTCGGTCCGTGGTTCAGGCGGTAATTGTGGAGTCTTAAGTTGCGAGGTCGGCATCTGTAGGCTTAATTTCTTGCCAATGAGTTCGCGCTGGTAGCACACGCGGCAACGGCCCCGGCCCCGGAAGTATCTCGCAGCTTCCCCGGTCCCGTGTACGAGGAAGATCCACCGTTGGATCGGGCGCAAACTACACCGAACCAACCAACGACGACCCTGACCACCCCGTCGTCACATGAAACACGCAGTTGGAAAATAACGAATGAGAGTAGCCACACACCTGATCGCGCTGCCGTTTCTGGCCGCGGCCTTCACCGTCCAGGCACAGCAGTCCCCGACTCCTGACGATCGCGCCGCCGCTGCCCGCGCGAACGCGGAGCAGGACCGCCAGGCACAGCAACAACGCGACGCCCAGCAGCGCAACGCCGACCTCACCACGCCGTCCGTGCGCTCCGAAGTGCCGCACATCGAGGCCTACCCGACGTTACCCACCGAAACGCCGTGTTTCCGAATCGACCGCATCACTCTCGAAGTCCCTGCCTCGCTCCCCCCCGCAGCGCAATTCCAGGGTGCATCGGCATTACCAATGGACCGCTTCGCCTTCGCCCGAGAATGGCTCGACCACTACAGCGGCCAATGCATCGGCAAGCAAGGCCTCGACATTCTGGTCAAAGGCCTTTCCCAAGCGATCCTCTCGCGCGGCTACGTCACCACGCGCGTGCTCGTCCCCGAACAAGATCTATCGAAAGGCACCCTCAAGCTCGCGTTGATCCCCGGCATGATTCGCCACGTGCGCTTCGCCGATGAAAAACTCTACGGCACCTGGAAAACCGCCTTCCCGACGGGCGACGGCGAGCTGCTGAACCTGCGCGACCTCGAACAGGGCCTCGAACAGATGAAGCGCGTATCGAACCAGGACGTCTCCATGCAAATCGTCCCCGCCGACACCCCCGGCGAAAGCGACGTCGTACTCGACGTGAAGCGCGGCAAACCATGGAGCGTCGTCGCCTCGATCGACAACGCCGGCACCCGCGCAACGGGACGCTTGCAAGGCAACCTGTCGCTGGGCATCAACAACCCGCTCGGCCTGAACGACGTCTTCAACATCGGCGTGAGCCAGGATCTCGAATTCGGCGACAAGCGGCTGGGATCGCACGGCTGGAACGGTTTCTACTCGATCCCCTGGGGCTACTGGACCGCCACGCTCTCGGCCTACACCAACTCCTACTACCAGCAGATCGCGGGCGTGAACCAGACCTTCGTCGCGAGCGGCAATTCGAAGACCGTGGACGTCAAGCTCAATCGCGTGCTGCTGCGCAGCCAGAACGACGTGCTCGGCGCACAGTTCCGCCTGTCGCGGCGCTTCGGCCGCAGCTTCATCGAAGACAC
>NZ_JAAGNW010000018.1:18261-28151 GCF_010645215.1 Burkholderia multivorans | reverse complement strand
CATCGAGTTCGGCCTGACCGACCGGCATTACTTCGGCAGCGCGCAATTCGACGGCACGCTCGCCTACCGCCAGGGCGTCGGCGCGTTCGGCGCGCAGGACGACCTCCTGGCGGCAGACGGCGGCCCGTCCTACCGCTACAGGATGGCCGTGCTCGACGCGAACCTGTCGGTGCCGTTCGCGATCGCGCGGCAGCCGTTCCGCTACGTGACGACATTCCACGGTCAATACACGGGCAATACGCTGTACTACATCGACGATCTGACGATCGGCAGCCGTTACACCGTGCGCGGCTTCGACGGCGAGACGATGCTGGCCGCCGCGCGGGGCCTCTACTGGCGCAACGAGATCCAGGCGCCGATCGGCCAGACCGGGCAGGCCGCCTACGCAGGGCTCGACTACGGCCGCGTGTGGGGCGCGCAGCCGATCGCGCTGGTGGGCACGCAGCTGGCCGGCGCGGTGATCGGCGTGAAGGGAAGCATCGGTACGCGTTTCGGCGCCTATGCGTATGATTTGTTCGTGGGAACGCCGGTCTATAAGCCATCCGGTTTCCCGACCACGCGCGTGACGTTCGGGTTCCAGCTGACGGCGCAACTCTAGCGCGACGCGCCCCCCCTTTTTCCAGGAGCAACGAGTGTATCCACCGATCGAACCGTACCAACACGGCTGGCTCGACACCGGCGACGGTCACCGCGTGTATTGGGAGCTGTGCGGCAACCCGCAAGGCAAGCCGGCGGTCTTCCTGCACGGTGGGCCGGGCAGCGGCTGCTCGCCCGACCATCGCCGGCTGTTCGATCCCGCGCGCTACAACATCCTGCTGTTCGACCAGCGCGGCTGCGGGCGTTCGACGCCGCACGCGAGCCTCGACGACAACACGACCTGGCATCTCGTCGACGACATGGAGCGGCTGCGCCAGATGATCGGCGCGGAACGCTGGCTCGTGTTCGGCGGCTCATGGGGCAGCACGCTCGCGCTCGCCTATGCGCAGACCCATCCGGCGCGCGTCGACGCGCTGGTCGTGCGCGGCATCTTCACGGCGCGCAGCGAGGAACTGCGCTGGTATTACCAGGAAGGCGCATCGTGGCTGTTCCCGGACCTGTGGGACGAATTCCTCGCGCCGATTCCGCCGGACGAGCGCGACGACCTGATGGCCGCATATCGCCGCCGCCTGACCGGCAGCGACGAACGGGTGCGGCAGGACGCGGCGCGCGCATGGAGCCTGTGGGAGGGGCGCACGATCCGTCTGCTGCCCGATGCGGCGCTGGCCGAGCAGTTCGGCGCGGATCACTTCTCGCTCGCGATCGCACGCATCGAGAATCATTACTTCGTGCATCACGCCTTCATGGACGAGGGGCAGCTGCTGCGCGACGCGTATCGTCTCGCGAACGTGCGCGGCGTGATCGTGCAGGGCCGCTACGACGTCGCGACGCCCGCGCGCACCGCGTGGGAACTGAGCAAGGCCTGGCCCGGCGCGCGCCTGGAGATCGTGGAGGACGCGGGCCATGCGTACAACGAGCCGGGCATTCTGCGCGCATTGATCGCGGCGACCGATCAGTACGCGGCGTAAATGCGCAAGACGCGCGGCGCGTGGCCGTCGCGCGCCGCGCCTGTTTCGATCCCGAGGACCCTGACGATGCCCCTGTTTCAACCTGCCGTGCTGCACACGCCGCACCTCGTGCTGCGCCCGCTGGCCGACGCCGACGTGAGGCCGCTGTTCGAGCTGTACGCGGACCGGCAATTCATGCGCTATTACTCGTTCGCGCCGTTCACGCGCCCCGAGCAGGCGGTCGAGCGTCTCGCGCGGCTGATGGCGTCGGCGGCATCCGGCCGCGATTTCAACTGCGCGATGACGCTGGGCGAGGCGGGTCCGGTGATCGGCACGTGCAGCCTGTTCAACGCGGACGAGGCATGCCTGCGCGCGGAGATCGGCTTCGGCGTGCATCCCGCGCACTGGGGGCGCGGCTACGCGGGCGAAGCGGTTCGCGCGCTGGTCGATCATGCGTTCGACACGCTGGGATTGCGACGCATCGAGGCGGAGATCCGCGCAATCTCGGCTCGGCGCGCGTACTGGAAGGCGCGGGCTTCGTGCGGGAAGGCCTGCTCAGGGAGCGCTGGCTCGTGGACGGCGAGGTATCGGATTCCGCGTTGTATGGTTTGTTGCCGCGGGATCGGGCGATGCCTGAGCCGATGCGTGCGGACAGGCCGATCCGAACCTGAAACGATCGATATCGGCAAGATAGGGCTCAGGGGAATGCCCGCGGCTGCCGATAATACCGGTTTGCGCGTCGAGGCGAACACGCCAGGCCCGACCCCACCCAAACCGGAATGCCATGTCTTCGCTGAAAAATATTCACCAACCAAAGAAGCCGGGGCCTTTTTCCATCATTTTCGTGCACGGTCTGGGCGGCGATCCGGAAGCAACCTGGATGAGCCGCCCGAAAGACCCGACCACGCTCTGGCCGCGCTGGGTGGGCGAAGAAAGCGGCTGCGATACCTGGGTCCTGGGCTACGACGCGAAGCTGTCCGGCTGGCACGATGCCGCGATGTCGCTGCCGGAACAGGGCACGAGCGTGCTCGATCGTCTGGCAGGGCGCATGGAATTGCGGAATCGGCCGCTGATTCTGGTCGGCCACAGCATGGGCGGTCTCGTCATCAAGACCGCCATCGTTCACGCGATGACGCACGACGTGGAACGGCATGCGCAACTGGTTCGGTGGATCCGGGGCGTCGTTTTTCTCGCCACCCCTCACCAGGGTTCGGATCTGGCCAATCTGGCCATGGCGCTCAAGGGTCTGCTGCGCACGAATGTGCAGGTCGGCGATCTGACCGAGAACAACAGGCATCTGCTGAATCTCAACGGCCAGTTCAGGAAGCAATATGCCGATCTCGGGTTCGGGGTCCGCAGCTTCGCCGAAACCCATGGCGTCGCGCTTCAGGGGCGCTGGCTCAAATGGCCGCCCGGGCCGCGCGTCACGGTCGTGTCGGCGGCAAGCAGCGATCCGCACGTGCCGGGTGAAGTACCCATTCCGATTGATGCGGATCATTTTTCGATATGCAAGCCCGCGACGCGGGACGGCAGTCAGGTGCATGACTCGCTGATGGCGTTCATCAAGGATCTGGCGGCGCGGTGCGCGCCGCCGCCGCACGCGTTGCCGATCACGCAAGCGGTGATGCCGGCCACGTCGCCCGAGGTGCAGTCGGCGGCGTCGGCGAGCGAGGATCGTTCGCCCGCACCGGCGTGCTCCCACGCGCCGCGGCAACCGGGCCGCTTGTCCGGGGGCAAGGATGCGCGCCTGCGACCGCGCGAAGGGGAAGTCCTGGGGCGTGCCGCCGAGGTGGCGGCCGTTCTGGCGTTCCTTCGCAGCAGCGACGATTCTGCCGTCGTATTTGCGCATGTCACGGGTTGCGGCGGCATCGGCAAGACTGAGGTCTGCAAGGCGGCGCTCGCGGCATGGCTGGAAGCGTGCCCGGAGCAGGCGGCCTTCTATGTCGATGTTCCCGATGACGCGAAACCGGCGGATCTGCCGGCGTTGATGGGGCGCGCGCTGGGCATCGACGACGTCACTGACGGGAACCGTCTGGCCCAGGTGCTGATGCCCGGGCTGTACTACCTGGACAATCTGGAGAGCGTCGCGGAACAGACGGACGGCATTCGATTGCTGCGCGGGGTGCAGAAAATCCAGGGCGTACGGCTGCTCGCCTCATCGCGCATCGATTTGACGGACGTGGTGTCGCGGCCGATCCGGATCGCCGCGCTGCCGCTGGATGCCGCGACGGCGTTGTTCCGCAAGCTGTGGGCGGGTGACGCTCCGCCGCCTGACGACGATCTGCGTCGGTTCGTATCGCAGGATCTGGGATGTCACGCGCTGAGCGTGACCCTGATCGCGCGCCTCGGGAATGCGTATCCGTTCGCTGATCTCGTCGTGCGATGGCAGTCCGTCGGCGTGGCATTGGCTGAGGGGCGAGTGATTGATCCGCGGCTCGATAGTTTGCCGATCAGCCTGCGCTTGACGAAGGATGCACTGCAGGAGCAACCCGGCGCGCTTCAGTTGTGGATGCTGGCTGCGCTGTTTCCCGACGGCATCGAAAGTCATTGGATCTCGGCGTTCGAGAAAGCGGGGGGCTGGCCCGATGCCGCCCGGCAGGCATTGTCCCGGCATCACGTATGGAAGCTGCGCGGCGACCGGTTCCATCTGTTGCCTCCGGTTGCGCGATTCGCGCTGGACGGTTTTTCGTCAGATCGTGCCAATGCGTACTGGTCGGGGGTTCGGCTACCCGCATTTGCTCAATTCAGGCGCTTGGCAGAAGCGGCCGACAGCATCGTCTCGACCGACGAAAGCCTGCACGCCAGGGCGCAACTGCTGAGTGTGTTCGAGGCGCTGCATCGGATGATTTTCCAGGAACTGAAACTGGGGGCGCCGGGGGATGGCGTGCTTGAAACGCTGCTCCGTCGTCTGGATCCGACCTTGCAGTTCCGTTCCACCGCGGCCGCCGAGATTCTGCGCGCGAGTCTGCGTCATATGAAGCATCCCGCATTGATGCTGGCTCGTCTGGCGGATCTGGAGGTTCGGCAGGGAAATCCTGAGGAGTCCCTGGGGTTTCACGTGCAGGCACTGCATCTTTACGAAGAGGCCGGCGACGTGCTGGGCATGGCCAATACGCTTCAGTCCTTGGGCAACCTCGAACTCCATCTGGGGGCGTTCGACGAAGCACGGGAACGACTGGCGTATGCGCTGCGGATGTTCTTGCAGGCAGATGACCGGCAGGGGCAAGCCAATACGCATCGATCGCTCGCGGAGCTCGAGCGGCGGAGCGGTCGTCAAGGAGCGGCGCACGAGCAATACGAATGCGCGCACTCGCTCTACGAGCAGCAGGGTGACAGCCTGGGGCAGGCGAATGCCCTGTACGGGATGGGACTCCTGCAAATCGAGCGGGACAGGGACCGAGCGCGAGTCCTGCTTGAACAGGCGCTGGCGATATTTGTTCGAGTGCACGACTTGCAGGGGCAGGGCAACGTGCAGCAGTCGCTGGGCGAGGTGGCGCGCAGCACCGGACATCCGCGTGAAGCGCTGCCGCTTTATCGATCGGCTCTGGATCTGTACTCGCTATGCGGCCATCTGGCGGGCGAGGCATACGTACAGGCGGAAATCGCCCGGTGCCATGCTGCGCTGAACGATGCGCCGGAAAGGAATCTGTCGCTCAGGCTGGCATGGCGCGCAGCCCATGCCACGAATCTCGAATCCGTGCTGAACTACGTATTCAAGGTCAGCGCGGAGCTTGTCGGAAGCGAGGCGGCCGAGAAAGCCCGGCGGACCAAAGAATTCGACGCGCCCGAGTGAGGCGAGCCGATCCATTGCGCAGCGGCATGACAGGCCGTCGATCCGACGCAGGTGATCGCCTGTCATCGACGTGAGCGGAGCGTCTACGGGGCCGCATTCATGCGCGGCGGCTTCCTCGCCTTTCCCGGCAGCCGCGTTCTGTCATCCAGCGCACACATCGGGCGAGCCGGATCGTGCCTCTCACCTGAACGCATTGCTTCGTCGCGCACGGCGCGATGGTGCCTGTCCGTCCCGCATCCCGTCGCTGTCCAGCGCCCACCAAGCCTTCCCCGCCACCCGCCGCGATATCCCCGTTCCCAGGAAACAATCAGCGACAAATCCGCTGATTGGTCACCTGCAATTACTGTGCGCCAACTAACAGACGGCCTGCCGCAATGAATGCATGCTCTGTCGTAAACCTGGCGATCGCTGATTCCGCCGCGCATCCGCTGCACCCGGCCTGACCGGCCCGGCAGGCGGCCCGGCCGACACCTCCGACGCGAAGCCAGCGCGCCGCAGCAGCGGCGCCGCGGTCCGCGTGCGGGCCGCCTCCGATACGGGCCCCGCGCCCCACGCTTACCGATAAACCCAGGCTACGGTGCCTTCGAGCAAGGACAGGCAGCAGATGAATACCGAAGTTTACGACCAGCGTCCGATCCGTCTGCGCGACAACCCGGATGCGTTCTCCGTGTCGGACCTGGTCCGGCTCGTGATCGACCACATGGGCTTCGTCGGCGCATGCGTCGCGGTGGCGACCGTGCTGTGCGCGGTCTACGCGCTGCTGGCCACGCCGATGTATTCGGCGGATGCCACCGTGAAGGTCGATTTCCCGAATCCGAACCCGCTCGTCGCCAACTCCCCGGCCGGCACGCCGGAGCCGGTGCCGGCGACGCTGCCGACCGATGCCGAGATGCAGATCATGCAGAGCCGGCGCGTGCTCACGCCCGTGCTGGCCGAGTTCGGCCTCGATCAACTGGTCGAGCCGCGCCGCTTTCCGCTGCTGGGCGCGCTGACGGCGAAGCTCGCGACCCGCGGCGAGCCGCTGTGGGTGCCGGGCCTGTCGTCGTTCGCGTGGGGCGGCGAGGAGATCGGCGTGAGCGGGCTGCGCGTGCCGCCCGCGCTCGCCGACAAGCCGCTCGCGCTGAAGGTGCTCGACGATGGTCGCTATCGCCTCGAGGACGACCACGGCCGGCTGCTGCTCGACGGCGAGGTCGGGCGCATGGCGAGCGGCGGCGGCGTGTCGCTGACTGTCGATCGTCTGGTCGCGCGGCCCGGCAATCGTTTCTCGGTCACGCGCTACAGCGACGAGCGCGCGATGAAGCGTTTCCTGCGCGGTCTCAAGATCAGCGAGTCGGGCAAGGACACCGGCGTGGTCGGCATCCGCTACGAGAGCGAGGATCCGGCGCTCGCGCAGGCGCTCGCGAACAGCATCGTGCATTCGTATCTCGCGACGCATATCGCGCAGCGGCAGGAAGAGGCGAGCAAGACCCGCGCGTTCATCGAAGGCGAACTGCCGACGCTGCGCGACAACCTCGCGAAGGCCGAGGCGGGCCTGAGCCAGTATCGCGCGTCGTCGAACTCGATCGCGGCGACGAGCGAGGCGTCGTCGTACCTCCAGGCGAGCCTCGATCTCGATCGCCAGATCACCGTGCTGCAGGTGCAGCGCGCGGCGCTGGCCGCGCGCTTCACGAATCAGGCGCCGGAGATGCAGGTGATCGATCGGCAGCTGGGCCTGTTGCAGAAGCAGAAGTCCGATTTCGATTCGCATTTCAAGGCGCTGCCCAATGCGGCGCGCCGTACGTCGGACCTGACCCGTAGCGTGAAGGTGGCGGAAGACATCTACGTCGCGATGGTCAACAAGGCGAACGAGCTGATGGTCACGCAGTCAGGCACGCTCGGCAACGTGCACCTGATCGACACGGCCGTCCTGCCGGCCGAGCCGTTCAAGCCGAACCGGCTGCTGATCGTGGTGGCCGGCGCGGCGGGCGGCTTCATCATGGCGGTGCTGTTCCTGTTCTTCCGCGCGCAGTTGCAGCCCGCGTTCGACAACCCGCGCGTCGTCGAGCGTCAGCTCAATGCGCCCGTGCTCGGCAATGTGCTGTACAGCGAACGGCAGGCGCAGCTCGATAGGATGCAGTTCGTGCGGCTCAGCGAACCGGAGCGGCCGAACGACTGGGAAGTGGTCGGGCCGCGCCAGGCCGGCCAGCATTTCCTGCTGGCGGCCGACCGCACCGGCGATTTGTCGATCGAGGAGCTGCACCGCGTGCGCGCGTCGCTGCAGTTCCGCATGGCGCAGACCAGCAACAACATCCTCGCGGTCATGGGCGCGACGGCGGAAACCGGCAAGACCTTCATCGCGGCGAATCTCGCGGCGCTCAGCGCGCAGGCGGGCCAGCGGGTCTTGCTGATCGACGGCGACCTGCGGCGCGGCCGGCTCGCGGCCTTGTTCGGGCAGCCCTTGCAGCCCGGGCTCGCGGAGGTGCTGGCCGGCGAACTCGACGTGCGCGAGGCGATTCGCAGCGTCGGCATCGAGGGGCTGTCGGTGATGGCGGCCGGCCGCTATCCGGCGAACCCGTCGGCGTTGCTGTCGACCTCGATCCTGCGCGACCGGCTCGCCGAACTGGCGAAGCGCTACGACATCATCGTCGTCGATACGCCGCCCGTGCTCGCCGCGAGCGACGCGCACCTGATCGGCGCGATTGCCGGCTCCTCGGTGCTCGTGGTGCGGCCGAACGCGCAGAGCGCGAACGAGATCTCGGAAGCGTCGCAGCAGCTCGACCGCACCGGTTCGTGCGTCGTCGGCGTGGTGCTGAACGCGATTCCGCGCCGCCGCAGCGAACGCTACGCCTGAACCGTGAAGGCCTTCCCGCATCGTCGTCTGCGCGCCGGCGCGCGCGGACGGCCCGGCACATCGGCGCCCGGCACATCGCGGCCGGCTCGCATGGCCGCGTTCGGCGCGGCGATCCTGGTGGCGGCGAGTGCGCTGCCGGCGCGGGCCGCTTCGGCGGACGCCGCGCTGACGCTCGCCAATGCGCCCGGCTCGCTGATCCTTGCGCAGCCGGGACCGTTGTCGCTGCGCTTCTCGACCCATGTGCCGCCGGGCGCGGGCGAGGCGACCGTGACGATCGAACTGCGCGGCCGCGATCGCGACGGCGCGCCGCTCGACGCCCCGGTCGCCGTCTATCGCGCGGCCGCGCGGCCGGACCTGCGCATCGACGCGATCGCGCCGCGCCCGGGCTGGTTCGCGGTGGATGCACGCCTGAGCCGCGCGGGCGCGGTGCTGGCCGAGCGGCGCTTCGGCGCGGCGGCGGTGCCGGCGGCTGCCGAGGGTTTGCCGGACGCCGGCGTCGCGACGCATTTCGGCCAGCATCGCGGCGATCCCGAGCAGGTCATGCCGCTGATTCGCCGCGCCGGCTTCAGCTGGTTCCGCGATGAACTCTACTGGGATCAGATCGAACGGGCGCCGGGCGTCTTCGCGTTTCCGGCCGGCTACGATCGTTACCTCGCCGTCGCGGCGCGGGAGGGCCTGAAGCCGCTCATCGTGCTCGACTACGGCAATGCCGCGGCGTATCCGGGGCTGTTCACGGGGCCGCAGGGCTTCCCGCGCACGGTGGAGGAGCGCGCGCTGTTCGCGCGCTACGCGGCGCGCGTGACGGCGCGCTACGCGAGCCGCGTCGGGCACTGGGAGGTATGGAACGAGCCGTCGTTCGGCCCGATCCGCATCGAGGATTACGCGGCGCTGCTGACGAGCACGTCGGCCGCGATCAAGCAGCAGGACCCCGGCGCGCAGGTGATCGCGTGCGGCGGCGGCGGCGCGGGCGGCGGCCCCGGCGGCGACTGCGCCGAACCGATGCTGAAGCAGCTGCCGCGCGACGTGTTCGACGGCGTCAGCATTCATCCGTACATGACGCCGTTCGATCCGGATGCCGGTTATCCCACGCCCGGCACGACGCTGTCCGCCGTCAGCATCCCGACCGTGTGGCCGATCCTGCGCGATCGGGTGGTGCGCGCGTCGGCGTCGCCTGCGCGGCCGCCGGGCCTGTGGGTCACGGAACTCGGCTGGCCCTCGCGCGCGGCGAAGTCGCCGCTTACCGATGCGACGCAGGCCGCCTTCCTGCTGCGCAGCTTCCTGCTGTCGCGCCGCTATGCGTCGGTGGTCGCGATGTTCTGGTATGACTTCGTCGACGATGGCGTCGATCCGGCCGATGCGGAGAAGAACTTCGGGCTGTTGAGCGCGGACCTCGCACCGAAGCCAGCCTATGTCGCCGCCACGGTGCTCGCGAACACGCTGGGCGCGCGCGCCTGGCGGCGGACGCTATACGAAGCGGGCGGGCTGCGCGTCTATCAATTCGGCGACGCCGCGCCCGTGTTCGTCGGCTGGCGCGCCGCTGCGGCGGCCGCTCCGGTCCGCATCGCGGTGCCGGCGGGCCGCTATCGCCTGAGCGACTGGCAGGGCGCGACGCGCGACGTGGTCGTGCCCGCCGAGGGCTACGCGTGGACGCTCGGGCCGATGCCGCAATATCTGATTCCCGCCGACGTTCCGGGCAAGGGGTAGCCATGTACGCCAGATTCGT
>NZ_JAAGNW010000018.1:17748-18251 GCF_010645215.1 Burkholderia multivorans | reverse complement strand
CGCGTATCTGCAACCGTGGATCGTGTTCAACGTCGCATTCGCGATCGTGCAGTTCACCACTTACTACGTCGACCGGCCGCTGTCCTACCAGCTCGGGCCGACGGCGATCTCGGAGATGGTGTGGGGGCCGTACGCGACGCTCACCTATACGAATTTCTTCGAGGTGTTCTACTTCTCGCGGGTGTCGGGCCTGTCGCGCGAGGCGGGCTTCTTCTCGTCGCTGCTGGTCGCGTCGTTCATCATCTACCTGTACACGGAGAAGCCGACCTGGAAGATGATCGCGATCTACGCGATCGGCTTCTTCATCAGCTTCTCGAAGTCGACGGCGGCGATCGGCATCGTCGCGCTGCTGTATCCGTTCCGGGACAATCTGCGGCGCGTGCATCCGCTCGTCGTGCTGGTGTTGTTCAGCGCTGCGATGTGCGGGTTCTCGCTGTATCTCGCAGCGCATAATTTCTTCGACTCGGATACGTTCGGCCATCGTTTCAGCGGCTATGCATTTC
>NZ_JAAGNW010000018.1:10226-17738 GCF_010645215.1 Burkholderia multivorans | reverse complement strand
GATCAGCATGAAGTCGTGCGGCGCTACGGCAACCTGTCGTACATTCGGCTCGTGCGCACCGACATCGATCTCGCGGGCTTCGCGGGCCTCGCGGACAACGTGACCGAGATGGGCCTGTTCCCCGCGCTCGTGGCGCTCGCCGTGCTCGCGTTTACGGTCAGCGACGGCTTCAGCATGATGATCCTGTTGCTGCTGACGTCGACGCTCGCGTTGTCGTCGGTCACGTCGATTATTCCGATCGCGTATCTGATCGCCTATTGGCCGCGTTTCTCCGCGTACAGCAGGGCGCGCGTCGTGCGCTCGCACGCGGAACGCGAGGCCATCGCCGCCGACCCCTGGAGAGTGAAACCGGTTCGCTCGAATCCGCGCGCACCGGACGGCCGTTTCATTTGACAATTTCGTTTTGCGTTGTAATTGTGACCGCTGCATTGATGCAATGCGGCGATTGCACTTCATCCATCGATGAATGTGAGTCAGCCTACATAATCCGGTCAGCGTCACACCGTTTTCTTGACCCATGCGGATCGGGTCAGTAGTTTGGCATCAGCATCAGAACGCACGTAAATCAGAACACCTAAGTATTGACATTCGAGCCACAAGCTCGCCGCGCTCTGATCACTCATTTCCAACTTCTGACTTTTAGACAAGAAAATGCTGCGATCTATCGGAGACCGTTTGAAACGGCACACGAAGACAGCTGCGGCGCGCGTCGCCCCAATGCCTTCCTGGTTCAACCTCACACCGCGCTCGATCGCGGCCGCTTCGGGGAAGCGGACCGACGACAGCGGTTTTGCAATGACGCGCGCGGTGACTGCCGCGTCGGCCGTGCTGGCGTTCCTGCCCGCGTCGGTCTATGCGAACTGCACGACGACGGGCCTCAACACCGTCTGCGATACCACTGCGCCGTCGCCGTGGACGTCGACGATCGGCACGGGTTCGTCGACGCCGACCGGCTCGACCATCACGCTCAATCCCGGCAGCCAGCTGGTGGTGGGCGATGCTTCTGCGATCTCGGTCGGCCAGAACACGACGATCACGGTCGGTTCGGGCTCGCTGGTGCAGAACACACCCGTGTCCAATCCGGGCTTCTACGGCACCGGCTCGAATACGATCGACATGTATCACGGCAATACACTCGTGATCGAGCAGGGCGCGCAGGTGATCTCGGCGGGCTCGGGCACGAACGGAGAGCCGTGGCGCGCCGAGCCGATCAACACCGAGGGCTCGAACAACACGATCATCAACAACGGCACGATCCGCGCGACGAATTCCACGGCGATCTGGTTCGACAATCTCATCAAGACCGGCCCGAACACTGTCGTCAACAACGCGACCGGCGTGATCATCGCGCCGGGCAGCGTGATCGGCGGCGGCGATGATCCGATCGACTTCACGAATCGCGGCAAGATCGTCGGCGACCTGATCTTCATGGGCGGCGACGATGCGCTGCACCTGTACACCGGATCGAGCATCTCGGGCACGCTCGACGGCGGCGGCGGCAACAATCTCGTCACGCTGAACGGCACCGGGGCCGGCACGATGTCCGGCACCTTCACGAATTTCCAGACGCTCTACAAGCAGGACAGCGGCACCTGGACCCTGACCGGGCCGCTGTCCGGCATGACGCTTGCCGAGGTGCAGCAGGGCGTGCTCGTGCTCGACGGCGACAACTCGGGCTATACCGGCAAGATGGTGGTCGACGCGGCCGGCACCTTGCAGGCCGATGCGGCGAGCCTGCCGAACGCGATCACCGACAACGGGCTCGTGCACGTCGCGCAGCCGGCCGACGCCGCGTATGCGGGCAGCATCACCGGCACGGGCGCGCTGCTCAAGGACGGCGCGGGCGCGCTGACCTTCAACGGCGTGCAGCCGTACAGCGGCGGCACGACGGTCGGTGCGGGCACGCTGATCATCGGCGACGCCGCGCATACGAATGCGGCGCTGTCGGGCGGCGGCCCGGTGCAGGTCAACTCGGGTGCGACGCTCGGCGGCTACGGTTCGGTGACCGGCAACGTGACCAACAACGGCACGCTCGCGGTCGCGAACGCGCTCGCCCAGCTGACGAGCGGGCCGACCGGCAATTTCGCGGTCAACGGCAACCTGACGAACGCGGGCGTGATCCGTCTCGGCGGCGCGCAGATCGGCAACACGCTGACGGTGACCGGCAACTACCTCGGCAGCAACGGCACGATCGCGATCAACGCACAACTGGGCGGCGACAATTCGCCGACCGACAAGCTGGTGCTGAACGGCGGCACGGCGAGCGGCACCACCGCGCTCAAGGTGACCAACGTCGGCGGCGGCGGTGCGCTGACGAGCGGCAACGGGATCCAGGTCGTGCAGGCGCTCAACGGCGCGACCACTGCGGCGGGCACTTTCACGCAGGGCGCGTCGGTCGACGCCGGCGCCTATACGTACTCGCTGTATCGCGGCGGCCTGAACGGCAACGATCCGGACAGCTGGTACCTGCGCTCGCAACTGATCACCCCGCTCAAGCCGGACGTCCTGCCGCCGACGCCTGTGCCGACCTACCGGATCGAAGTGCCGATCTACGCCGAGGTCGCATCGCTCGCGCGCGAGATGGGCGTGCAGCAGCTCGGCACTTTCCACGACCGCCTCGGCTCGCAGACGCTGCTGTCCGAGACGGGGCCGGTGCCGGCCGCATGGGGACGCGTGTGGGGCAATCACGTGAATCTCGGCAACGAGGGCACGGTGAACCAGGGCTTCGACGGATCGATCATCGGCGGCCAGGTCGGCCAGGATCTGTATGCGGACCGCACCGCGAGCGGCCATCGCAATCACTACGGCTTCTTCCTCGGCTTCACGCGCGCATCCGGCGACGTCAGCGGTTTCGCGCTCGGCCAGCAGGGCCTGCCGGTCGGTAACCTGTCGATCAACTCGTACAGCGCGGGCGGCTACTGGACCCACATCGGGCCGAGCGGCTGGTACACCGACACGGTGCTGATGGGCAGCACCATGACGATCGATCCGAAGTCGAACAACAACATCGGCGCGACGACGCACGGCACCTCGGTGACGGCATCGGTCGAGGCTGGCGCGCCCGTGCCGTTCTCTCAGAACCTGATGTTCGAGCCGCAGTTGCAGCTGATCTTCCAGCACACGAACATCAATGACCTGAACGACGGTACGTCGAGCGTCTCGTTCGGCAACGCGAACTCGGTGATCGGCCGGATCGGCGCGCGGCTGTTCGGCACCTTCACGGCGGCCGGCGTGGTCTGGGAACCGTATGCGCGCCTGAACGTGCTGCACTACTTCGGCGGGTCCGACACGGTGTCGTTCGGGAACAGCGCAACGGTGTCGACCGAGCAGAACGCGACGCTCGGCCATGTCGGCGTCGGGGTGTCGACGCGGCTGAACCAGCGGGTCAGCGTGTATGCGTCGGCCGGCTACTGGTTCAACCTCAGCGGCGCGCACCAGCGGATGGTGGGCGGCAACGCCGGGGTGCGCGTGAGCTTCTGATCCGGGCAGGACAGCCGGAACCGACGCCGCTCTTCGGAGCGGCGTCGTGCGTTTACGGTGCGGCCTGCCGGGGAAGACTCAGCGATCGTCGTCGTGGATCGACGACGGATGGCGGCACAGCGCGCGCACCTCGATCTCCATGTACGGGAACAGCGGCAGCTGGCTCAGCACGTCGTGCAGGTGCTGCGGACTCTCGACGTCGAAGATGCTGATGTTCGCGTAGCGTCCGGCGATCCGCCACAGGTGCCGCCAGATGCCCTCCTGCTGGAGGCGCTGCGAGACTGCCTTTTCCTCGGCCTTCAGGCTCGCGGCTTTCACGCCGTCGAGGTCGGCGGGCAGGTTGACGGTCATTTCCACATGAAACAGCATGGTCGGTTGCTCCCGGTGAATGGCGGGTCAGGCGCTGGCCCGCGCGCGCTCGACCTCGGCGCTCGGCAGGTTCGCGCGCTGCCGCAGCAGCGTGAAATCGAAATCGATCAGCACGAACGGCCCGTCGACGCCGTAGGGCCGGCCGGCTGCGCCTTCGGCGCGTTGCAGCGCGGGCACCAGGCCGTCGCGGGTCGCGAACGCGAAATCGTCCCACAGGTACGGATCGCCGTCGATGTTGATCTGGGTCGTCAGCTTGCGGTGGTCCGGCGCGGAGATGAAGAAATGAATGTGCGCGGGCCGGTGGCCATGGCGGCCGAGCTGGTCGAGCAGGCGCTCGGTCTGGCCGCCGGGCGGCACGCTGTAGCCGACCGGGACCACGCTGCGGAAGCTGTAGCGCCCCTCGGCATCGGTGCGGATCGAACGGCGCAGGTTGAACGGCGGCTGGGCGGGATCGAAATGCGAGTAGTTGCCGAGGTGGTTCGCATGCCAGACCTCCACCAGCGCATGCGCGAGCGGCGCGCCGGTTTCGTCGAGCACGCGGCCGCGCATCACGAGCGTCTCGCCGGGCTCGTCGCCGCTGTCGAGCCGCGCGTGGCCGGGCGATACGGGCGCGCCCGCGACGTACAGCGGCCCCTCGATCGTGCGCGGCGTGCCGCCCGCGACGCCCGCGCGCTGCTCGGCCTCGTCGAGGCGCAGGTCGAGGAAGTGCTCGAAGCCGAGCCCGGCGGCGAGCAGCCCCAGCTCGCCGCTCTTGCCCGCTTCGCCGAGATAGTTGAGCGCGGTCCAGAATTCGTCGGGCTGCACGTCCAGGTCCTCGATCGTCTGGAACAGATCGCGGACGATGCGGTTGACGAGCGCCCGGGTGCGGGCGTTGCCGGGCTGGGTGGCGCTGTCGTCGATCGATTTCAGCAGCGTGTCGCAGGCGTTCGATGCGCGCCCAGTCCGGCGAGATGCCGAGCCCGGGCCCGGTCGGCAGGTGCAGCGCGAAATCGTGGTAGCGCAGCGGCTCGACGAGAATCTCCTCGGTCAGCAGCAGCGGGCCGAACAACTCGGTGCCCCAGCCGAGCGAATCGAAGGTGCTGAACAGCTGAGCGGAGGCGATCGTGCCGATCGGCCCTTCGAGCATCGTGCCGCCATACAGGTCGATATGCGCGGCCGACGCGATCGCGGCGACGCGCGCCGCGCCGAGCAGGCCGCCCGATTGCGCGATCTTGACCGCGAACACGTCGGCCGCGCGCGCCTGCGCGAGCTGGAAGGCATCGTGAGGGCCGTGCAGCGCTTCGTCGGCCATCACCGGCACGGCCGCCTGGGCGGTCAGGCGCGCGAGGCCTGCGTGGTTGGCGGCGGCGACCGGCTGCTCGATCAGGCTTACGCCCGCCTCCGCGAGGCGCGGCGCGGCCCATAGCGCATCGGATTCGCGCCAGGCCTGATTCACGTCGATGCGCACGTCGCCGCGCGCGCCGAGTGCGCGCTTGATCGCGACCACGTGCGCGACGTCGTCGGCCACGGCGCGCGCGCCGATCTTGAGCTTGAAGGCGCGATGGCGGCGCGCGTCGAGCATCGCTTCCGCTTCCGCGATGTCGCGCTGCGTGTCGCCGCTCGCGAGCGTCCACGCGACTTCGAGCGCCTCGGTCGCGCGGCCGCCGAACAGCTCGGACAGCGGCACGCCGAGCCGGCGCGCCTGCGCGTCGAACAGCGCGGTCTCGACTGCACACCGGGCGAAGCGGTTGCCCTGGATCGCGCGCCGCAGCCGCGCGAGCAGCGCGCCCGGGCGGGTCGCGTCCTGGCCCAGCAGCAGCGGCGCGAAATAGGTGTCGATATTGACCTGGATGCTCTCCGGGCTCTCCTCGCCGTAGGCGAGGCCGCCGATGGTCGTGCCTTCGCCGACGCCTTCGACGCCGTCGCTGCAGCGCAGGCGCACCAGCACCAGGGTTTGCCGGTGCATCGTCGCGACCGACAGCTTGTGCGCGCGGATGGTCGGCACGTCGACGAGCAGCGTCTCGACGCGCTCGATGGTGGCGGTTGCTATCATGCGAGTCCTCCTGTGTCGCACAGGGTAGGGACGGACGGCCGACGGCGTCCAACACCGTTTCCGACTACTTCCATACTTTCGAGGTATGCATGGAATTGCGCCAGCTTCGGTACTTCATCGCGGTGGCCGCGCAGATGAACATCACCCGGGCGGCGGAGCGGCTGCACATGACGCAGCCGCCGCTCAGCCGGCAGCTGCAGATGATCGAGGAAACGCTCGGCCTGCCGCTGTTCGAGCGAGCCGCGTGGCCGCTGAAGCTGACCGAGGCGGGGCGGGTGTTCTATGCGCAGGCCAAGCGCCTCGTCGACCAGGCCGACGAGCTGGCGCCGCTGACGCGCCGGCTCGCGCAGCTGTCGGCGCGGATCGTGATCGGCTTCGTGCCGTCCACGCTGTACGGCGCGCTGCCCGAGGTGATCCGCGCGTTTCGCGAGCGCGCGCCGTCGATCGAGGTCGCGCTGATCGAAATGTTCACGATCGAGCAGCTGGGCGCGCTGAAAGGCGGGCGCATCGACATCGGTTTCGGTCGCGTGCGCTTCGACGACGAGCAGCTGGTGCGCGAAGTGCTGGTCGAGGAGCGGCTGATCGCGGTGCTGCCGGACGGCCATCCGCTCGCCGACCCCGCGCGCCCGCTGATGCTGCGCGATCTGGCGCGCGAGACGCTGATCGTCTATCCGAGCACGCCGCGCCCGAGCTTCGCCGACCAGCAGCTGTCCGCGCTGCGCGACGCCGCGCTCGCGCCCGCCGCCGTGCACGAGGTGCGCGAACTGCAGACGGCGCTCGGGCTGGTGGCCGCACAGGTGGGCGTGACGCTGGTGCCGGAGAGCATCGAGGGCCTGCGGGTGCGCGGCGTCGTGTATCGGCAGCTGGCCGAGCCGGTCGCGACCTCGCCGATCATCATGAGCCGCCGGCTGCACGATGCGAGCGCCACGACGGCGCTGTTCTGCGAGGTCGCGCGGATGTGGTGCGCGCGTTAGCCGGGGCGTGACGGGGCGCGCGCGTGGGTCGGTTTGCCTGGCTCGAAGGCAGGGCGTCGCGCGCATGGAACCGTTCCGCTAGACCCGCCCCTCGACCGTTCCCGACGGCAATTCCCCGAACCGTTCCCGATACGCGAGCGCGAAGCGCCCGAGATGCGTGAAGCCGCAGTCGAGCGCGACATCGGCGATCCGCAAGCCGGGCGGCGCGCCGCGCAGCCGCTCGCGCGCCTTGTCGAGCCGGATCTGCCGCAGGTACTGCATCGGGCTCACGCCGCGAAACCGCAGGAAGCCGTCGCGCAGGGTGCGCTCGGGCACGCCGGCGGCGCGCGCGAGATCGGCGAGTTGCAGCGGCTGGACGAAATGCGCGTCGACATACTCCTGTGCGCGCCGCACGAAGGCCGGCGCGGGATCGGCGCGCAGCGCCGCCGCCGCCGTGGAGGCATGCCCGTCGACCAGCAGATCGAGCAGCAGGCGCTCGACCTGCGCCGCGACGCGCGGATTGGCCTGCGCGGAGCCGAGCAGGGCCGCTGAGCCCGCGACGCACATCAGTTGCTGCCGCCACGCGGCCAGCGACGCCTCGCCGATCTCCACCACCGGTTCGAGCGCGGGGCCGCATTCGCCGGTCGAGGCGGCAAGCGCCGCCGCATCGACGCGCAG
>NZ_JAAGNW010000018.1:4583-10216 GCF_010645215.1 Burkholderia multivorans | reverse complement strand
GCAGCACGAACTGTTCGCAGTCCGCAGACAGGCGCGCGTCGAAACGTTCGCCGGGCGCGCACAGCACGCCGGTGCGCCGGTCGACGTCGACCGTGCGGCCCATCGAGCGGACTTCCGCATGCCCCGCGAGGCAGAACATCAGCAGGTGATAGCCATCCACCGCCTCGACGCGCACGCGCATCGCGTCGCCGAACGCGATCGCGCCGATGCCGAGCCCGCCCAGACGGACGAAATCCATATGGGCGGCGCCCAGGTGGCGGCTGTCCGGCATCAGGGCGTGCGGTTGCATCACGCGCGAAATCCGCTCGCGGGTTTCGTCGAGATCGCGGGACTCGAACAGCCGGTGCGCACGCAGCGCGCGCGGCTCGAATGGGGTCGGGGACATCTTCGTCTGCCTCGCAGCGTGGCGCCGGTTCGACTGGCCGGGCGGCATGGGAACCCGAGCATCCTAGCGCAGAAAGCCGCCGGAAGTGGATAGTGCAGCGCCGCAATCGCACTTTCCGGATAGACGGCGGCCCCGGTCTTTTCAACAATCGCTCTCAATCGGCGGTGTGCCGTCACGATCAGGAGAGAGGCGATGGAACAGACCGAGCAGCCCCTGCGCCGGCTGGCGCGCGACGATGCCGCCGAGGTGCGGTTTCCGCACGACGACGGTTCGCGCGTGCCGTACAAGGTGTTCAGTTCCCAGGCGGTCTACGAGCGCGAGCAGGAGCGGATCTTTCGCGGCCCGGTCTGGAATTTCGTCGCGCTCGAAGCGGAGATTCCCAAGCCCGGCGATTTCAAGAGCACCTTCGTCGGCGATACGCCCGTGGTCGTCACCCGCTGCGAGGACGGCACGCTCTCCGCATGGGTGAACCGCTGCGCGCATCGCGGCGCGCAGGTCTGCCGCAAGGCGCGCGGCAACGCGAGCTCGCACACCTGCGTCTACCACCAGTGGAGCTTCGATCCGGCCGGCAACCTGCTCGGCGTGCCGTTCCGGCGCGGCCAGAAGGGCATGAGCGGCATGCCGCCCGACTTCGATCCGAGCCGCCACGGCCTGCGCCGGCTGCGCGTCGACAGCTATCGCGGGCTGGTGTTCGCGACCTTCAGCGAGGCGGTCGGCGCGCTGCCCGACTACCTCGGCGCGCAGATGCGCCCGTGGATCGATCGCATCTTCCACAAGCCGATCGAGTATCTCGGCTGCACGCGCCAGTATTCGTCATCGAACTGGAAGCTTTATTTCGAGAACGTAAAGGATCCCTATCACGCGAGCATGCTGCATCTGTTCCATACGACCTTCAACATCTTCCGGGTCGGCATGCGCGCGCGCGCGATTCCCGATGCGACGCACGGCCTGCACAGCCTGATCACCGTGACGAAGACCGCCGACGACAACTCGGCCGCGTATCGCCAGCAGCATATCCGCTCGTACGACGAAGGATTCGCACTGGAAGACGATTCGTTGCTCGCGCTCGTGTCCGAGTACGACGAGGACACCACCAACCACATCCAGCCGATCTTTCCGCAGCTCGTGATCCAGCAGATCCACAACACGCTGGTTGCGCGCCAGCTGCTGCCGAAGGGCCCGGATCATTTCGAACTGGTGTTCCATTTCTTCGGCTACCAGGACGATACGCCCGAACTGCGCGCGCTGCGCATCCAGCAGGCCAACCTGGTCGGTCCGGCCGGCTATATCTCGATGGAGGACACCGAGGCGACCGAGCTGGTGCAGCGCGCCACGCTGCGCGATCCGGACGCGACCTCGGTGATCGAGATGTCGCGCGCGAATCCCGACCAGCAGGACACGACGATCACCGAGAGCCTGATCCGCCGCTTCTGGGTCGGCTACCAGCAACTGATGGGCTATTGAACGGGAGCACGACATGAGCGACGACATCCGGCTGTGGTTCGAGCTGCACATGCTGCAGTCGCGCTACATCGGCCACCTCGACAACGACCGGCTCGAACAATGGCCGGATCTGTTCACCGAGGACTGCACGTACGAAATCATCCCGAAGGAAAACGCCGATCTCGGCCTGCCGATCGGGATCATGCATTGCACGAACCGGCGCATGCTGCGCGATCGCGTGGTGTCGCTGCGTCACGCGAACATCTACGACGCGCATTCGTACCGGCACATGACGTCGGGCCTGTCGATCGTCGCGACGCGCGACGACGAGATCGACACCGAGAGCAGCTACGTGGTCGTGCAGACCCGCAGCAACGGCGAATCGCAGGTGTACCAGGCGGGCGTCTACCGCGACACCGTGGCGCGCACGCCGGAAGGGCTGCGCTATCGCGCGAAGCGCGTGATCTACGACACCTCGCGCGTGCGGACCCTGCTCGCGACGCCGATCTGAAGCACACAGGAGGAAAGTACCGATGAACGACGCCACTGTCGCGACCTGGCGCCCGCTGGGCGCACTCGACGAATTCACCGAGGGCGAGCCGGCCGCACGCGTGATCGAAGGCCGGCCGGTCGCCGTGTTCCGGCTCGGCGATGCGCTGCATGCGCTGCACGACCTGTGCACGCATGGGCATGCGCGCCTGTCCGACGGCTTCGTCGAGGGGGATTGCGTCGAGTGTCCGCTGCACCAGGGGCTGATCGACATCCGCAGCGGCGCGCCGCGCTGCGCGCCGGTGACCGAGGCGGTGCGCGTCTATCCGGTGCGGATCGCGGACGGCCAGGCGGATATCGATGTGGGCTGATCCGTACCTGATCCTCGGCGGCGGCCAGGCGGCGCGCCGTGCGGCGGAGACGCTGCGCGCGCGCGACGCGGCCGCGCGCATCGTGATGGTGGGCGCGGAGCCGGAGGTGCCGTATGACCGGCCGTGCCTGTCGAAGGAGGCGCTGCTCGCCGACGCTGGCGCCGCGCGCGCGTTCGTGCGCGACGCCGCGTGGTATGCGCAGCAGCGCATCGAGCTGCGGCTCGGCGTGCCCGCCGTCGCGCTCGACCGGGGCGCGCAGCGGGTGCGGCTCGCCGACGGCGCGGCGCTGCCGTATGCACGGCTGCTGCTCGCGACCGGGTCGCGGGTGCGGCGTTTCGACGGGCCGGTCGAGGCGGGCGTGCGGCTGCACTACGTGCGCACCTTGGCCGACGCGCACGCGCTGCGCGCGGCGTTGCAGCCGGGGCGGCGCGTCGCGGTGCTGGGCGGCGGCTTCATCGGCCTCGAAGTGGCCGCGGCGGCGACGCGGCTTGGCTGTGCAGTCACCGTAGTCGAGCCCGGCGAGCGCCTGCTGCGGCGGGGCGTGCCGGAGTCGGTCGCCGCGTTCGTGCACGCGCTGCATCGGCGGCACGGCGTGGACCTGCAACTCGCGACGCGGCCCGAACGGATCGCGCGCGGGCCGCAGGGCGGCGCGCGCATCGAGACGAACCGGGGCGCGGTCGACGCGGAGGTCGTGGTGGTGGGCATCGGCGTGGTGCCGAATGTCGAGCTGGCGGCCGAGGCGGGGCTCGAGACGGCCGACGGCATTCGCGTCGACGCGGGCGGGCGCACCGCCGATCCGGCGATCGGCGCGGCGGGCGAGGTCACGTCGCATTTCAACCCGCTGCTGGGGCGTCACCTGCGGGTGGAGTCGTGGCAGGTCGCGGAGAACCAGCCCGCGGTGGCCGCGGCGAACCTGCTGGGCGGCGACGAGATCTACGCGGAGTGGCCGTGGCTGTGGTCCGATCAGTACGACTGCAACCTGCAGACGCTCGGCGTGTTCGAAGCGGAGCACACGCTCGTGTTGCGCGGCGATCCCCGGCAAGGGCCGTTCTGCGTGTTCGGGCTGCGCCCCGACGGCGTGCCGGCGGCTGCCGCGGCCGTCAATGCGGGGCGCGAGATCGCCGCGAGCCGGCGGCTCCTCGCGGCGGGCCAGCCGCTCGATGCGCGCCGGCTCGCCGATCCGTCGATCCCGCTGCGCGCGCCGCGCTGACGCGGATTGCGCGGCATGGCTTGCGGGATTGGCCGCGACCGGTAAGAATCGACATCCCTGATCGCTGTCGATTGCATTTCATACCGGGAGACCCAGATGGCCTACGACCAATCCAATATCTTCGCGAAGATCCTGCGCGGCGAGATTCCGTGCATCAAGCTGTGCGAGACCGACACCACGCTCGCCTTCATGGACATCATGCCGCAGTCCGAGGGCCATGCGCTGGTGGTGCCGAAAGAGGCGGCCGAGACGTTCTACGAGCTGTCGGAAGCCGCGGCGGCCGATTGCATGAAGATGGCGAAGCAACTCGCGATCGCGCTGCGCAAGACGCTCGAACCGGACGGCCTGTTCATCGGCCAGTTCAACGGCGCGGCGGCGGGCCAGACGGTGCCGCACGTGCATTTCCACCTGATTCCGCGCTGGCACGGCGAGGACCTGCGCATGCATGCGCGCGAAATGGCCGATGCGGCGAAGCTCGAAGCGCTCGCGGTGAAGATCCGCGCCGCGCTGTAGGCGCGCGCGGCCCGCTCACAGCTGGCTGTCGATCGGCAGCAGCACGGCCAGCCCGGTCAGCAGGTTGCGATACAGGCCGGCCTGCGGATCGACGTAGTACGTGTGGACCTGGCCGTCCTCGACGTCGGTCCATACCAGCGGCGAATCGGTCGCGCCCGGTTGCGCGCGCGCCTCGGGCGTGGCCAGCGTCACGCGGTAGCTGATCGCGGGCGCGGCGACCTGATCGAACAGCGTCGCCACCTGGCGCGCGAGCGCCGGGCTGTGGATCACCAGCGCCAGCTCGGTGTTCAGGTGCGCCGAGCGCGGATCGAGGTTCATCGAGCCGATCACGAGGATCTCGCGGTCGATCACATAGGCCTTCGCGTGCAGGCTCGCGCGCGAGCGCGAGCCGAACATGTTCAGCGGACGCGGGCCCTGCTCCGGCTTGTATTCATATAGCTCGACGCCGCGCCGCAGCAGCGGCGCGCGATACGGCGCATAGCCGGCCTGCACGGCGACGGCGTCGGTCGCCGCGAGCGAATTGGTGAGGATCGCCACGCGCACGCCGCGCGCGGTCAGCGCGCCGAGCGCAGCTACGCCCGCGTCGTGCGGCACGAAGTACGGCGAGAACACCTGGAATTCGCTGCGCGCCGCCCCGGTCAATTCGACGAGCCGCTGCATCGGCGGGCTCTGATAGGCCGCGTCGGGCTGCGCGATCTTGTCCGGCGAATCGGCCTTGAATTCGGCCGGCGCCCACACGAGCCCCAGTTCGCTCCGCTCGATCTGCGCGGCGAGCGGCGTCGCGTTCAGCGGCTTCGCGTTGTAGGGATCCGCGTTCGCGCGCCAATGCGCGCGCAGCGCGTCGCGCGTCGCGTCGAGATCGTGCGGGTCGAAGCGCTGGTGGTTCAGCGCACTGAGCGGATACGCGCTGCTGCTGGCCCAGTAGGTATCGAAGCTGGCGGACACGTCGCGCGTGATGGGGCCGGCCGCGAGCACGTCGAGGTCGCGAAAGCGCAGGGTCGGGCTCGCGCTGAAATATTCGTCGCCGAGATTGCGGCCGCCGACGATCGCGAGCTGGTTGTCCGCGATCATCGCCTTGTTGTGCATGCGGCGCGTGAAGCGGTCGATCTTCGTGAACAGGTTCGCGGTGCGCGCGAACACGCCGCGCTGCGTCGCGCCGAACGGATTGAACACGCGGATCTCCAGGTTCGGATGCGTGTTCAGCGACGCCATCACCTGGTCG
>NZ_JAAGNW010000018.1:0-4573 GCF_010645215.1 Burkholderia multivorans | reverse complement strand
TCCTCGGTCGCGATGTAGTACTGCATGTCGAGCGTGCGGGTCGCCGCACGTGCGAGCGCGATGCGCATCTGCAGCGCCTCGGCGCCCGTGTCGAGCACGCGGAAGCCCGATTCTCCCGGGTGCGCGCGCATCGGCGCGGCGAGCGCGCCGGACAGCGGCGTCACGGCGTCGGCGGGCAGGGCGTGGGAGACGCTGCGGGGCAGCGAGGTGGCGGGCGGCTGGGTCGCGCAGCCGCCCAGCAGCGCGAGGGTCGCGCCGAGCGCGGCGCACAGGCGGGCGATGGATGCGGGAATGGCCGGGCGGCGCGCGCGGGCGCCGGGGCGGGCGGAATGGACCAGCACGCTGCGGACTCCTTGATGATGCGGCAAGCGCCGGAGGGCGGCTTTGCAGGCATTCTAGGTGGCCCATGCGACGCGGGTCAACCGCGCGGGGCATTCGGCGTCGCGGCTTCGTGGGATGGCATGCCGCATGAAACGCGATCGGGATGCACGGGCAGCGACCTTGCGCCGCGCGGCGTGGGTTCGGTCGCGCCGAGCCGGGCGCGACCGAACGGTGCGGGAGGCATGTGCCGGCCACCCGCTCGTCGCCGTCCATGGCGATGCGGCGCGATTCACGCCGGCGCACTCACCTCCTGCACGACACGCGCGCCGGCATCAACGCGCATCCGCGCGCGCACCGCCTGCATCGGCAACCGGAAACGCAGTCTCCCAGCCGCCGCCGAGCGCCTTGAACAAACCGATCAACGCGAGCGCTTCGTCGGTCGCGGCCGTGACCCGCGCCTGCTGATCCTTGAGCAGCGCCTGCTGGACCGTGAGCACGTTGAGGAAGTCGGTCGCGCCGGCCACGTACTGGCGGTGCGCCTGTTCGAGCGCCACGCGATCCTGCGCGACGGCTTCGGCGAGCCGTGCGCCGTGATGCTGGCGCGCCGCGTAATCCGTCATCGCATCGTCGATCTCGTGCCAGGCGGCGAGCACGGTGCGCCGGAACCCGAGCATCGCCTCGCGCTGCTGCGCGGTGCGCAGCGCCAGCTGGCCCTTGAGGCGGCCCCCGTCGAAGATCGGCACGCTGAGCGCGGGCCCGATGCCGAACATGCGCGCGTCCCATTCTCCGAGATCGCCCGAATGCATCGCCTGCAGCGCGACGTTCGCCGACAGCGTGATGCGCGGATAGAAGCTGCCCTTGGCGACGCCGATGTCGGCCGTCGCCGCGTGCAGGCGCGCCTCGGCCTGGCGAATGTCCGGGCGGCGCTCGGCGAGTTCGGACGGCAGGCCCGCCGGCACCACGGGCGGCGTGACCGGGATCGGCTCGGCCGCGGCGAGCATGGCGTCGAGCGCGCCCGGCGGTTCGCCGAGCAGGTAGCCGAGCGCATTGACGCGCCGCGCGCGTTGCGCCTCGAACAGCGGCAGCTGCGCCTCGATCGTGTGGACCTGCGCGGTGGCCTCGGCGACCTCGAGCCGGGTCGCGACGCCATCCTTGAAGCGGATCTGCGTGAGCGCCTCGCTGTGGCGCGCGATGTCGAGATTGTCGCGAAGGATCGCCTGACCGGCCTGCACGCCGCGCAATTGCACATAGTTGCGCGCGATTTCCGCGTACACCGAGACCAGCACATCGCGCCGCATCTCCTCGCTCGCCTGCGCATTCGCGCGTGCGGCCTCCTCGAGCCGGCGCACCCGGCCCCACAGATCGAGTTCCCAGGAGGCGTCGAAGCCCGGCTGCCACAGGTTGTAGTCGGCTTCGCCGTTCAACCCGGACACGTCGAGCAGGCCGCGCTGGCTCGAACGCGCATGCTGGTACGACGCGCTGCCGTTGAGCAACGGCAGCGCGGCGGCGTCCGTGACGCCGCGGATCGCGAGCGCCTGCGCCAGGCGCTCGGTGGCCGCCTGCACGTCGAGATTCGATGCGGCCGCGCGCTCGATCAGCGTCACCAGTTGCGCATCATGGAACGCACGCCACCAGCGCGCCTCGACCGGATCGGCCGTGACGAGGCTGCGCGGCGGATCGTGCGCCTGGGTCGCGAGATTCCAGTGCGCGGGCGCGGCGGCATCGGGGCGTTGGAAATCCGGGCCGACCATCATGCAGCCGGCGAACGAGGTCGCGCACGAGGCGAGCGCGAGCGCGCGGATGAGCGGCTTCATCGCGACGTCCTCCCCGCGGGCGTCGAGGTCGTATCGATCTCCGCGACCACCGACATGCCGGCGCGCAGCGACTCGCGCGCCGCCTGCGAGGGATCGAGGACGATCTTCACCGGAATGCGCTGCACCACCTTCGTGAAATTGCCGGTCGCATTGTCGGGCGCGATCGCGGCGAAGGTCGCGCCGGTGGCGGGCGCGATGCTGTCGACGCGGCCGCTGAACAGCCGGTCCGGATAGGTGTCGACGCGCACCTGCGCGCGTTGTCCGGCGCGCACGTGGGTCAGCTGGTTCTCCTGGAAATTGGCGATCACGTAGGCGTCGCGCAGCGGCACCACCGCGAGCAGCGGGCTGCCGGGCGTCACGTACGCGCCGACGCGCACCGCGCGCTGGCCCACCACGCCGTCGACGGGCGCGACGATGCGCGTGTAGGAGAGCCTGAGCCGCGCCGTATCGAGCGCCGCGCGCGCGCGTTGCAGGGCGCCCTCGGCCTGCGCGCGCTGCGCGTTCAGCACGTCGACCTGCTGCCGCGCGGCCGTCGAGGCCGCGCTGTCGCGCGCGACGGCGGCCGCCGACATGTCGGCGCGGGCGCGCGCCTGCTCCGCGCTCTGGGTGCTGCCCGCGCCGTGTCGCGCGAGATCGGCGTAGCGTTCGAGATCGGCGCGCGCGAACGCGTGATTCGCGCGGCTCTCGGCGAGACCGGCTTCGGCCTGCGCGATCGAGGCGCGCTGCTGGACGAGGCGGGTCGACGCGTGATCGAGGGCGGCCTGCGCGACCGCGACGTCGGCCTGCGCGGCCTCGAGTGCGGCCGCGTAGTCGCGATCGTCGATCTGCGCGAGCAACTGGCCGCGCTTGACGGTCTGGTTGTCGTCGACCGTCAGCGCCGCGATTTGCCCTGCGATGCGCGGACTGACGAGCGTGAAGTCGGCGGCGACGAATGCGTCGTCGGTGGCTTCGCGCGCGCTATGGCCGATCATGCCGGTGAGCGCGGCGCACGCGGCGGCGAGGACCAGGACGGCGGCGAAGGCCATCAGGCGGCGCCGGGAAATGAGCTGGGACATGAGAGAACCTTCAGGGTGCGGCGGGAGGCGCTCCGGCGCCGGGCGGATAGACCCGGGTGGGAACGAACGGGATCAGCACGAGCATCGCGGCGGCGAGCACGATCATCAGCCAGTACATGTCGGCTGAGGCGAGCACCAGCGCCTGCTCGCGCACGCGGCGATCGAGCACGGCGAGAAACGCGTCGTGATCGAGGCCGAGGCGCGTGGACAGGTCGTGCTGCGCGAGCGCGAACGCCTGCGGGCTCGCGGCGAGCCGATCGATCAGGCGCGCGGAGTGCAGGTGTTCGCGCATCGTGATGAAGCCTTCGGTGACGGCCCCGCCGACGACCACCGAGAAGCCCTTCACGGTGTTGAACCACGACGAGGCGAACGGGCCTTCGGCGGCCGACATGCCGTGGGTCGCGAGCATCAGCAGCGGCACGACCGTCATCGGCTGGCCCAGCACCTGCAGCGCCTGCAGCAGGTAGAAGTTGTCGCGCTGCCAGTCGGCGGTGAGGCGGGTGCCGGCGTAGCACGACAGCGCGATCAGCACGAAGCCGAGCGCGAGCACCCAGCGGCAGTCGACGCGCCTCAGGTTGCAGACCGCGGTGACCAGAGGCAGCGCGATCAGTTGCGGCAGCGCGACCGCGAGCGCGAGCGGCGCGCTCTGCGTGGGCCGATAGCCGTGCACCTCGGCGAGATAGCCGAACGGCACGCCGAGCGCGCCGACCAGGATCACCAGCACGCCGGCGAGCGCGACGAGCGAGAAGCCGAGGTTGCGGCGCGCGAGCAGCTGCAGCCGGAAGAACGGCAGCGGATGGAACCACTCGTTGACGAAGAACAGCACGAGCGCCGCGCTCCCGCCGGCGAGCAGCAGGCAGATGACGGGCGAATCGGTCCAGCCGAGCCGGGTGCCCTGCGACAGGCCGATCACGAGCAGCGTGACCGCGGGAAAGCCGAGCAGCACGCCGCGCCAGTTGAACTGACGCAGGCGTTCGAGGCGCGGGGGATCCTGCGGCAGGCCGTAGGCGACGAGGCCGATCGCGAGCAGCGCCTGCGGGACGATCTGCCAGAACACGAAGCGCCAGCCGACCTGGTCGGTCCAGAACGCGGCGAGCGGCGTGCCGAGGTTGGGCGCGAAGGTGGCGGTGAGCGCGTAGGCGCCGAGGCCGTAGAGCTTGATGCCGGGCGGCAGGAAGCGCAGCGCGACCGTCATCAGCATGGGCGGCAGGCAGCCGCCTGCGAAGCCCTGCAGCGCGCGCAGCACGTACAGCGCGGGCAGGGATGGCGCGAACGGAAACAGCACGCCGAGCAGTGCGAACGCGGCCGTCATCGCGATCGTGAAGCGGCGCAGCGAGAAGGTGCCCGAGCACCACGGCGCGAACATCATCGCGGCGACCTGGC
>NZ_JAAGNW010000179.1:10668-13472 GCF_010645215.1 Burkholderia multivorans | reverse complement strand
CTACGAACGCGCGTGCTACGACGTGCGCGCGCGCAACTGGCCCGACTACCGCATGCCGGACGATCCGCCCGGCTTCGCGCTCAGCTGGTGCCACGGCGCGCCCGGGATCGGGCTCGCGCGCGCCGCCGGCCTCGCGCTCGACACCGAGGCCGCCCACGGCGAGGCCGGCGCCGAACTCGACGCCGCGCTCGCCACCACGCGCGCGGCCGGCCTGCCCGCGCTCGATCATCTGTGCTGCGGCGGCTTCGGCCTCGTGGACACGCTGCTGTCGGCAAGCCTGCATCCGGGGCGCGCCGGCGCGCGCGACGAGGCCGGCCGCCTCGCCGCGCGGATCCTCGCGCGCGCCGACACGGCGGGCGGCTTCCGGCTGTTCGGCAACCTGCCGGCGAGCGCGCGCAACCCGGGCCTGTTCCAGGGCACGGCCGGGATCGGCTACCAGATGCTGCGGCTCGCCGCGCCCGCACGCGTGCCGAGCGTGCTGCTGTTCGAATGAAGCAAGGAGATGCATGAAGCGCTCTTCCACCCCTCTTCTGGAGACCGACACGATGTCCCTGACGCTCGACGAGTTCGCCCTGCTGCCCCGCCTGACCGGTGTCTGGCACGGCGATTTCCAGTGCCTCGACACGGAAGGCCGTGAAATCAAGCGCTATGCCTGCGTCGTCACGCAACGGATCGAGGCGGGACGCTGGGTGCAGTCCAACGAGAACACCTACGAGGACGGCCGCGCCGACACCTGGCGCTTCCTCGGCCATGCGTTCGCGCCCGGCGTGATGCGCCTGACGAGCCCCGATGCGCCCTACGACACGTTCCGCATGACTGCGACGGAAGCCGCGCCGCACGTGCTGCTGCTCGACGTACGGCTCGCGCGCACGGGCGCGGTGCTCGCCACCGAGACCTTCACGCTGATCGATCCGGCGCGGCGGGTCCGCACGATCCAGCAGTTCGACGCCGAGACCGGCAACCTGCGCGGCTACATGCTGGTGCGCGAGCGGCGCGTCGCGGCCTGAGCCGGCCCGACGCCGCCCGGCACGACGGGCGGCGTCAGGAGAAGAAGGTGTCCAGCAGCACGTTGAACGACAGCACGACGAGCAGCATGTCGTCGTCATGGCGCGGGTCGAGCGCGGCGTCGCGCGCGCGGCAGCGCGCCTTCAGCGCCTCGACCGTGTCGACGCGGAAATAGCCGTCGCGCCGGATCCGCTCGGGCGACAGCAGCGCGTCGACCCAGGCCGCGCCCGAGCGCAACAACGCGGGGCTCGCGGCCGCGTGGAAGCCGAACTTCTCGCGCCGCACGATCGCGTCGGGCACCCAGCGCTCGGCCATCCGCTTCAGCACGTACTTCTCCTCGAAGTCGCGCAGCTTGAGGTCGGGCGGCATGCGGCGCGCGCATTCGATCAGTTCGCGATCGAGGAACGGATAGCGGCCCTCGACCGAATGCGCCATCAGCATGTGGTCGCCATGGTCGCCGAGCAGGTGGTCCGCGAGGCGCAGCTTCATGTCGAGATACGAGCGCTGGTGCACGGGATGCCGCCCGCGCAGCCGCGCGGGTTCGGCCAGCTGCGTCGACAACGCCTCGCCGTCGGTCTCGAAACGGTCGAGCAGCGCGTCGGAGTACAACGCGGCGCGGCGCTCGGCGAATTCCGCATAGCGCCGCTCGTAGCCGACCGTCGCATCGCCCCACAGCCGTTCACGGCAGCGCAGCTCGGCGTCGGGCGCGCGCGCGCCGCCCTCGGACAGCGCGGCGAACGCATCGAACCGGTAGCCCGGATAGCCCGCGAACAGTTCGTCCGCGCCCTCGCCGCCGAGCACCACCTTGACGCCCGCCGCACGCGTCGTCTCCGCGAGCGCGAGCACGCAGGTGTTGTAGGTCTCCTTCACCGGACATTCGGCGTGATAGATCATCTGCGTGAAGCGGCGCTGGATCTCGTCGTCGTCGAAACGGATCTCGTGATGCTCGGTGCGCAGCGTGTCGGCCATCAGGCGCTGGTAGCGCTGCTCGCTGACCGCCGGATCGTCGAACGCCACCGCGAACGAACGCAGCGCGGCGTCGGGCTGCAGCCGCCGCATCATCGCCGCGACCAGCGAGGAATCGAGCCCGCCGCTCAGGTACACGCCCACCGGCACGTCGGCGCGCAGCCGGCGGCGCACTGCGCCCTCGAAGCAGGCGGCCAGCTCGTCGACATAGGCGTCGACATCGCGCGCCGGCTCGATCGCACCGACCGGGTAGTCGAGATCCCAGTAGCGCTTGACGACGGGCGCGCCCGCCGCGCACACGAGCGCGCAGCCGGGCGGCAGCGCGCGAATGCCGGCGAACATCGTGCGCGGGCTCACCAGCCCCGGAAAACACAGCACCTGGTCCAGGCCGACCGGATCGAGTTCGGCGCGAACCTTCGGATGCCTGAGGATGGCCTTGATCTCCGAGCCGAAGATCAGGTAGCCGTCGACCACCGTGTAGAACAGCGGCGCGATCCCCACCGGATCGCGCGCGAGCAGCAGGCGGCGCGCCTCGCGGTCGTACAGCGCGAACGCGAACTGGCCGTTCAGGTGGTCGAGCAGCCGGTCGCCCAGCTCCTCGTACAGATGCAGGATCACCTCGCAATCGCTGCGGGTCTTGAGCCGATGACGGCCGCCGAGCCAGCGCTCCCCCAGCTCGCGATCGTTGAAGATCTCGCCGTTGCAGACCAGCACGAGCGAGCCGTCCTCGTTCGTGAGCGGCTCGTCGCCGCCCGCGATGTCGACGATCGCGAGGCGGCGGAAACCGACGCCGAACCCCGCCTCGATCAGCACGCCCTCCGCATCCGGGCCGC
>NZ_JAAGNW010000179.1:7155-10658 GCF_010645215.1 Burkholderia multivorans | reverse complement strand
GATGCGTGAGCGCGGCCGTGATCGAGCGGATCGCCGGTTCGTCGACCGGTCGCCGCTGGTACAGATCCAGGCAGCCTACGAAGCCGCACATCGTCAGGTCCCCCGCGCTTGTGCGCCGCGCGCCGTCATGGGCGCGGATCCGCCATCGCGACCACCACCTCGCGCGGCCCCTCGAACGGCTGCCGCCCATGCGCGGCGAGCACGTTGTCCAGCAACAGCACGTCGCCGCGCCGCCACGCGAACATCACCCGTTCGCGCGCATAGGCCGCGCGGATCGCCGCGAGATCGTCCGCCGTCAGCGGCGCGCCGTCGCCGTAGCACGCATTGCGCGGCAGGCCCTGCTCGCCGTAGCGGGCCAGCAGCGCGTCGCGCACGGGCGCCGCGAGCGCCGACACATGGAACAGGTGCGCCTGGTTGAACCACACCCGCGCGCCCGTGCGCGGATGGGCGAGCGTCGCCTGGCACACCTGCCACGTCGCCAGCGTGCCGTCGTCGCGCCAGGCGTGCCCGATGCCCTGCGCGTGGCAGTAGGCGGCCAGCTCGTCGCGGCGCTCGGTGCCGAACACCTGCTGCCAGGGCAGGTCGACGCCGGGCCGGTAGTGCCGCACGTACATCACGCCATGCGCCTCGAAACGCGCGCGCGTCGCCGCGGGAATCGCGGCGAGCACGGCCCGGCTGTCGCAGATCGGCGTCTCGCCGCCGCGCGCGGCCGGCACCCGGCAGCAGAACGCGATGCGCGCCGGCCACTCGCGCGCGTAGGCCATTTCGTTGTGCAGCGGGATCGTCTCGGCGGCCGGGTACTCGGTCGACGTGTAGATGCCCGGCTCCACCTCGCGACGCGGCGTCGAGCCGTAGCGATACGCCATCGGCGCGCTCGACACCGCCGCCATGAACGCACGGAACGCCTCGGCCGACGGCGCGATGAAGCCGCGGAACAGGATCGCCCCGGCTTCGTCGAGCGCACGCTCGATCAGGTCGCGATGATCGGCCGCCCACGCGGGCAGGCTCAGGTCGGCCAGCTGCGCCTCGACCACGAGCGGCAGCTGCGCGGGCGCGACCGGGCGCGTGATCGTCGCGAAGCGGTTGGCCGCGAGCGACGTCGCCTGGCGGCGCGCGAGCCCCGGGCCGCCCATCGGCCCCGTCGGCAGCGCCCCGCTCATGCCGGCCCCCCGGCGCGCCGCCGCGCCGTACGCAGGCGCGCGCCGTCGCGTTGCGCGAGCGCTTCCGCGCGCCGCGCCGCACGCGCCGCCGCCAGCGCCGCGAGGTCCAGGTCCGGCTGCGCGGCCATCCGCGCGAGCAGCCATGCGTAATCGTCCATCCAGCCCTCCACCGTCGCTGCGTCGAACAGGTCCGCGTCGTAGTCGACGATCAGCGCGAGCTGCCCGTCGACCTCGACCGGATTCCAGGTCAGGTCGCGACGCGCGGCGCCCGCGTGATTCGTCTCGAACGCCACCGCGAGCGGCCCGTAGCCGACGCCCCCCTCGACCTTGTCATAGTTGAAATGCACGTCGATCAACGGCCGTCCCGCGTCGCGCGGCAGGTCCAGGTCCGCCGCGATCTCCGCGAGCGACACCCATTGATGATCGCAGGCGTCCAGCACCGCGTCGCGCACCGCCGCGAGCAAGGCGTCGACGCGCTGTTCCGGCGCATCGGCGAGCCGCAGCGGCAGCACGTTGACGCAACAGCCGACCAGCGCCGCCTCGCCGTCCGCGCTCTGGCCCGCCGCCGAGATGCCGACGAGCGCCTCGCCGGGGCCGGCGAGGCCGTGCAGCAGCGCGCGAAAGCCCGCCAGCAGCACCATGAACAACGTGCAGCCGTGCGCCGTCGCGAGCGCCGTGAGCGTATCGCCGAGCCCCGCCGGCAGCGCGCCGTGCAGCCGCGCGCCGAGGTGCGGGCGACGCGCCGCGCGCGGCCGGTCGAGCGGCAGCGCGACGCGCGGCAGCGGCGGCGCGAGCCGCGTGCGCCAGTAGTCGCGGCTCGCCGCCCAGCGCGCGGGCTGCGCGGCCGGGCCGGTACGTTCGAGATGCGCGGCGAACGACGGCGCGGCAGGCCACGCGGGCGCGCCGCCCGCCGCGAGCGCCGCATAGGCCTGCCCCAGCTCGCGCGCGAGCGTCACGAGCGAGAGGCCGTCGAGCAGCACGTGATGCGCGCTCACCACGAGCTGATGCGCGTCGTCGCCGAGATCGAGCAGATGAAACCGCACCGGCGGCTCGATCGTCAGATCGAACGGCCGCGCCAGTTCCGCGTCGAGCCACGCGCGCGCCTGCGCACGGGGTTCGCCCGCCGCCAGCACGACCGGCACCAGTCCGTCGCCGGGCGGGCCGATGCGCTGGTGCGCGCCGTCGGCGTCGACGCGCATGCGCAGCGCGTCGTGCCGGCGCAGCAGCAGGCGCACCGCATGAGCCAGCGCCTCGCGGTCCGGCGCGCCGCCCAGCTTCACCGTCAGCGATTCGTGGTACGCGCCGGGCGGGCCGACCCGCGACGCCACCCAGATCGCGTGCTGGATCGGGCTCAACGCGAAGCGGCGCGCCGCGCCCGCGATCAGCAGGGTCTGCGCGCCCGGGCCGTCGCGCTCGCCGGAGCGCAGCGCGACCGCATCCGCGAAACCGTGCGCGGCCAGCCGGTCGAGCCACGCATCGGCGTCGAGCAGCGGATAGTCGGGGCGCACCGCGTGATCGGCGAACAGCCACCAGCCGTCGGTGAGGCCGAACACGAGATCGAGCCAGCGCGCCCGCCCGCTGCCTTCCAGCACGAACAGCAGCCCGCCCGGACGCAGCCGCGCGCGCAGCTGGTCGAGGGTGCGGCCCAGGTCGGCGGTCGCGTGCAGCACGTTGGCCGCGATCACGATGTCGGCCTGTTCGTCGGGCTGCGGCGGCTGCTCGATGTCGAGCAGCCGGTAGGCCATGAACGGGTACTCGGCGAACTGACGGCGCGCGTCGTCGAGAAAACGCGGCGACAGATCGCTGAACACGTACTCCACGCGCCCGGCCGGCAGCGCCGGCACGACATAGGCCGTGGTGCCGCCCGTGCCCGCGCCGACTTCGAGGATGCGCACGGTCGCGTCCGCCGGCGCGGCGCACACCGCCGCCGCGATCGCGTCGCGCGCGAGCGTGTTCATCGCGCGCGCCATCGGCGATGCGGTATACAGCGTGCGCAGCGGCGCGAGATCGCCGCCGGGCGCGAGCACTTCGAGCGGATGGCGCGCGCCGCGCAGCACGTCGGCCAGCGCTGCGCCGCAGCGTTCGAGCAGGCCGCGCTCGTGGGCCACCGCCGCGCCTTCGGCGCCGGCCGGCTCGCCCGCCGCGACCGGCGCGGGCGCGGCGCACACGCGCCAGCGTCCGGGGCCGTCCGCTTCGAGGCGTCCCTCTTCGGCGAGGATCTGCAACAGCCGGCCGAACAGGCGGCGCTGCGTGGGCACGACGCCCAGTTCGGCCGCCAGCCCCTCGCCCGTCACCACCGCACCCGGCTGCGCGCGATAGCCGAGCGCGACGAACGCCGCATCG
>NZ_JAAGNW010000179.1:0-7145 GCF_010645215.1 Burkholderia multivorans | reverse complement strand
ATGTGCTCCACCGCGCGCCGTTCGAGCCACGCCATGCCGCGCGCGTAGGTGCCGAGATCGTGGCGCGCGCGCAGCAACGCGAGCGTGCCCGCGAGATCCTGGCCCAGCGCCGCCGACGACGGCAGCGCAACGGCCGCCGCAGCACCGGCTGCCGCAGCAACGGCTGCCGCAGCACCGGAAGCAACGGCCGGCGCGCCGAACCAGCCGGCCTGCGCCAGTTCGTCGACGACCGCCGTGACCCGCTCGACGATCGTCGCGAGGTCGGCCTCGGTATGCGCGGTCGACAGGAAGCAGGTGCGCCCCTCCCACACATACAGCCCCTTGTCGACGAGGCCGTAGAAGAACGGATCGAGATTGCCGCTCACCTGGAACCGGAACAGCGAACCGAAATGCGCGACCCGCACCGGCGCGCCGCGGCTCGCGAACATCGTGTCGAGCGTGTCCGCGAGCCATGCCGTGCGTGCATTGAGCGTCTCCTGCAACGCCGGGCCGGCCGTCTTGAGGCGGGTCAGCACCGCGCGCGCGGCCGCCATCGTCAGATGGTTCTTGTTGAAGGTGCCCGCGAAGAACACCGTCTGGGCATGCGGGCTGCTCGCGTCGCCGTAGTCCCATGCGCCGCCGTCGATTCCGTCGAGGAAGCGCGCACGGCCGCCGACCACGCCGATCGGCAGGCCGCCGCCAACGATCTTGCCGTACGCGACGAGATCCGCGCGCACGTCGAACCAGGCCTGCGCGCCGCCCGGATGGATGCGGAAGCCGGTCAGCACCTCGTCGAACACGAGCGCCGCGCCGTGCGCGCTCGCGATCTCGCGCAGCCGCTTCAGGAACGCGCGCGGCTGCAGCTCGGGCCGCCGGCTCTGCACCGGCTCGACGAGGATCGCCGCGAGTTCGCCGGCGCAGGCCTCGAGTTGCGCCAGTGCGTGCGGCTCGCCGTAGTCGAACACCAGCACGTCGGCGACCGCGCCGGGCGTGACGCCCGCGCTGCCGGGCCGGCCCGGCGCGGCGACCAGCAGCCCGTCCGCGTGGCCGTGGTACGCGCCCGAGAACAGCGCGACCTTGGTGCGGCCGGTGGCCGCGCGCGCGAGGCGCACGGCCGTCATCACCGCCTCGGTGCCGGTGTTGCAGAACGCGACCCGCTCGACGCCCGTCAGGTCGCGGATCAGTTCGGCCACCTCGCCCGCGAGCGGCGACTGCGGGCCGACCTGCAAGCCCCGCTGCCATTGCTCGGTCAGCGCCGCGCCGATGAAGTCGGGCTGATGGCCGAACAAGGACACGCCGAAGCCCATCGTGAGATCCAGATACGCGTTGCCGTCCACGTCGTGGAAACAGGCGCCCGCGCCGTGACTGCCGACGATCGGGTACAGCATCTCCTTGATCGAGGGCCGGAAACCGGCGCTCGCGCGGCTGTCGGCGAGCGCCGCCCGGCTTGCCGCCGCGCGCGCGCGCGAGCCGCCCGTGCGCGCCACGTAGCGCGCCGTCAGTTGATCGAGGTAGCGGCACTGCGCGGGGCTCAGCGTCGCCGGGACGGACGCGGCCGGCGGCGCGATCGCGGCGGCCGCGGCAAGCGCGAACGGCGTCGCCTGTCGCACGGCCGGAACGGGCGTCGCCTCCGGGCCCGCCCGCAGCAGCGCAAGCTGTTGCGCGAGCAAGCGTTGCTGTTGCCGGATCAGATCGATGAGCGCGGCCTGATCCGCGGTCGTCGCGGGCGCGTCGGATGCCGGCCGCTCCCGTGCGGCGATTTCCGCGGCGTCGTCGGCCTCGTCACCGGCCGGCGCGAGCGCGGCGAGATGCGCGGCCAGCGCGCGCGGCGTCGGGATGTCGGAGAACAGCTGTCGCGCACTGATCTGGATGCCGAACCGTTGTTCGATCCGATGCACGGCATCGACCAGCACCAGCGAATCCGCGCCCAGTTCGAGAAACGAGGCGTCCGGGTCGAGCGCATCGGGGTCGCCGTGCAGCAGCCGGCCGAACTCCGCGATCAGGATCGCGAGGATCCGCGCGTCGCGCGACACGGCCGGCGGCGCGTGATGCACCGACGCATCGGCGCGCGACGCCGGAGAGGCGATCGCCACGGCGCTGGCCGCGCGGGCGCCGACCCCGGGCAGGCGATGCTCGTCGGCGCGCGCGGCCTGAGCCGGCGCGACCGGTACGCTATCCACTTGCGCCGGGCGTTCCGTGATGGCCGGCTCGTTCGCCGCGACCATCGCCGGCGCGCCGGCCGCCGCCGGCGTATCCGTGTACCAGTAACGCTGGCGCTGGAACGGGTAGCCCGGCAGCGACACCGGATGCGCGCCCTCCCCGCCGTACACGCCGCGCCAGTCCACGTCCTTGCCGTGCGCGTACAGGGCGCCGAGCGCATCGAGCAGCGCGCCGCTCTCGTCCCTGTCCGGCGGCAGCGACGCGATGAAGTGCGCCGCCTCGCCATACCCGCCGCGCGCGCCGAGGCGCGTCAGCGCCGCGCCCGCGCCCAGCTCCACGACCAGCTTCGCCCCGCCCGCCGTGACGCCGCGCAGGCTGTCGACGAAGCGCACCGGTTCGAGCAGGTGGCGGCACCAGTAATCGGCATCGGGCGCCGTCCCCGCCGGCCAGACGGTTCCCGTCAGTCCAGCCACGAGCGGAATCGACGGCGGCCGCCAGTCGACGCGCGCCGCCTCCGCGCGAAACGCCTCGACCATCGGCTGCATCAGCGGCGAATGGAATGCATGGGTGGTATCGAGCCGGCGGCTCTCGATGCGTTGCGCCGCGCCCGCCTGCAACAACGCGTCGAGCGCCGCCGCATCACCGGAGACGACCGTCGCCTGCGGTCCGTTGAACGCGGCGAGCGCGATGCGCCCCGGCTCGCGCGCCAGCAGGTCCGACACGGTCTCGGCCGACGCGAACAGCACCGCCATGCGCCCCGGCTCGGCCAGCGCCGCCGTCAGGCGGCCGCGCGCCGCGACCAGCGCGAGCGCCGGCTCCAGGTCGACCGCGCCCGCCACGCAGGCCGCGACGTATTCGCCGAGGCTGTGCCCCAGCACCGCGCGCGGACGAATGCCCCACGCGCGCCACAATTCAGCGAGCGCATAGCCCAGCACGAATACGGCAGGCTGCACCTGCTCGGGATCGTCGGCGCGCGGCGGCGGCCCTTCGCCGCGCAGCAGCCGCCCGATCTCGCCCGGCGCACCCAATGCGTGCAGCGCGTCATCGCAACGCTCGACCGCACGCCGGAACGCCGGCTGCTCGCGATACAGGCCCCGGCCCGCGCCAACCTGCCCCGCGCCCTGCCCGGTCATCATGAACACGAGTTCCGGGCTCGCGTGGCGCGCGGCCGTGCGCTGCACGCCGCCCCAGTCCGCGCGGCCGTCGAGCCAGCCCGACAGGCGCGTCGCGAGTTGCGCGGGCGAGTCCGCCGTCACCGCGAGCCGGTGCGGAAAATGCGCGCGCCCGAGCGCAGCCGTGCGGCCCAGCGCGGCCAGCGGCGGCGGTTCGCGATCCGCCTGACCCGTGCGATCCGCACGCAGCTCGCGCACGTAGGCATCGGCGAGCGCGCGCAGCGCGGGCAGGCTGCGCGCCGACAACGGCAGCAAACAGGCGCGCGCCTCATCCGCCGGTTGCGCGTGCGGCGTCTCGACCGGCGCTTCCTCGACGATCAGATGACAATTGGTGCCGCCGAAACTGAAGCCGCTGATCCCGGCCACGCGCGGCGCATCGCCGGCGGGCCAGGACGCCAGCGTGCGCGGGATCTCGAACGGCGTGCCGTCGAGCGCCAGATACGGATTGAGCGTGTGCAGATGCAGATGCGGCGGAATCTGCCGATGCCGCAGCACCAGCACGGTCTTGATCAGGCCCGCGCTGCCGGCCGCCGCCTCCAGGTGCCCGATGTTGGTCTTCACCGAACCGACCCGGCACCACGCATCCGGCGCGCGCCCTTCGCCGAGCACCGTCTGCAGCGCGCGCATCTCGATCGGATCGCCCACCTTCGTGCCGGTGCCGTGCGCCTCGACATAGCCGATGCGCGCGGGCGCGATGCCCGCGTCCGCGCACGCGCGGCGGATCACCGCCTGCTGCGCCTGGCCGTTCGGCGCGGTGATGCCGTTGCTGGTGCCGTCCTGGTTCACGGCGGAACCGCGGATCACCGCGAGGATCCTATCGCCGGCCGCGAGCGCGTCGTCGAGCCGCTTCAGGATCACCACGCCGCAGCCCTCGCCGCGCACATAGCCGTCGGCGTCCGCGTCGAACGCGCGGCAGCGGCCCGTCGGCGACATCATGCGCGCCTGCGAGAACGCGACCGTCATGTCCGGCGAGAGCACGAGATTCACGCCGCCCGCGATCGCGAGCGAGGTCTCGCCCTCGCGCAGGCTGCGGCACGCGACATGCAGCGCGACCAGCGACGACGAACACGCGCTCTCCATGCCGAGGCTCGGCCCGTGCAGGTCGAGGAAATAGGACAGCCGGTTCGCGGCGAAACTGGGCGTGCTGCCCGTGCCGTCGTAGCGATCGATGCGGTCCGGATCGCGGCACAGCATGCGCATGTAGTCGGTGTTGCCGATCCCGACGAACACGCCCGCGTCGCTGCCGCGCAGGCCGTGCGGCGAGATGCCGGCATCCTCCAGCGCGGCCCACGCGGTCTCCATCACGAGCCGCTGCTGCGGATCCATGCGCTCGGCTTCGCGCCGCGAAATGCCGAAGAACTCCGCGTCGAACTGGTCGACGTCGTCGACGAAGCCGCCCCAGCGCGTGACCATCTTGCCCGGGGCGTCCTCGCGCGGATCGTAGAAGTCCGCGAGGCTCCAGCGCTCGGCCGGCACCTCGCGCACCGCGTCGACGCCGTCGCGCAGCAGCGCCCAGAACGCCTCGACGTCGAGCGCGCCGGGAAACCGGCAACCCATCCCGACGATCGCGACCGCTACGCCGCCCGCGCGCGGCGCGGCGGCCCCCGACGGCGCCGCCGACGCCTGCATGCGCGTCATGCGGTCAGTTCCGGATGGGACGCGGGCGCGAGATGCCCGGCAAGCGCGGCGACGGTCGGATAGTCGTAGCCGAGCGTGGGCGCGAGGTCGCGCGACAGCCAGTCGCTGAGGTCGCCCGTCATCCGCACGATCTCGACCGACGACAGCCCGTAGTCGACGATCGGCACCTCGATGTCGATCTCTTCCGCGGGACGGCCCAGCGCCTCGGCGAGGTAGGCGACGATCCAGGCCTGGATCGCCTCGCGATCGGCCGCGCGCGCCGCGCCGCGCACCTGCACGACGTGCGCCGCGCCGCCTGCGCCGCGCGCGGGCAGCTGCGACGCCAGCGCATGGAAACGCCGCATCGCCGCGCCGCGCTCGGTGCCGCGCAGCTGCTGCCAGGCCTGCCACTGCACGAAGCGGCGCGGATGCAGCACGGGGTTCGGCTGCGGCTCCATGTTGTCGCCGTACAGGATCTGCTGCTCCAGCGCGCTCAGTTCCAGCCCGATCTCGTTTTCCGGCAGCGTGATGCGGCCGAGCCGGAACGCGTTGTACAGATCGTGGAATGCCACCTCGTCGGCGTCGAGATCGTGGTTGTCGCGCACCACGTTGCGCTTGAAGCGATCCTCGCCCGACACCAGCACGTTGTAGTGGCGGCGCACGTCGTGGCCGTTCTCATCGATCCATTCCTGAGTCTGCCGCCCCGGGTAGACCAGCACGTCCGGGCCGACGTAGCGGCCGATGATGCCGAGCCGGCGCCGCGTCGAATGATTCGGATACGAGCAGTGCATGGTGCGCTCGGTGAAGATGATCGCCTGGCCCGCGCGCACCGGCACGTCCTCGACTTCCCAGTCGTTCTCGTTGAACGCATAGGCGAACGAATACTGCTGGTTGCGCTGCCAGATCGTCTTGTGCGCGCTGATCCCCGCGAAAATGCCTTCGGCCGCCGGCGCGGCGCTCGGGATGATGTCGAACGCGGTCGACTGCGAGCCGTTCGCGAAACGCATGCAGCCGTTTTCCTTGTCGACGTTGTCGATCGCGACCCACACGGTGAGGTTCACGTGACGCTCCTCGTCGTCCGGATAGACGAGGGTCTTCTTCGAGAAATCGATGTCGCTCGACGAGTAGTGCTCGATCGCCTGGTGCCACTTGATCACGCCCTGGCCCGGCATCTTGCAGAACACGTTGGTGTACCACAGCAGCAGGTCGGGACCGACCATCTGGTTCAGCTTGTCGATCAGTTCCGGCTTGCGGAACATCGCCTTCAGCGGCTCGTGATACAGATGCAGGTCGCGCGGCGTCTCAAGTCCGAGCACGTTGTTGAAGAAGGTCATCACCTGCTGCCCGTCCGCCTCTTCGATCAGGCGGCCATTGGTCTCCAGACACTCCTGGATCACCGCGACCTCGGCGGGCGAAAACAGATCGACCTTCACCCAACCCTTGGTGTTGAAGTGCTCAAGCTGCTCGGCTGACAACATGTGAAGTCTCCCCATCACTCGAGATGCGCCCCGTCGACCGGGGCTTGGTAAGGACGGCCGCTCGCATGAACCAGCGCCAGCGTGCCGGCAAGATAGGCGGCGCGACACGCCGCCCGCTGAATTTTTCCGCTCGTCGTCTTGGTGATCGTGCCCGGCGCGATCAGCACGATGCGCGCGTTGCCCACGTCGTGCAGCTCCGCGATCGCGCGGCGGATGCTGTCGCTCGCCTGCGCGGCGTCGAGGTCGCGCAGATGGCTGCGGCGCACTTCCTGGACGATCACGAGCTGCTCGCCGTCCGCCGCGTCGATCGAGAACGCCGCGCCGTGGTCGCTGCGCAGCGCCGCGTGGCTCGCCTGCGCGGTGCGTTCGAGATCCTGCGGATAGTGGTTGCGGCCGTGGATGATGATCACGTCCTTGAGGCGGCCCGTGACGAACAGGTCGCCGCCTGCGACGAAGCCGAGATCGCCGGTGCGCAGGAACGGCCCGTCGCCGCTGTCGGCGAGCCGCGCGCCGAACGTCTCGGCCGTCTCCTGCGGCCGCTGCCAGTAGCCCTGCGCGACCGCCGCGCCGGCCACCCAGATCTCGCCCACCTGATCGGGCGCGCAAAGGCTAAGAGGCTAGTTCAAAAAGACTGCTTGATCCGCCTGAAGATGTTCCAACAGACAAGCGAGCACCCGAGTTTGAGAAATGCTTCGTGAATGTCAGCACGTCGCTCGAAGCGGGTGCGTAGACGTCGAAA
>NZ_JAAGNW010000178.1:10406-13779 GCF_010645215.1 Burkholderia multivorans | reverse complement strand
GCGTTTGTGAGCTTCGGGGTCGAGGCCCGCTGCCTTCCCAGGAAACACGGGGGATACGAAAAAGCCTACAGGCGGCGTCACTTTAAGTCAGCGGCGGCCCCCGGCCCCGTGATGGCGGCGTTCCATCCCTCGCCATGGCTGATCCGTCACACCGACCCGCTCGTAAAGGCGGGCGCCGCTCGGCGCTGTCCGCAAGGAAGTTCGCCGGCAAATTCTCGCTGAGCTGCCGAGAGGGATTGTCGAACGGGACACTGTGAAAGCGCGCCGACGTCACAGATCGATTGCCCACGTCCTAGCGTCGATAGAACGCATGGCAGGTGTTGCGAAGCAATCAGCGTTGGGATGGCGCAACGCGATCGGTGATGATCGTGCCCCGCAATCTGCGGTACGAAAATGGCATCAGGCGCTGCCAGTCGATAGGCTTTCGCCGGTCGAGCTTTCCGATCTCGTGGACCACGCCATTGGCGCACCGGGCATCGTGCTCGGCCGGGCTTTGCGACGCCATGATCGCACCGAATTCGCCACACTACGCCATAGCAAGTTGTCCCGATAGGTACCGAACTGCATCATGTCTCCATGCCGCGTACTCATGGAGTCTGACGTGGAACAGCATCCGCAAACATCCAATGCGCTCCCCTTCCCCGGAACGGGAGCCTACGATGCGCTAGCGCAGTTTCCGAAGGGTAGCCCCCTTCCCTTTCGTCGCACTATCCGCCGCCAGGAACTACGGCAAATCGTTCCCTTGGCCGAAACGACGATTTACCAAATGGAGCGCCGCGGCGAATTCCCTCGCCGCTTCAACCTGACACCGCGCTGCGTCGTGTGGGACTTGGCCGAAGTAGAAGCGTGGGTCGAACAACGCAAGCAAACCGCTTGCGGGAGCGTCTCGAAACCGAATGTCCACCTACGAAAAACCCGTCCAGTTCGGGCGAGTTCGAGTGAAGCATGAAGCAGGGCAGCGTTATCCGACCAAGGCTTCCAGTTCCTCGGACGCCGAGCGTGGCAAGCGTCGGCCTTCCTTCGCCACGTTGACCTGCAAGGCCACCCGCGCCACGTCCGTCCCACCGTACTTGCTGCGCCAGTTGTAGAACGTCGCCGTGCTGACGCCCAGGTCCCGGCAAATCTCCGCACCGCCACGCCAGCTTCGACGTGTCTGAGCGCATCCATGATCTGGCTATCCGTAAACTTCGACTTCTTCATTGCGTAGAACTCCCTTTACTGGAAATTTCTACTTCTGATCTCGCTTACTGGACGGGGGGTATTACCCGACCAGATCGGGCGCGACTTCGATCAGCCTCGCCAACGTTGCAGCACGGCTCGGCCTTTATAGACCGAGCGCAAGGAATGCCCCCTCCTCGTGCGCCAGACACTTCTCGATCCAGTCGCGGTTAAGACCGATCTCGTTCAACAGCGTCAAGCCGGTGCGGCGCAAATCATGAACTGTGAACGGTTGCAGCGGTAGCTCCTCACGCCATTAACGGTCTTGATGGCTAGTCATAACTCGTAAGACTTTATCGGCTGGCTTGAATTCAAGGGCAACCGCTACCCGTTCAGGCTCTCCATCTTCGCGTGGGAACTCCATGCAGTTGCAGGAATTGACCCGGTGCCAGTTGCCCCGAGTGACTACGTAGACACACCGAGTTATAGTCGGAGCGCCGCGTTTCGATTCCGCAACAACAAGCGTTTCATGCAACCAACGCTTCACGCTGTTTGATGTACGTCTCAACGATAGACTCAATCTGCGCAGAATCGATCGCGTCAAGAATGGTTACGCCCCCAACCAAGACCAAATGCTTTGCAAGCGCGCGAACATCATCGCGCACATCGAACGGCTTACCGTCCATGTACCGTTTTAGTAAAGGACGCAACACAGCGTGCATGAGCGCCTTGTTCTTTGAGAACGCTCGTTCCATAAAGGAGGCGTACACATCTTGCTTTGAGAAAAGCGGCTTTGCAAGCTCAAGACCCTGCCCGGGAGATTGACCTTCAACGTAGCATGTATATCCGGCCCACCAAAGCCGTGCGATTCCATTCCGTGTAACGCCACGTGATCGATCGCCCACCAAAAAATATCGGTCAAGCACGGTGCCATATCCCGGCTCAAGGTCCTCTCCTTTGGCTCTCTTTTCTATCGGCCACCTTTTACGCATGTAGCTCCAGAAAGTAACGTGCGCAAGGTAAGTCCACAACCTTGGATCGCTTGCTTGTACTAGCGTTAGGCCATGCAATGCCTCATACAGGCGCTGGACGTTCTCCAAATCATGATCGCCAGCCGCGTCAGGAAGTAAAAGCAAATCCTCCGGCAACGCAATAATCTTTGACGGGGCGGACCAAATACGCCCAGGAAAAACGTCATCGATCCATGATTTCTCGCTCTTATACCTCGCCAAATTCAGACGAATATCGCTAGTGAGTTGCCCAAGCGCGTTTTCTCGGAATACAAGAAGCTTTTGCATTTCAATCCTCCGCACGCTGCAATACTTGGGTCAAGTCGTCAAATGCCCCTGACAGTGGGTCACCGATCAGCTTGTTGCTGAGCACTAGACTACTTTCGTCCACCTCCGCAAGACTGTCTGCATTGATACCAATATCTCTGAGTTTCTTGGCGACGGTGCGATACCACCTTAGGTCAACCAACGTTTCTCGATCCTCGGGGCGCATCATCTTTTCCAGTGCAAGCACCAGCGCCGGGACCAGCACCGACGCGGAAAGTGTACTTCGAAGCAACTCGTCGCTGTTTAGCGAAGTGAACTTTTCATGCGTCGACGGCGAGAGATACACAACGATACGATCCCCCATAAGATCCACGTTCAACGGCGGGGCGTCCACCTCATTCGCCCTTCGTATAGAGAAGATTGAAGGTAGCTTAGCCAACTCGTCAGATTTCTTGTCAGCATAAAAGGTAATATCCTCCGCGACTGCCAAGACATCTCCACGCATCAAATTGAAGCTTCTACCAGTAAAGTCCGGATGGAACTCGTCGCTCGCATAGTTTTTTATCTCCCGGCTGGCAACAATCAGCCGGCACACTTCAACTTTCCCATCGATCTCGGCCACCGGAATGTCGATTTCAAAGGTCTGATCAGTAGAGCTAAACAATGCTCGATATCTCGTGGCAGGACACTCGACATGCAGAGCATAGGCAGCTTGTTTGTCGGCAACGAGTCTGTTGAGCGACCGGCTCGACGTTTTGCAGGTCATCTGAATTTTGTAAAAGCCCTTATTGCCAGAGACCTCGAACGCCGGCTGGAACATGGCAGCGCGGTAGTCGTCGGAGAACCATGCCAGCACCGGATGGGGATAGAGGCGAGGTTTAATTTGCATGAACTGCCACTCCCAAAGCACACCGTGCTGCATCGATTAGTTTGACTTC
>NZ_JAAGNW010000178.1:3640-10396 GCF_010645215.1 Burkholderia multivorans | reverse complement strand
CAAAGGGCCCGATTTGTCCCGCCCCTATAACGGGAATCGGCACATTGGTATCCACCAAACGCGCCTGCGATATCAGAACCTTTTCTTGACCTACTTCGCCGACAGCGTTGAGAAAGAGCGTTCCGTTGCCGCCGATTTCCGGCTCGAATGTAATCACATAGCTACCGGTCGAAGCGTCGGAACTAAATACTCGCTGTGATTTAAGCTGTACCGGTACGTACACAGGGGCGCTTGATCCACCCTTCCCTGCCGTCGCGCCTTCGCCTCCTTCACCGCCAGAGGCTGCGTCGTCGCCCGTTGACACGTCGGACTCGTCGCCTGTATCGCTTTGGGGGCCGCTACGATGCTCATCCTCGCCCACAGCATCATCGCCATCAGCTTCAGCGGGCTCCACCAACTCAGTCGTTCGCTCTTTAAAGGCCTCACGTGGCTTCACAACAAATCGGATTTCTTCTGCGGCTTCATCCTGCTCGTCGTCTGTAGGCTCAGCTTGCTTCTTTTTTGGCGCATCATCCACGTCATCCGGCAGATACTTGCTCACCCCTTCAATTTCAATCTCTTCCTCGACATCGGCCTCAGCAACTGACCGTACCTGCGCCCGAATCCAGTCATAAAGACGTTTAAGTCGGGCTTTTGCCTCTGCAGGGACGTCAGCCCGCTCGGGCTCGAAGGAGTCGTGTTGCGGTGGCTCAAGTGACTTCAGAAAAGCGTCGACCTTTGGCCCAACCGCATTAAATACGCCAGCAAATCGAAGCGGAGTGAGGAAATGGCCTTTATCAAAAATTTTCATTCCGCTACCGCGAACCATGGCGACCCGCTTGGGGTAGCTTTTTCCAGGAATAATTTTCAAGCTAATCTGCCCATGCCCCTCAAAATCCTTTTCTATAAATTCGCGGGCATCTGAAGACGTTAGGGCTTCCAAATACGCGGAGGTCAAACTCGGCCGAGCCGGATCATTATTGAATTCATCAGCGATGCTCAGGAGTGATCCGCTGTTGACGGTCGTTCCTCCGGCACGCACAACCAATTTCCCATCCCAAACAGCATAGAAAAAGCTGTCAATCACAGCCCTGATAATCTCTCGCTCCCATTGGTCAGACCGCTTAAATCCGGCAATCAGAATATTAGTTCCGATGTCTTTACGCACCATAAATGGCGGGATCTGCGATCGATTCAAAATTGGGCGATTCTTCTCCTTTACACCAAAATATCCAGTACCGCGAGTTTCAGTATTCTCAGCGGAGGTATGCGAAACCAATCGCGACACCCCCTGGAATGCGTGCTGACCCTCGCTGTTGAGCGTGCAGTAGAAGACTGTGCGCAGATCCGAATTTGCATAGGGCGCGAACTTTCCTATACCAAACGACCCGAGACCACCGCTTTTATCAGAACTTCCCACGGTTCGAGTCAGCTTGTACCAGTCTGTGCCCTTGGCACCGTCAGCCCCCGTCAAACCGGTGGTGTGGAAATCGGAAATCAAAAGACACGGGATTGCCTCTTGATTCACAACCTCCTCTGCCTTTGTGAAAAAATGCTGGAATTTCGTACTATCAGGCTTTACCGCCTTACACCGTGCCAGAATATCGCGGAAGTCAGCTACGTCTGGGAACTGCGTAGCCAGCAAGTCTACGATAGCAAAATGAACCTCGACGGGAGCCATCGCTTGCGGATGGCGGGCGTCAAGGCTGTTTTGGCAAATCTCGCGCGCCAGCGACGTCAGTGGCGTATTCTTAAAACTTTCAATTCCGGGATTATTGAGATCGTCATCCTCACCGTCCGCATTCGGCGGAAAGCTCCATCCGAGCATCGCCCTCTCCTCAGTTCAAGATTCTTCTGCATTCACGGGCAAGTAGCCGAACCAACGGTACGGTCACGGCATTTCCCACTTGGCGATAGCGCTGCGTCCTCGACATATCCTCGGGAAACCGGAAGTCCTCCTTCTCGAATCCCTGTAGACGCGCACACTCTTCTGGAGATAGTTTTCTGATGCCCCATTCGTCCTTGATTGTCGGCACATTGTGTCCACCCTCCCCCATGTTGGCAGTCAGCGTGAAAACGGCATCGCTTTTGTTTTCCCGAACGTAGTAGCGCCGTAGCTGGTAAACCCCGTCAGGATTTCCCTCACGCATGGACTCTTCAAAGAGCTTTCCCCATCTCGACTCGGGATCAAAATAAAGCGAGTCATCCGCCCGCCTATCAAGGTCGAGGAACTCCCGCACCGCGCGAGTTTCAGCACACTGATGTTTTGGAAATTTAAACGCGAACTCATCAAAGTAGTCCCAAGACAATGCGACCATAAAAAGCCTGTCCCGGCTTTGAGGTATCCCTGTCAATTTCATCGTGTTCAATATCTCATAGCAGTTCGGTGGCATAAACCAGTAGCCAGCTGACTGAAGAGAATTAACCATTTTGGAAAATGTGGCACCTTTAGCATGCGACAGCAAGCCTGGAACATTCTCGAGAACAACGACTTTTGGCCTCCGCGGGCCAAATTCCTTAAGTAGTCGAACGATCTCAAAGAATACCTTGCCTCGGGGATCCGCAAAGCCTTTCTGCGAGCCCGCGACCGAGAAGGGCTGACAAGGAAATCCTGCGGTAACGACGTCAACTGGCTGCAGCGCGTCATGGATCACCGAGAGCTCTTCAATTGACTTCTCATACAGCTTTACATCGGCGTAGTTCGCCCGATAGGTCGTCGCGGCAAACGAATCGAGTTCGTTCGCCCACATAACCTTAAACCCTTCTGAGGAGAACGCATTGCAGAACCCCCCGATCCCAGCAAATAAACTTCCTACCGTTAGCATTTATGTGCAGTTATCCATTACGGTTTCAGAAAACCCGCTCGCTACACCACGACGTATGAGCGTGGAAAATCCCTCTAATTCCAATGTAGCATCCTGGACAAGATAGTAGTTATTTTTCCGCTCGGTGGCGTAAAGCGCGACCATGCTGAACCCGAAGGGCGGCAACAAACCCGAGGCGAGCAACTCGCTGCTCGATCCTCGCAATGCAGTGGCCCAAATCGCTCTCGACTTCGTGCTCCCATATGCGCAAGACCCTCCATCCATCCCGCGTCAACGCGACCCTATGGCGTTGATCGCGGGCAAGATTGCCAGCTATCTTGTCTCGCCAATACGGAGCAAGTTTGTCCGACCAAACCTCAAACCGCCAGCCGTGCCAGAAATCGCCGTCGATGAACACAACAAGACGAAGCTTGGTGAACACGATGTCTGGCTTTCCGGGTAACCACCCAGCATTTACGCGGTAGCGATAACCCTTGCGATGCAGAGCGCGACGCACCAACATCTCAACCTTCGTGTCCCGGGATCGGATGCGAGACATCGTCAGACTGCGTTGCTGCGGCGTGAGGTTGTCTACCATATTCTATGGCATGGAAGTAATTTAGTATTGCCCACAAGTAGCCAGAGAACGAACGCCCGAGGCTACGAAAGCCTCACATTTTCTAAGCCTCTCAGTAGGCACCGACAGTCGTCACAATTCCAAGATGAACTCCGCAACGGCTTTGGTCACGCTGGGACACACCGCGTTTGCCAACTGCTGCTGCTTGTGTATCAAACCTCCCTCCGGTGCACCATCTACCGAGCCGGCAAAGCGAAACCAGTCAGGAAATGTTTGAAGCCGCGAAGCTTCTCTTAGAGAGAGCCCGCGACTCTGCGACGGATGAATAATCATGCTTTTGCGGTAGTGTCCCATCGTGATGGCCGGCTCGTCCCATGCCAATCGCCGATAAATGTTGCTGTGCGTTCTATCCACGTCCGCATAGTTGGTCATGAGGTGGCGAACCGCCTCCCAGTTCTGGCCTTGCGGAATCAACTTGTAACGTTCAATGACATAGTCTGCATGCCTCGACGTGACGTGGTCCCAAATGACATCTGCAGGCGCGCCTGAGCGCATCTCCCTCAGAAACGCGTTCTGCTCTAAGCGAGCCGGTTCAATGTCGTAAGTACATTCGACCGCGTCGTCACCATTGACACGCCGCGGAAGATCCCGGATCGCATCGCGCACGGTAACAAACTGCTTACCAGCTCCCGGCCCGTGAGTGGGCTGGGGAAATGGTCCCCACTCTCCGAAGTCGTCTTCCCGATATCCCAAGTCTTGATGCAAACCCAACAAGAAGAATCGGTTGCGGTTCTGAGGAGCGCCATACCATACGGCATCGAGTAATTTGGGGAATACTTGATATCCCATGCCGCTCAGTCGATTCAAGACGTGAGAGGCGACGCTCGGACCAGAACCGCTTCCATCCCGGGGCGTCCACAAGATGCCCTGCACGTTCTCCATCAGCAGCACCCTCGGACGAAGAAGGGAGACGCTGTCCATGAATGCATCGACAAGCCGGTTGTTGGGATTCGAGCTAGACCAACTGTTGCGATTTGCACTTGAAAAGCCCTGACATGGAGGGCCACCAATCACAATGTCCACAGTGCCCCGCCCGCCTGCAATCTCAGCTAGGTAAGACCTTGCTGAAGGAGAGCATAAATCCGTCGGAATGCATTCCACCGGTGTTGACCCGCGAGGAATCAATCCCGCGCTTTCCATATAGCTATGGTTTTGCTTGAGCGTCTGCGTGTAGATAGGATGGATTTCCGCTGACCCAGCGATGCGGTAGCCTCGGCCGTCAGCAGATCGGGCGTTTAAAAAACCCAGGCCCATTCCGCCTGCACCGGCAAAAAGCTCAACAATGTTGAGGGTTTTCTTGCCCTTGGTAAGTTGCCCCTTCAATTGGAGATTCGACTTTTGCAGCAACGACCGCTGTTGAGCTGCACGAAGATCGAGCCCAGAGGCAATGCGCCTATTCGCTCGAACTTTGATCGCAGTCACCGCGGTCGTAGCGCTCTGGCTTATCTGCTCACGCTCCCAACGAGCATTCTCGTTGGTGTTGCGGACAGCGCGCCGGACTGCCACGCGTATCCATCTGGTCCATGCCAGTAACTGCACCAGCTTTCTAAGCTTTTCATCAAGTGTTAGCGACGTAATGCCAACAAGGACGCCACGTTGATAGCCACTGATGCGACCAAAGGACAACGCAAAGCAGGCCAAGCCACCAAGGCTACCTATGGCTACCGAGCCCAAGTTAGCAGCAAAGCAGTCGCAGGGTCCCGCAGGCTGACGCAGCTTTACCGGCGTCCAGCTTGCATCCTCAGCTCTCACCTTTGGAGCTACAGCCCGCACTCCCTTGCGGGCTCGATCGAATCGCAAACTACGAGCGGGGTCAACTTCCAAGACATAATTCAACCGACCATCCGCCTCCAACAGTTCGGCCAGTCGAGAAGCCGTAGCGGTCCGGTAGCTGCAAACAACAATCCCGTCGGTAGCCCTAGCTTTATGAAGCATGGACATCACTGCATCAGGTCGCTTAACCTCCGGCGTTAAGTCGGTATGGTCAACCGCTGTCAGAACATCACCTCTTAGCCTATAAAGATGTAATTGCGGAAGCGGCCCCTTCTTACCCTGAGTACGCAGATGTCCGGCCGCTTCTTCTACAATCCAGACAGTCCCCAAATCTTTAGTGGCATCGCCAACACCTGGTAGAAGCTGCGGCTGAAGTGCAGCAACATCGTGGGCGCCTTCCCGGTCCAACGTCAACTCGCTCATACATCAATGCCCCATGTCGCTACCGAACCTGACTGGCAACCGCCCGGTTGCTGCGACACGCCCCCGACCATAGCATCACGTCCACACACCATAAAAAATCCTTTCTTCTTCTACAACAGCCTTCCTCTTCCCAGAAGAGTGGAAAAAGGCTTATTTTTCTCGGCCGCAGGCACCGCCAGCCTCTCTACGGAGGAAGCCCTCCGTTCGAGGCGCCGCCCTCATATACCGACGCAGAAATCAACTCAACCGAAGAAAACAGCCGGACTGACTGAGAATCGCCTGCTCAATGCCGCGATGTGGTCGCGAGTTAGGTTGCGACCTCGGCCATTGAGAATCTTCGACACAAGAGACTTGCTCCCAATCTCCGGTAGGTCGGCCACGCCTAACCCATGCTGCTCCATCAGCAACCGGAGCACGTCGACACCACCCAGCTTCGCCATGCGTGCGTTGAACGCCGCAAACTCCTCGGACTCGTTTTCCCAAGTCTCGATGGAACGTGCCAAGATCTCGATCAGCGGGCGGTTAGCCTCGTAGTCCTCGATCAGTTCATCCATCAACGCCAGCGCCTGGGTGTAGTCGTCCTCATGGGCGATATGGCCAATGAAAGCCGCCTCGTCGAACAAGGCATGGGCTCGTTCCTTGATGGCGGAAAATCCCATCTCAGTCACCCTCTTTCCGGTAACGTTTGCAAAGCTTGTCGTATTCGGCATGCGTTGCGATGTGCTTGACGTACATCCGGTCGTCGCCGAACTCGATAAAGGCGATCAACCGAAGATTGTTCCCGCCGATGTCCAGTACCCACCATTTGCTCTTGTACTTGAAGTTGTCCAGCGACGGAAAAACCTGCCGCAGTGCCTGTGGTGTGTCGAAATCACCGGACAGCAGCACCCGGTAGGTGCGGTCGATCGCTTCGGCATCGTTCGGATAAGCCTTTGCTGCGTCGCTGAACGGCTTTCTTGATATGACGTGCATGTCGTCCCATGCTCATGCATGACAGGATAGGCGGAAGTTGACTTTTTGTCAACTTCCGCCATCGAGACAAGGCCGCCCGCTCAAGCCATTGCGCTCAACGCCGGCACAGCCACGTTTTCCGGTATCAGCTTCGGCACATAGACCTGGCCGCCGCCCCAGGCATCGACC
>NZ_JAAGNW010000178.1:884-3630 GCF_010645215.1 Burkholderia multivorans | reverse complement strand
CGACCAGATTGGCCCACTCTTGCAGCATGTGGCGCCGTTGCTCGCTGTACTCGGCCTTGTTATAGACCGAGCGCGAGGAACGCCCCTCCTCGTGCGCCAGGCACTTCTCGATCCAATCCCGGTTGAAGCCGATCTCGTTCAACAACGTCGAGCCGGTACGGCGCAGGTCATGGACGGTGAACGGTTGCAACGGCAGCCCCTTGGTCTTTGCCGCCTCCGTGACGAGCTGCGTGACCCGATTCAACGTCGCATTGGACATGCAGCGCCGTGGATCGTAACGGGAGGGAAAAACGAATTTCGAGCCGGCTGCGCAGGCGTGCAGCGTGACGAAGATGTCGAGCGCCTGGCGCGACAGATAGACCACATGCGGATTGCGCCCTTTCATCCGCTGTTTCGGAATCGTCCAGGTCTTGTTCTCGAAATCGACCTCGTCCCAGGTGGCCTGGATCAGCTCACTCTTACGCACCAGCGTCAGCAGGATCAGGCGCAGTGCCAGCTTGATGGTCGGATAGGTCGCCACCGATTCCATCTGCTGCACCATCAGCCGGATTTCGAGCGGCGACAAAGCGCGATCCTTAGGTACGAAGGTAGCAATCGTGGACGGCCCCACGCTATCAGCGGGGTTGTTCACCTTTTCACCATGAGCGATGGCGTGGACATAGACCTGCTTCACGATGTCCCGAATCTGCACCGCCGTGGCGGGTGCCCCGCGTTCCTTTACCTTGTTGCACAAATTCCGCAGGTCTTCAGGCTGGATTTCGATTAGCAGGCGATTCCGGAAAGCCGGCAGGATATCCCGGTCAATGATGTGCTGGCGCGCGGCGCGGGTGCTGTCGGCCCATCGTGTATTGGCCAAATAGGCGTCCATCGCCATGCCGAAAGTCTTGATGTCGGTCACGCGGCGTTTCTCGCGTTGCTTTTCGAGCGACGGCGAGATGCCCTTGAGAACGGATTTCCGCGCGTCCAGCAGCAGTTCGCGCGCCATCGCCAGCGAAATACCGTCAGGGCCATAGCGCCCAAGAGTCAGCGTTTCGCGGCGACCATTGAGACGGTAGTCGTAGCGGAAGGTGACGGTACCGCTGGGCGATACCGTCACGTACATCCCGTCCCGGTCAGAAGCCTTATAAATCTTGGACTTAGGCTTGAGATTGCGTAGTGCAGCGTCAGTGAGCATCGAGGTTTCCTCCGGTATTTTGACGGCTTTACCGTCAGGTTTTACCGTCAGGGATCAGGAGACCTGTTGATGCCCGGAAAGCCGCGTAAAACAAGCTTTCCCGAGAAGACTTTTACCGTCAAAGACGGTAAAAGTCTGAATAGTGAACGAGAATGTCTTAATCCGGCCTCGATTTTTACCGTCAGCTCTACCGCCAACTTATTTTGCTGGCCGGCGATAGCCATCGATAGATGCCGTGACGTATTTACTTGAAAATCAACACGTTACGACTGTTTTTCGATAGCTGGCGATAGTCCTCGAAGGACGTATTTTCACTCCCACTCGATCGTCGCCGGCGGCTTCCCCGACACGTCATAAACCACCCGATTGATCCCGCGCACTTCATTGATGATCCGGTTCGACGCCCGGCCCAGCAGCGAGTACGGCAGATGCGCCCAATGCGCGGTCATGAAGTCGGTGGTCTGCACCGCACGCAGCGCGGCCACGTAGTCATACGTGCGCCCATCCCCCATCACCCCCACCGACTTCACCGGCAGGAACACGGCAAAGGCCTGGCTCGTCAGCGCATACCAGCTCTTCCCGACCTGCCCTGCCTCGCACAGCCCGGCCGCCGCATCCTGCTCGGTTGCGATCGTATTGCGCAGTTCCTCGATGAAGATCGCATCCGCGCGACGCAGCAGCTCCGCGTACTCGTGCTTCACTTCACCCAGAATCCGCACACCGAGACCCGGCCCCGGGAACGGATGGCGATACACCATCTCTTCCGGCAGCCCGAGCGCGACGCCCAGCTCACGCACTTCATCCTTGAACAGATCGCGCAGCGGCTCCAGCAGCTTCAGCCCGAGCGTCTCCGGCAAGCCGCCGACATTGTGGTGGCTCTTGATCGTCGTCGCCTTCTTGGTCTTCGCGCCGCCCGATTCGATGACATCCGGATAGATCGTGCCCTGCGCGAGCCACTTCGCGTTGCTCAGCTTCTTCGCTTCCGCCTGGAACACCTCGACGAACTCGCGCCCGATGATCTTGCGCTTCGCCTCGGGATCGGTCACGCCGGCCAGATGCCCGAGGAACTGCTCCGACGCATCCACATGCACGACCTTCGCATGCAGACGCCCCGCGAACATATCGAGCACCATCTGCCCTTCATTCAACCGCAGCAGCCCGTGATCCACGAACACGCAGGTCAGTTGATCACCGATCGCACGATGAATCAGCGCAGCCGCGACGCTCGAATCCACTCCGCCCGACAGGCCGAGAATCACTTCCTCGTCGCCCACCTGCTCGCGAATCTTCGCGACCGCTTCCTCGATGTGATCGCCCATGATCCAGTCCGGCTTCACACCCGCGATATCGAGCACGAAACGCTCCAGCATCGCGCGGCCCTTGACCGTGTGCGTGACTTCCGGATGGAACTGCACCGCGTAATAACCGCGCGCCTCATCGGCCATCCCGGCGATCGGGCAGCTCGGCGTCGACGCCATCAGCTTGAAGCCCGGCGGCAGTTCGCCGACCTTGTCGCCGTGGCTCATCCACACCTTGAGCATGCCGTGGCCTTCGGGCGTGGTGAAATCCTCG
>NZ_JAAGNW010000178.1:0-874 GCF_010645215.1 Burkholderia multivorans | reverse complement strand
AACCGAACTCGCGATGGTCGCTCCACTCGACCTTGCCGCCGAGCTGCACGGCCATCGTCTGCATCCCGTAGCAAATGCCGAGCACCGGCACGCCGAGGTCCCACACCGCCTGCGGCGCGCGCAGCTGGTGGTCCTCATAGGTGCTCGCATGGCTGCCGGACAGGATCACGGCCTTCGGCGCGAACTCGCGCACGAATTCGTCGGTCACGTCGTTCGGATGAATTTCGCAGTAGACGTGGGCCTCGCGGACACGCCGCGCGATCAGTTGGGTGACTTGCGAACCGAAGTCGAGAATCAGGATTTTGTCGTGCATGGCTGCGGACGGGATGAAAAACAAACAGGTAAGAAAAACAGCGCACCCGGCGCTGCATCAAAAACGAAACGGGACGGCCCGCGCAACTAGGGCTGGACCGGCGGCCGCGGCGCATCGCCGCGCGGCTCGCCGCCCTCTGCCGAAGCCGGCCCGGACCCGGCGGCTGCCGCCACGGGAACTGCGGCAGGCTCGGCACGCTCGGGCGCGGTGATCAGGCGCGGCGCTTCCGGCTCCGCGGCAGGCCGCGCGGCATCGGCGCCCTTCGCGGCCGGGCCGGCGGCCCGCTCGCGGCGCCGCACGGCCGCGGCCAGGCGCACACCGCCCAGCCCGACCACCAGCAGCACGGCCGCCGCGCTCACCGACGCCATCTGGCCGAACGCCGACAGCGACGGCGTACGCAAGCCGATCAGCCAGACCAGCATCACGACGCCCGTGAGCCAGTTCACGTGACCGACCGCGCGCGCGACGCCTGCCGTGAGGTCGCCGTTGACCGCCGCATGCAGCGACAGCCACGCGAGCCCGAACAACGCGACACCGAACGCCTGCCCGACCATGGCGGGC
>NZ_JAAGNW010000177.1:7842-13802 GCF_010645215.1 Burkholderia multivorans | reverse complement strand
TTCCGTCCCTTGGTTATCGTCAGGTGTCCAGCGCTGGAGAAGCCACAGACGAACCCACCATGCGCTCCACCATCTTCCGACGCAAATTCAAGTGTGTTTTTCGATGCTTTTGTCACTACTTGTTTAGTGCCGTCGAACTCACGCACAAGATCGTCGCTCGGGTAATAGAGATTGATTGGTGACGAGCCATCAATCACTTTTTTATCTCGGATCACTTTTCCCTGACGGATATACGAATCGATGCGCGGTTGGATGTCCTTCGCGTCGATTTCGAGTTCGTCAGCAAGTTGCGCGCCGGACCAACCCGGATGATCGATAATGGTTTGCAGGATCTGCTTTACGGATGCCATGTCTATTCCTTTAAGCAAGGGTCTGGGCCGCTTTGATGAACTGACGAGCAGCGGCGATTGCTCGCCAGAAATCTTCTGTTGGCTTGTTGTTAATGAGCTGCCGAGCATTCGAGATCGCATTGAGTTGCGTTTTTCCCCCGGCGACGCGCATACCCGTACCGACATGCGACACCACGTAAGCCAGTTCGCTACGTGGACCTGCAAATGGATTCGGGTGAACGGCAAACAGTTCGGTCTTGAATTGCGGGAAGGCGATGCGCTCGCCGTCGACTTCGATGCGACGAAATCGGTCTTCCCACGGTGTTTGGGCGATGACGTGGAAGCGCATGTCAGTGTCCCTGCTCGGTCCACAGGACTCGGATCTCACTGACCTTGAATTGCCCCGTGCGATAGCGGTCGTTTCCGCTTCCACCCGTTCGATAGTAGGTCGCTTCGCCGGCCTCGATCATCCGAGCGCATTCGGCGCAGGTTTGAATTTGAATGGTCGGCTTCGAACCATTCGAGAATTCAATGCCGATCACGACAAAGCCGCGCTCGCTGAGCGTTTCGATCGTCGACGCGATGCGCAGCGCGGCAAGCTGCATGATCTGGTTGATGTTGGTTCCGCTGCACGGATGCGCGGTGACCACTGATTGCGAATTCATTTCGACTCTCCTTTGACGGGGCGCAGCGGGCAGTTGCGGCACGTGCGCCAGTGGCTCAGTTCCATCGGGTTATTGATCGGGGCGCGGCGATTGGCGAAGGACACGCATACCGTCAGCGAAATCTGCTGCCCGGTATGCGTGCACTGCACCTGTCCGAACGTCTTCAGGACGCGGGCGGCGACAAGATCGGTTTTGCCGGGATATTTGCCCGACAGGACCAGCGAAACAGTCGTTCGCGATACATCGAGTAGCTTCGCCGTATCGGTTTGCGACGTCGCGGTGACGGCTTCGCGAAGCATGGAAAGCCAGTCCGGATCAGCATGCGTCATGGTCCGGCTCCTCTTGCCATACGATCTTCCCGAGGTTCGGGTCGTAGACGCACTTGGTGCGCTGGATCATCGGTGGGCGTGGTCCGGTGTACTTCGAAGCCATCAGCCGATACCGGTTTTGCTTCGCGCCGACGCCACGGATATATGGGTGCCCCTGTTCGACGAGCGTGAGATAGCCTGCCGATGCGAGCAGCCCCACGTAAGTCTTCGCAGTTTCATCAGCAACGCGGGTCTCGGCGGTGGAGGCTCGAACCGCCAGTTCGGCGGGCGTGAAGTCGCCGATGATTCGCATCGTTCGCCACATGTTTTCTGTTGCGGTTGGACGAACCATGTTCCCCTTGCGATCCACACGCGGCGCTTCGATTCCAACGTCGCGCAAGAGGCAGTAGTGCTTGCGGTCGACGACGCGTGCGCATTCATTCGTCTGCTTGATGAATCCGCCGCGTTCCAACGATTGCACATACGATCGGATCGTCAGAACATCGATCACGGTGGCTTTCTCAATCGCAGGAACGGTGAAGTCTCGCGAATGCTTCCGGATGAATTCCCAGACTCGCTGACGCGGACCACGGCCACCAGCCATTTCGAGGTGAGCAGGTTTTCTTGCCATGTTCAACCTCACACGCGACGCTTCGGCGCTTCGCCGGTGTACAGCTCGCGCTTGCCCCATTGCGCGAGATCGATCGCATCCTTGCCGGCCGTCAAGGCTTCTTCCTGAATGCGTTCGAGGTTCACGCAGACGCGACGCACGGACCCGTGCGCCAGTTCTACAAGGCGCGTGAGCAGATCGTCCGCGACCTTGATGTGCCTGCAGTACAGCGTCGCGAGCTGGCGGGCGTCGTCGATCGTGACGGGTTGGGCCGGAACCCAAGCCAGCACGCGGCCGTGCATACGCTCCCACTTCTTGAGTTTGATCGGAAGCGCTTCTTCGCCGATCATCAGGATCGGTGCCTGGCTCGACTCGTACAGATCACGGACCAGCTCGACCGCGTTACGGTCGACCAGGTGGTCCATCTCGCCGATGATCAGCGGACGGCCGGACGCGGCCAGTTCCTCAGCGACCTGGTCGGCCATCTCGGGGATCGTGCCGCCCGGCTTGATCCCCATCTCGAACAGGATTGCCTTCAGGAAATGCTTTTTCGTCCAGACCGACTTCGCCTGTACGTAGCGCGCGCGGCGAGCGTTGGCAACGTAGTTCGCGGCCATGCTCTTGCCGTAGCCGGATGGGCCGTAGAAGCACACGAGGCCGGGCAGATTCGCGCTGCGCGAGACGGCGCGCTCGATCGCGCCGTCGCACAGATTGAGGTTCGTAATCTGGGCGATACCGGCAATGGTCGGTTTGCCCATCATTTCGGGTTGTGTCATGATTTGTCCTGTAAGTTCTACTGCTGGCTGACGAGCTGCCACTCCTCAGCCTGGTCCGCGCGGCGCTTTTGCGCCGCGAACTCTTTGGTCAACGGGTACGTGCCGTACCATTTCAGTTCTTCTCGATCGGGTACACCTCCGGTTTCAATGTGTTGATGAAGGGCTTGCCACCGCGCAAACCGTCGTTCGACCGTTTCCGGCAGTTCAAAGACTTCTGCTGCGATAGAGGGGGATCCGAGGGAGCTGACCGGCGTCGCGATAACCTCGACCATCGGTTCGATGTCCGGGAATCGGTGGTTCAGTGCTTCACGCGTGATTTCACCGAATCCCTGGATCGTGATGACCTCGGGCGTATTGAGCGTGAGAGCTGGCTGTCCGATGCGCTCGGCTTCGACTTCATCAAGCTTTACCTGCAAGCGCTTTGTCCGAGCATCGGCGCGCTTCTCGCGGGCCTGCTCGACGTATGACATCGGCATGTAGTGAGCTGCGTTCGCGCCTGCCTCAGCCTTGCAAATGAAGCGTCCTGTTTCGCCCTCGTAGATCCACACGAACTGCGCATCGTGGATGTCATAGGCGACATGGACCGTCTCGCCGTGGAACTCTTCGAGCAGGCCACTGAAGTAGTGGTTGTTCAATAAGCGCACCTCGCCGCGCTGCACAGTGCGCTCGATGCGAGGGCGGAACACACGTTCCGCTTCGTCGGTCGCGAGCGTGACAGGCTGCCAGCCTCGTGCCAGGAATGCAGCGTGCGCTTCGTCTGGCGACATGTGGCGACGACGACCGTTGACGGGGTCATTAGTCATTGGTAGCGAACGATGCGGGCGGGCGTTGTATGCCGTAATCTGTTCGTTACAGAACGACATGAATGCATCCCAACCCATCAGCGGGATTGCGCCACCATTCCTGATTGCGCCGCGCGTGACCTTGAAATGTGCCAGCTTGGCTTCTCGGTCCATCGGCGCGCCCATGTAACTGGCGAGCGTTTTTGCCCCAGTCACCCACAGCGTTTGGTGCAGGCGCTCGATCACGCCGCGCGCTTGGGAGTTGTATGGGAGTGAGTGCGACACTTCAAAGCCGAGTTGGCCTGTCAGGCCAGTGCCCTCCGCCTGCAGTAGTGCGTTGGCGTAGCCCGACCCCCGGTCGACGTAGAAGATGGCGAGGACACCGTTCCGCGTGGAGGCGTGGCGCAACGCGTCTAGCACCGCTATCGCTGATTCGGCCAGGCCAATCGAGAAGCCGACCGCGCGACGGGTTGCGATGTCGACGATCGTCGTAATCTCCGGCCTGAACGGCCGACCGTGTAGCGGATGCTGTACCTCGGCGTCAAACGTATGGCCGTCTGCGCTCCAGACATCATTCGGCAGCAACTGGTCGAATGTCCTTCGGATGAATGGCCGGATCGTCTTCAGTTCGCGCGCACCTAGCCGACCGGATTCGGCCGCGACCTTGCCAAGCTTGCTGAGGAACCGGCGGACTTGGTGAATCGTGGGGAAGTGCCAACTCTGTTCACGCATGTGATAGGCCGCATCGAACTGCCTGTATGCCAGTTCGACGGACGGCTTCTGAGGCTGCTGATAGAAGCCGAGGAACGCCTTCGCCCATGGGGGAATCGCAAAGTCTGTCTGCGGTACTTTGGGAACGAGCGTGCCAGCTCTTGCTTGGCCGAGGTATCGTTTCAGCGTGCGAATGCTTGGGAATCCGTCTCCCTTCCGGCCTCGCTCGTCGCGCGCAGCGCGCAGCATCATGACTAGGTGATCATCTAGCCGCCCCGCCTTCGCCTGGGTGAGCAGGGTTGTCATGGCCGCTTCGCGAGAAACATGGCATTGCGCCATGATCCGTTCGAGCCAGGTCAAAATGCCTTGGCGCGCATCTGCACGCAGTCGTTGCGCATCCGTCTCGATCAGATTCGCTTGGCGGAACTGTGTGGCAGGTTGTACTGCCACCTCGCCGCCGATGTTTTCCATCATCGACTGGGTAACGGCGCGATGAATCAAGGCAACAACATGTTCCGGAGGCGAGTACTCTCGGCGCGTGCCTCCACGGCCGCTCTTTTCGACGAACGGCCAACATTCGCGTTCGGCCGTGAGGCGGACGTTATCGCGATTTGTGGGCAGACCCGGCAATCGCATCTTCGCGATTTCGGCCGCACTGTAGAACGGTTTCGTCGTGATCTGAGCCATAGCAATCAGACGCCCCCGTTCTTCTTGATGCGGCCAAGAAGCTGCCCAAACAGTTGCTCGTCCATCTTTCCTTCGATCGCCCGCTGCTTTGCCTTGATGTGCCTGTCGATGACGGTCATCGCACCGAGTTCTGCGCAAAGAGCTTCGTTGGAGGTGAGAACCTTTCTGTCGAAGCGCGTGGCTATCCAGTCAAGCGGTCCGTATTCCCCGCATGCTTCAATCAGCGCGAGAAACGCGTCGGTAGGGATACGCCGGTCCGCTTGGCTCGGAGCAACCCACAAATCGATGCTCGCCTTCGATACGCTGCGACACAGGATTTCGGTCATCCGCTCAGCAACCCGTTCGCGCGAAATTCCCTTCGCGAAGGCGGCATCCAGTGCGCCGACCAGCGACTGGCGAATTCCAGCGTCCAGGATGTTTTCTCCCTTGACTGCAACAGCACCCATTGGCGTTTCGACGGCGAAGACATCGAAGTTCAGGGCAAGCTGACTTGTCGGAGCGACAGTTTTTTCGGTGCGGCTGCGACGGGGCATGTCGACCTCTTGAGCGAAGTGGAGTATTTGCATTGCGCTAAAATGCGAGCAGTAGAGCTATGCCGCGCCGTTAGCGATTTCGTCTGATGATTCGCTGATATGCTTGTGTGCATAGCGGGGTCGAATGCGACGCCCATCAGGAGCCCAGCGATCGGGCCAAAGTTCATGGGCGGCAACACCCAGAAATCTTGAGATGGCCATCTCCCCTGAATAGACGGGGCGGACAAGGGCGTTACGGACAGTCGATGTGGGAAGGTCCAGATCCCGAGCAAGCGCGTTCATGGTGGTGCCGCGCTTGCGGATCGCAGCCTTGATGTCCTCTTTGTGCCAGCCGTTTTTGGGCATTTCGACTCCTTATGGCGAACCGGTGACAGCCGGTTTTTTGTTCGGGTGCTAATCCCGAAGGTCAGTTTTAACGAAGCCTAACTGCACTGAAGTGGAGTGTCAAGCAATGCAGTTAGACTGAGCGCGTCGAATGTACAAGGCTTTGTTCAACCCTTTGATTTATAAGGGGTGAGTGCTCATCGGTGATAGGTGGGTAAGTGCATCGATCGCGACG
>NZ_JAAGNW010000177.1:6662-7832 GCF_010645215.1 Burkholderia multivorans | reverse complement strand
GAGATCGCAGCGATGAAGCTGCCAGGTCTGCCGACGTCCCGCGACAACATCCGCGCGCGCGCGGAGAAGGAGGGCTGGTACTTCGAAACAACGACTGGCCAAGGAGGGGCGCGGCGGGTCTACGCTGTTCCGCAGCGATACCTATCCACCACCACCGAGCAACGGGCCGACGACGTCGATAGAGGCTTGAGCAACATGCGGGAGCAGCAAAAGACAGATGGGATGGACGACGCGGACTTGCTGTCGAGCATCATCGAAGGCGTAGAACGGTTCACGGCGCGAAACCACCTGCAACTGTCGGCTGATAGAAAGGCCGCCTTTATCACGTTGTTTTATCGGTATTTTCTTAGCGAAGGCGCCGTCGACCAGGACAAGCTGAATGAGCTAATGCGACGGGTAGGCTGATATACGCCCGGGAATGGATTGCGCTACAGTTTATCTGTCGCAGGCTAAATATAGCTGAGACTGTAACAATAGACTCAATAATTGACCTTTCCGGGGTAATGCTGTGAAAGCATCAAAAGAAAACATATCGCTGCTGGTCGATCAAAAGCTGCAGGTTGAACTTGAGAGGATGGTGCGTTTGCTCGACGTCAATGCGAGCTATATACGGATTGGCGTACAGACGGGTCGGGGCGGCCGGGCCGCAAACGACGATGCAGTAAGGCTTAGCGCCCGTGCTCGGCCATCCGTTTTTTTTCGGCATGGCGCTGATGCTGGCCTGGTGCATGACGCACGTCGCTTGAATGCCCGAGGAATAAGGGCGTGGGCCTTCCGTATTCACTTGCCACTTCGCAATGTGAGCAAAGCTGGGTCAAAAGCTGCGCAAAATTAATCAGGATATGCGCAGTTTTTTGCAAAGCCATGCGCGGCCGATCGCATTGCGCGATGCGGCTCCCAGCGCCGCCAGGTGGGCGACAGCGGGCGATTGGCTGTGGAAGTGCCCTGGGGACAATTCGAGCACCTCCCCACACTCATTCAACCCGGTACCAGCGCCCCGTCTCCGGGCACACGGCGGCGGGCCCGTCGTTCAGCCAGACTTGCTCGTCGTCCACTTGCGGCGGGATCGAAGGAGCTACGTCGTAGACCACGTCGAGTACTTGCCCAACCCGGGCGTCCTCGATGGGAAGCTCCCAGGTCAGAAATATCTGCACGCAATCCTGGCTCGAT
>NZ_JAAGNW010000177.1:2458-6652 GCF_010645215.1 Burkholderia multivorans | reverse complement strand
AAGGGAATGCGATGGCCCGTGGAGGGAAAATGCACGTCCAGCCCCGCGTCTTCGCTCAGGAAGAGATTGCAGAAGGCCGCACCGCCATATTGCCCGCCATCATGGTGGTATCTCGCGCCGCGACAGGCCATCAAGGCGACCTCACCGGCGGCGAGTACGCCGGGCAGCCCAAGCGTGCAGGTCCAGTCGTTCATCGCCTGCACGCAACGCTTGTAGTCCGGCCAGCGCGCCTGCGTCCGCGCCAAAGGCATGACCTCGACATCCCCCGGCTCCAGCACGAGCCGCGACGATGTCTCTCTATTCCAATCCGCAAGCACGCGCGCAGTAGGCACCGGAACATCGACCGTGCCGGACAAGACGATGTCGCTCAAACGTCGACTGCGGATGGCGTCGCCGCTCCAGAAATAGGAGGTCAGTAGCTGTTGCATTCGATGCTGTCGGAGGAGGCGCTCATCCGGGCCATTGTAACGATTCAGCCGGATCGTTTTGGCCGAGATCGTCCACTGGACTGGCGTTCCGACCTTGGCGACAATGGGACGCCCACCGTTATCCGCCGACTATGGAGTTCGATCAATGGATCGCCCGACCAAAATCGTCATCGGCCTGATCGTAGCGCTTTGCGTGATTTGCATTGGCTTGGGCATCTATCACTTCAACTGGCAGGGCATCGACACATCCGCTGTCAACGACCGCTACCCCACGCCAACCGTGCGCTGAGGTCGACGGCGTCGCCTACACCTTCCCTACGAAGCAGCCCCGCGCATTGCGGCCCGAAATGAGCGATGGCGATTACGCCGTCGTCGCCTCCACGCAATCCGACCTCCGTTCGGATTGCCCCGCCGGCCCCTGCGCAAGCGCGCGCAGCGCAAGCTCCGCGATATGCAGCGTATGCCGCCCCGCCCCCTGAGCGATCTGCTCGCGGCAGCTGAACCCGCTCGTCACCACCAGCGTCTCGCGCGGCGCTTGCCGCACGAGCGGCAAAAGTGCGTCCTCGCCGATCTTCATCGACAGCGCATAGTGGTCCGCATTGAAACCGAACGACCCCGACATGCCGCAGCAACCGGTGTCGAGCAGCGTCCAGCGCACCCCCAGCTTGTCCAGCAACGCGGTTTCGCCCTGCATGCCGAACAGCGACTTCTGGTGACAATGCCCATGCACCAGAACAGTCTCGTCGAGCGCCGGCCAATCGAACGGGACCTGCGCGACGAAGTCGGAAAAGAGCACGCTTTGCCGTGAGAGTCGCCGCGCGATGTCGTGGTCCGGAAGCTGCTTCAGCAGTTCGTCCTTGAACACCGACAGGCAACCCGGCTCCAGCCCGACCACGGGCACGCCGGCGAGGATGTCGTCCGCGAGCGTATCGACGATCCCGGACAACAGCGCCCGCGCCTCGTCCAGCAAACCATAGTCGTAGAGCGGGCGCCCGCAGCAGAGCCGCCGGCGAGGCACCACCACCTCACAGCCGAGGCGCTCCAGCACCGCCATCGCGGCGGCCGCGACCTGCGGCGAGAAATGGTCGTTGAAGGTATCGACCCAGAGAATCACCTTCCGGCGCGCCCCATGCGGGCCCGCCTCGCGCCCTGCGCGCTTGCCCGCGCGCGACGCCCTGAACGACTTCGGCGCGAACGCGGGCAGACTGCGCTCCGCAGCCACGCCCGCCACCCATTTGCCGAGGCTCGCCAGCGGCCGCGCCGTCATCGCGAAGTTCGCGAGCAGGGGAAAGCGGCTCGCCCACGGCGCCCACTGCCCGATTCTTCCCATGAACATCGCCTGCCGCGGCCGACGATGGTTCTCGTAGTAATGCGAGAGAAACTCCGCCTTGTACGACGCCATGTCGGTATGCGTGGGGCAGTCGGACTTGCAGCCCTTGCAGGCCAGGCACGCATCGAGCGCCTCCTTGACTTCCCCGCTGTTCCAGCCGTCGGTGATCACCTCGCCCTGCAGCATTTCCCAGAACAGATGCGCGCGGCCCCGCGTCGAGAAACGCTCTTCCCGCGTTGCGCGGAAGCTCGGGCACATCGTGCCGCCGTCGAGCGACCGGCACTTCCCCATGCCGATGCAGCGTTCGAGCGCGCGCTGCATGCCGTCGCCCTCGGGGCTCTCGAAGCGCAGCTTCGTCGTCAGCGTCACGGGCTTGTAGGACTGCCCCATGCGCAGGTTCTCGTCGACACGGTAGGCGTTGACCACCTTGCCGGGATTCAGCCGGTTCGCCGGATCCCAGATCGCCTTGAACGCCTCCATCGCCTGCATGATCTCGGGGCCGTACATGATCGGCAGGAACTCCGCCTTGGCCTGCCCGTCGCCATGTTCGCCGGACAGCGAACCGCCGAAATCCACGACGAGTTGCGCCGCATCGCGAACGTGATCCGCGCATGCACGCACCCATCCCCGAAATGGCCGTACAGGCAGGTTTCGTAGCCGTAACGCTCCACCAGCGCCTGAAAGGCCCGGAGATAATCGCCGAGCCGCTCCGGATCGACGGCGGCGTCTTCCCAGCCCACCATCGGGTCGGGCGTGCCGGGGTCGATCGAGAGCGCGACCGCCGAGGCGCCCGTCTCGCGGATCGACCAGATCTTCTGCTGCTGCGCTTTGTCCTCGACGACGAAGCCCGTCACGTCCTCGCCGGCCTCTCCTGCCAGAAAATAGCGCTCCGCCGCTTGCGCCTGAAGCGTCGCGGCCTCCGCCGCATCCGCGCCGAACTCGAGCACGACCCACGCATCGCCGCGCGGCAGCAAGGCGATTTCCTCGTGCTTGAGGCCGCGCGCCTGCAAACCGCGCACGATGCCGCGATCCAGGCCCTCGATCGCGATCGGATCGAATCGGTTGAAATGCGGCACCGCATCCGCGGCAAGGTAGATGTCCTTGAAGCCGAGCAGCAGCAAGACCCGATGCGCCGGGCTATGCACGAGCCGCACCTTCGCCTGCAGCGTGATCGCGCAGGTGCCCTCGGTGCCGACGAGCGCACGCGCGAGGTTGAAGCCGTTCTCCGGCAGCAGCTGGTCCAGATTGAAACCCGATACGCGGCGCTTGATGCGCGGAAACGCGCCGCGGATGTGATCGGCGTAACGGTCGCGCAGTTCGCGCAGACGCCGATAGATGTCGCCGCGACGGCCGCCCTCGGCGATCATCGCGTCCAGTTCGCCTTCGCTCGTCGGACCGACCCAGAAACGCGCGCCGTCGTAGGTCAGGATCTCCAGCGCCTCGACGTTCTCCGCCGTCTTGCCGGCCATGACCGAATGCGCGCCGCAGGAATTGTTCGCGATCATGCCGCCGAGCGTGCAGCGGCTATGCGTCGCCGGATCGGGCGCGAAGGTCAGGCCGTGCCGTTCGGCGGCGTCGCGAAGCGCATCGCAAATCACGCCGGGTTCCACGCGCGCCGTCTTGCCGACGGGATCCAGCGAAACGACGCGATTGACGTACTTGCTCGTGTCCGCCACCACCGCCACGTTCACGCACTGGCCGTTTTGCGAGGTGCCGCCGCCGCGCGTCAGCAACGGTACGTCGTGGCGCCGGCACACGTCCACCGCGGCGACGAGGTCTTCCACGTCGGCCGGCACGACGACCCCGAGCGGGATCTGCCGGTAGTTCGACGCATCCGACGCATAGAGCGCCTTCGAACCGGCATCGAAGCGCACGACGCCGCGCAGCGTGCGACGCAGATCGGCCTGCAGGTCCTGGAGCAGGCGCTCGCTGGCCTGGAACGGGGCGGCGGCTTTCAACTCACGCCCCGCTGGCCGTATTGGCCGTCATCTTGAAGATACCGGTGGCATTGCCGGCGTCGAAGCGCAGATCGGTTTCCCACTGACGCGTCGCCTGATTGAACATGCGCTTGCGCGTGATGAACTCGTAGAACGAGCCCGGCACCTCCCGCATCACCGTCGCGCCGTCGCTCTGGCGCAGCGCGCGCAGCACGAGGTCCGCGCGATAGGCGGTCTGGAACACGCGGCCCGAGCGCGAGCGCTCGACCTCGGGCTTCATCGGGCGGCCCTTCGCCTTCTCGTCGTCGGCGAGCTTGAACACGTCGGCCACGCGGTCGGTCGCATGGTTGAACGCATTGCCCTCCGTCGCAATCCAGGCCATCTCGGCCGACTCGCTCAGCAGCGCTTCATAGTCGCCGACGCTCGGCGCATCGTGCTGACACGCAAATGCGCCGACGATCACCGGCAACAACGCGCGCGCCGCATCGAGCGGCAAACA
>NZ_JAAGNW010000177.1:0-2448 GCF_010645215.1 Burkholderia multivorans | reverse complement strand
GGATCGCGCGATGCGCCCAGCACGTTGGACACGGCCTGCTGAAACGCCGCCGAGAAGCGCTCCGGATGCAGCTCGCTGACGAAGAACTGCGCGATCTCGTCCGGCGCATCCTCGTGCACATAGGCCCGCCCCGTCATGCCGAGCTTGTCCAGCGGATAGCGGCCGTTGAGCTTGAAGCCGAGCGGCAGCAGGATGCGCGTGAACGCGGCCTCGCCGGGCGGCAACGCGCCGCACTGCGCCCAGCGCACCGTGCGCAGCGCGCCGTGATCGAAATACACGGAACCGCCCTGCGCGATGGCGTCGTCGGTGTAGCGTCGGCCGTTGGGCGAACGATCGAGCAGATCCTCGAAGAGCGCCATGTTCATCGCCTGGGCCAGTTCGGCGCGCGTGACCACGCCCTCCTCCCATTCCTGCAACAGCGCGGGAATATTCAGCGCGGCAAAAAGACGCCCGGCTTTCTCCGCGCCGAGCACGCCATGCAATAGATTTTCAACATTCGAATTTCTCATCACCGCCTCTCAGATCGCCGCCAATCGGGCTCGCAACGCGTCCCATCCCATGCCTCATTTCCGAGGATTATTCAAAACGCCAGGCCTGTCGTAAAGTGACATAAAATCGACAGTCGATGAGTTTTAGGAACTATCGTGCGTAAATTCAGAATCCCGAACATGAGTGCGCTGATCGCGTTCGAAGCGGCCGCGCGGCATGAAAGCTTCACCCAGGCGGCAAAGGAGCTTTTTCTCACGGAGAGCGCCGTCTCGCGGCAGATCGCCACGCTCGAATCGGGGCTCGGCGTGCGCCTGTTCGTGCGCGCCAAGCAGCGCGTGGTGCTGACCCGCGCCGGCAAGCTGTACGGCATGCAGGTGCGCCGCTCGCTGGAACATCTCGACCGGGACACCCTCTCGATCGTCGTGCACGGCAGCGGCGGCGGCTATCTCGAGCTGGCGGTCCTGCCGACCTTCGCCTCCGAGTGGCTGATTCCGCGCATGAAGGATTTCACCGAGCGCCATCCCGAGGTGCGGATCAACATGGGCGTGCGAACGGACGCATTTTCGTTCGGCGAATCGCATTTCGAAGCCGCCATCCATTACGGGAAGCCCACCTGGCCCGGCACGACGTCCGATTACCTGTTCGGCGAAGAGGTGGTGCCGGTCTGCTCGCCGGCGCTCTTGAAGAAGCCGATCCGGAAAGCGCACGAGCTGCTCGCGTATCCGCTGCTCCACTCGACCACGCGGCCTCACGGATGGTCGCAATGGTTCGCGTCGCTGGGGGTCGAGGACAACGCAACGATGCAAGGCATCCGCTACGAGCTGCATACGATGCTCACCGCCGGCGCGGCGGCCGGGCTGGGCAGCGCGCTCGTGCCGCGGTTTCTCGTCGAAGGGCAGCTCAAGCATCTGGGCCTCGTGATTCCGTTCGAATCACCCGTGGCCCAGCATGCCAATTCGGATGCCGCCTACTATCTCGTCTATCCGACGGAATTCAGCCACGGCAAACCCCTCGAAGCATTTCGCGGCTGGCTGCTGGAACAGGCCGCCGCCTACGCCGGCGTGGCGCAATAGCCGCTCAGCGCCGGTATGCCGCCAGCGCGTCGCGGGCCTGGAACGCGGTGTACGTGAGTTGCGCGGCCGCGAGCCCGGCAAGGCCGAAGGTGCGGGTCAGGCCGAACGCGGCGAAGCCGTCCGGCACCGGCCGGCGCTGCGTCAAGGCATCGGCGAGCGCTTCGCCGGCGACCGTGGTGGGCGCCATGCCGTGCCCGCCGAAGGCGATCGCGTGCCAGACGCCGTCCGCCGCGCGGCCGATCTGCGGCATCTTGTGCCGCGCATAGCTCATCAGTCCGCCCCACGCGTACTCGACTTTCACGTCCGCGAGTTGCGGATACACGCGCGCGAGATCGCGCTTGAGCAGCTTCGCGATGGCCTCCGGGCCGCGGTCGAGCACCGAGATCCGCCCGCCCCACAGGATCCGCGTGTCCTTGAGCGGACGGTAATAGTCGAACGCGAAACGCGTGTCGTAGACCGCATAGGGCGCGTCGATCGCATCCGCCAGGCGCGCGCCGAGCGGCTCGGTCGCGATCACATAGGTTGCGATCGGCAAGACGGCGCGTTCGATGCGCGGCGACACACCGCGTGCATAGCCGCCGCACGCGAACACCACGTCCTTCGCGCGCACCGCGCCGTTCGGCGTGCGCACGACGAAACCCGCGCCGTCGCGCTCGATCGCACGGGCGGGCGATTGCTCGTAGAGGCGCGCGCCGCCCTGCGCCGCAGCGTTCGCTACGCCGAGCACGTATTTCAGCGGATGGAAATGAAACGCATTGGGCTCGAAAAGCCCCCCGTGATAGCGCGCGGTTTTCAGCCGCGCGCGCAGCGCATCCTGCGCCACCGGCTCCCACTCGACCCGAAAATCGCGTTTCATCAGCGTGCGCAATGCATCGAGCCTCGACGG
>NZ_JAAGNW010000176.1:12077-13823 GCF_010645215.1 Burkholderia multivorans | reverse complement strand
GGGCGGCAGCAACCTGTCGATCTTCACGAGCAGCACCAATGTGTGGGGCAACAACACGACCAGCGATCGCCAGACCGTCGCCGCGGACATCGATTACGGCCTCGCGATGACCTGGGATTACTACAAGACCGTCCACAACCGCAACGGCGTGTTCAACAACGGGCAAGGCGTGAAGAGCTACGCGCACGTGGTGTTCGACACCGGCGCGGGCACGACCGGCGCGAACGCGGCGTGGATGCCCTCGCACGTGATGGTGTACGGCGACGGCCAACCGGGCACCAGCCTGCCGCGGCCCGTCGTGTCGATCGACGTGGCCGGGCACGAGATGAGCCACGGCGTGACCGAGGCGAGCGCGAACCTCAACTACTCGGGCGACGCGGGCGGCCTCAACGAATCGACCTCCGACATCTTCGGTACGCTCGTCAAGTTCTACGCGAACAACCCGAAGGATCCGGGCAACTACGTGATCGGCGCGAGCGTGGTGAGCGGCGGCCTGCGCAAGATGTACAAGCAGGATCTCGACGGCCGCTCGTTCAGCTGCTATCCGTCGGGCGGCTTCTCGTGGTCGAACCCGCGTCACGATCCGCACTACTCGTCGGGGGTCGGCAACCGCTTCTTCTACCTGCTGTCGGAAGGCCCGACCGTACCGTCGACCGACACCGGCCTGTCGAAGAGCCAGCTGGTCTGCAACGGCGACACCAGCTTCAGCGGCGTCGGTCGCGAGAAGGCCGGCAAGATCTGGTATCGCGCGCTGACCGTGTATCTGAACGCGAACTCCAGCTATCCGAATGCGCGGCGCGCGTCGATCTCGGCGGCGAACGACCTGTATGGCGCGAGTTCGGCCGAAAGCGCGGCAGTCGCCCGCGCCTGGAGCGCCGTGGGCGTGAACTGATGCAGCCTCGCGCCGCGGCGGGATGTCGCACCCGCCGCGGCGCGCGCGCTTGACGCCGATGGGCCGGAAAGCCTGTCGTGACGGGTTGTCCGGCCCACATAGAAATTCACGATGTGCACCATTAAGACAAGCAATTTCACAGCCGCGCATCGTCTCGCCATACTGGCACTTCCTTACCACACACCGAAACAGAGGAAGTGCAGATGCCGATCATCAACACCCAGATCAAACCGTTCAAGGCAACCGCGTACCACCACGGCGACTTCGTGTCGGTCAGCGAAGCAACGCTGAAGGGCAAGTGGTCGGTCGTCGTGTTCTACCCGGCCGACTTCACGTTCGTGTGCCCGACCGAACTCGGCGATCTGGCCGACCGCTACGCCGATTTCCAGAAGCTGGGCGTCGAGGTCTACGCGGTGTCGACCGACACGCATTTCACGCACAAGGCATGGCACGACACGTCGGACACGATCTCGAAGATCCAGTATCCGATGATCGGCGACCCGACGCTGACGATCTCGCGCAACTTCGACGTCCTGATCGAAGAAGAAGGCATGGCCCTGCGCGGCACCTTCGTGATCAACCCGGAAGGCGAGATCAAGCTGTGCGAGATCCACGACAACGGCATCGGCCGTGACGCCGGCGAACTGCTGCGCAAGGTCCAGGCCGCGCAATACATCGCCGCGCACCCGGGCGAAGTCTGCCCCGCGAAGTGGACCCCGGGCGCCGACACGCTGACCCCGTCGCTCGACCTGATCGGCAAGATCTGACCCGCGCGGCCCGAACGGGCCGCCGCGCAACGGCCGCGCGCCGGTGCGCTTCCCTCCCGGCGGGGCTTGCCCCGCACGCCCTTTCGT
>NZ_JAAGNW010000176.1:1505-12067 GCF_010645215.1 Burkholderia multivorans | reverse complement strand
CGTCGCGCGATGCGCAGACGCCGCTCGCGGCTCACTCTTTCGACACGGAATCCCAATCGCCATGCTGGACGCCAACCTCAAGACGCAGTTGAAGTCGTACCTCGAGAAAATCAGCCGCCCGATCGAACTCGTCGCGTCGCTCGACGACAGCGCGAAATCGCAGGAACTGCGGGCCTTGCTCGAGGAGATCGCGGGGTTGTCGACGCGCGTCGCGTTGGTCGAGCGTCGCGACGATGCGGAGCGCAAGCCGTCGTTCTCGATCGGCGAACCCGGGAAACCTGCCGGGATTCGTTTCGCCGGCATTCCGATGGGGCATGAGTTCACGTCGCTGGTGCTTGCGCTGCTGCAGGTGGGCGGGCATCCGGTGAAGCTCGATGCCGACGTGATCGAACAAATTCGCGCGCTCGATGGGGATTACGCGTTCGAGACGTATTTCTCGCTGTCCTGCCAGAACTGCCCGGATGTCGTGCAGGCGTTGAACGTGATGGCGTTGATCAATCCGCGCATCCGCCACGTGGCGATCGACGGCGCGTTGTTCCAGGCGGAAGTCGAGTCGCGCCAGGTGATGGCCGTGCCGACGATGTTCCTGAATGGGCAGTCGTTCGGCCAGGGGCGCAGCAGCGTCAAGGAAATTCTGGCGAAGCTCGATACCGGGGCGGCGGCGCGGGCAGCGAAGGCGCTGGCTGATAAACCAGTGTTCGATGTGCTGGTGGTCGGCGGCGGGCCGGCCGGCGCGGCGGCTGCGATCTACGCCGCACGCAAGGGGATTGCGACGGGCGTCGTGGCCGAGCGTTTCGGCGGGCAGGTGCTCGATACGATGGCCATCGAGAACTTCGTGTCGGTGCAGGCCACCGAAGGGCCGAAGTTTGCGACCGCGCTCGAACAGCACGTGAAGCAGTACGACGTCGACGTGATGGACGTGCAGCGCGCCGAGGCGTTGGTGCCCGGCGCGGTTCATGAAATCCGGCTCGCCGGCGGTGCGGTGCTGCGCGCGAAGTCGATCGTGCTCGCGACGGGCGCGCGCTGGCGCGAGATCAATGTGCCCGGCGAGCGTGAATATCGCGGCCGCGGTGTGGCGTACTGCCCGCATTGCGATGGTCCGCTGTTCAAGGGCAAGCGCGTCGCGGTGGTGGGCGGCGGCAACTCGGGCGTCGAGGCGGCGATCGATCTCGCCGGGCTCGTGCGCGAGGTGACGCTGATTGAGTACGGCGCGCAGCTGCGCGCCGATGAAGTGCTGCAACGGAAGCTGCGCAGCCTGCCGAACGTGACGATCGTCACGCAGGCCAAGACCGTCGAACTGACGGGCGACGGCGCGAAGCTGAACGGGCTCGTTTATGAGGATCTGCGCAGCGGCGAGATCGAGCGCGTCGATCTCGAAGGCGTGTTCGTGCAGATCGGCCTCGTGCCGAATACCGAATGGTTGAAGGGCTCGGTCGAACTGTCGAAGCACGGCGAGATCGTGGTCGATGCGCGCGGCGCGACCTCGGTGCCTGGGGTGTTCGCGGCCGGTGATGTGACGACCGTGCCGTACAAACAGATCGTGATCGCGGTGGGCGAAGGCGCGAAGGCTTCGCTGGGCGCGTTCGATTATCTGATCCGGCAGGATGCGCAGGAGGTTGCGCCGGTGGCTGTCAAGCAGGAAGAGGAAGCGGAAGTCGCCTGAGCGGCGGCTGGACGGGATTCACGGATTTAACGGCTCTACCTTGGCCCTCGTCTTCGCGCGGCGACGTGCGGGATGAGGGCATTTTTTTGGTTTCCTGGAAGGCTTCATCGACCTTGAGCGCCCTCTTTCGGCCTGCAAATCAGGCGTCGGACCGAGGTTTTTTGATTGTCTTCGCGAGCTGAATCGCGCTCAGAATCGCGGCGCAGATGGAAACCCCCGACAGGCCAAGGGCAAACCAATCGAGAAAACTATCCGTCGCGGGGTCCAGCACCGAACGTTGTGGGGAGGCCGGGTCATAGTAGACCGGCACGCTACTCCCAATGGGCCGTGTCTCTTTGTCAGCCTCGGCTTGCCGCTCGGATACAAACAGATGGGCTGAGTATGCATGGTTCAGTGCGTTGCTTTCGGCGTCGTATTTCCGCCCATTCACTGAATACGAGTAGATCCAGCCGGTCTCCCAACGGATACGGCGGTGGCTCAGAATCTCGTGAACATATGCGGCTTCTATGGTCCCGCCGGTCGATTCCCAGTTTTGTTCGACATCTTGCCAGCGCCACCCATCCAGAACGCCGTAGCCCATCCAACCGCCACCCACCGCGAAGGCGAGCGTATAGAACGCAATCACTCCCTTGCTTACCCGCTTCGGTATCGTCCGCGTGCGACGAGGGGGTAGATCGTTCATTGTGGGCGCATCTCGGTTTGAGTACGAGTTGCGGGTCAGCGATCGCCCGATTCTCAATCTTAGGCGAAGTTAAGTCGAATGGCGGGAAGTGGCGGCCGCCGGCCCGACGCCTCGGTTGGCGCCTACTGCCCGGGGTCGAGGGGCTACCTTGAAGCGGGGGTGCCATTGGGACAACCGACGGCACACGACCGAGGCTGTGTGGAAACGCGTTGATCGCCTAGACTGAATCAACGCATTCAGGATGGGCTGCTCATGAAGCGATTTGTTGAAGGCGATGACCGCAAGCAGGTAGCGCTATTGCCCGAATGCCTGGACGATTTCGTTGCCGAGGATAACCCGGTCAGGATCGTCGAGGCCTTTGTCGAAGAGCTTGATCTGCACACACTTGGCTTCACCAGTGTTACGCCTTCGACGACAGGCCGCCCCTCCTACCATCCGGCAGTGCTGCTGAAAATATACATCTACGGCTACCTAAACCGGATTCAATCAAGCCGACGCCTGGAGCGCGAATGTCAGCGCAATATCGAGCTGATGTGGCTGACTGGCCGCCTGGTGCCAGACTTCAAAACGATAGCTGACTTTCGACGCAACAACGGCGCAGGTATTCGCAACGTCTGTAGTCGGTTTGTCGTGTTGTGCCGCGATCTCAAGCTGTTCTCCCAAGCCATGGTCGCCATCGCTACCTGAGCGCATTAGAAACGGCCGATCGAACGCAGCCGCCCGAGGTGGAAGCCAAAACGACTCGACTCAAAGAGAAGATTGCTCAATTGCAGGGGCAAATGCGTCACCTTGAGCAGATCAAAGAGGAGTTGAAGACGCTGCCTGACGGACAGATCTCGCTGACGGATCCTGATGCACGCTCCATGGCTACCAGTGGCCGTGGTTCTGGGATGGTCGGCTACAACGTGCAGATCGCCGTAGATGCCAAGCACCATCTTATCGTTGCGCATGAAGTTACGAACGCGGGTAGTGACCGCGCGCAGCTAAGTCCAATGGCGCAAGCTGCTCGTGATGCCATGGGTAGAACCAAATTGAAGGCTATCGCTGATCGCGGGTATTACAGTGGTCCACAGATAAAGGCTTGCGAGGACGCAGGCATTGCTGCCATTCTGCCGAAGGTTACGACATCCAGCGCGAAGGCTGATGGCCGCTTTGATCGGGCCGACTTTATTTACATTGCCCGGGATGATGAATATCTATGCCCGGCTGGGCAACGTGCGATCTATCGCTTTACTGGCCTCGAACATGGCATGCATCTACGTCGTTACTGGAGTAGCGCCTGTATCGGCTGCGCCATGAAACCACAATGCACGCCAAGCAGTTACCGGCGGATCACGCGCTGGGAGCACGAATCAGTGCTGGAAGCTGCGCAGCGAAGACTGGACCGAATGCCGAATGCAATTACGGTGCGAAGGCGGACAGTTGAGCATGTGTTCGGGACGTTCAAACACTGGATGGGCTACACGCACTTCCTGACTCGCCGGTTTGCCAACGTGAGCACCGAAATGAGTTTGCATGTACTGGCATACAACCTCAAACGCGTCATAGCGATACTCGGGTTCTCTAAAACCATGAAAGCGATGCGGCTGGTGGGTGCGTGAAGCACTCCAGGGTGCGCGTACATTGCCGAGGGACGACAGCAATTCGGCACTGAAGCTATGGCGACACTCCTCGTCTACCTGAAGGCTGCGAAAATGCGGCACGGGATCTGCTCCTGCCGACGCTGAGTTACGTGTTTCCACACAGCCTCGACCCAAAGCGGACGACCAGGTTTTCCGATGACGGACACACAACGCCTTGATTTTCGTGGCGGACACAGGCAGTCCTCTGGAACTATCGTCGGGCACGCAGTTATTTGACCTTATTGGACCCGAACAATTCTTGGTTCACCAAGTCAGTACCACTTTGCGTCCATCTTTGGACAACAATTTAAACACGGTATTGCAACCACTTGCACGACCACTAGGATAGTCGGCGCACGTATTAACGATAAATAGGTCGGATCGGTTCGGACCATTTAAGGTTTAATCCGACTCACAAGGTATTAGCGCACGCTGGAGGCGATTCTGCTGAGGATCTGCGCCTGCAACGGCTACGCTTGGGGGTGTCGGCCTGACATGCCGCAACCAACGGCGGCGATGAGTTTTGTTGCCGCCGGAGGGTTTCACTTGGAGGAACACTGGCGATGGGTTGGGCATCGTAGGCTCTTGGCTCGGTCGCTCTTGCTCACACAGCGCGTCGACCACCATCAATGCGTGGATGTTACCGTCTCCTACGCGCTTGAATCCGCAATGGATTTTTCTATACTTCTTCGGAATCATACGCCACGCAAAGCAGAAAGCGGTTAGTCGTCGGTGGTTGTTTATAAGTAGCTTTCAAAAAGAAATTCAACCGTTGTCGGAGGCCATATGGTTTCGCGACGTGACTGCATTCGTGGGTGCATTGCTGGTGCGGGCTGGCTCTGTATTCCCTCAGCCGTATTCGACATCGCGAAGGCGGCCCCGACGCCCCCGGGTGCGGTCGCGCAACCGGGCCCGCGTCCTCCCACGGCACCCCCGCACTATATAGACGGTGACCTGATCGCTCTTAATCAGAGTCTGATTCCGGCTTCGTGTGATGTGATTGTCCGGGCAGATACAGTCGCGCTCTCTGGCCTCATTTCGCTCAAGGGATTCAACCTGACGATCATCAGCCGCGTGCTGACCGTCGCCGCGGGCGCCGCAATTTCGACAGCCGCTCTTCCTGCTCAACCTGACTATACGGGCCGACGTGCGCAGCCTGGTACTGACGTCGGTGCTGCAGGGCAACCTGGTCAGAATGGCGGAGACGGTCTCCCTGGGGGCAACGTATTTATCCTCGCAGGCACGGTATCGGGTGCGCTCGTAATAGATGCGTCAGGCGCGGCCGGAGGTGGGGCCGAGAGCGGCGGTAACGGTGCGATGGGCCGTAATGGTCCCGACTGGAGTCAGCCGCTACCGAGAGGAGGGGATGGCCAACGGGGTGGCGCGGCCGGCAATGCCGGTAAGGCGGGAAACGGCGGTAACGGTGGAGCCGTTACTGTCTATGTGCTCTACGACAAGGTCGCTCCAGCCAAAGCGAGAATTAAATCTGCGCCCGGCGCCGCCGGTGCCCTCGGCTCTGCCGGCCAGCCTGGCGGAGGCGGAAATCCGGGAAAAGGCGGAAGCTTCAACACTGAGATTTATTTTCCGTGCTACATGAACGATCCTAGCGCTGGGTTTTAGCGAGATTGAGGAGCAGCGACGATGGAATGTGATTCCGGCCGACATACGACGACGAATGTTGCAGGCGGCAATCCTGGTCCAAACGGTGCAACAGGTGTGGGGTCGCCACCGGCCGGTATAGGACAACCGGGGGCAATAACGTCAGCATTGGGTACGCCTGAGGCGGCGAATGCCTACGTCACGCCAGCCTACACAGGAAGGCTGCTCCACGCAGCACAAACGGCATACATTAACGACAACGCCGAGAATGCAACTGACCGACTTGTCTGGATGCGCGGGTTGCTCGATGCAGTCATCAGCAGCGAGGGTGCCAACGCCGACGGGCGATTAGTTGGCCAGCGAGCGACGACTTACGTCCTGCTCAGGCAGCTAAGCTTGGGTTTGGACTACTATGGGGCCTATCAAAATACTGTCTCGCTTCTACCGGCCAGTGCATTCGCTAGCCAACTGAAACAGCAGCTCAACTATGGTGCTGCAATCGAGAAACTGTACGACACCTATCAAAGCAAAACTTCAGGGGATAACGACAAAATCGCGGCTCTTAACGCGACACAACTCAAGATCCTGGAGTCGATTACAGTCACCGAATCTCAATCGGCAGCTTATCAAAAAGATCTCGCCGCCACAAACGACGAAATCGCGAACCTCGTTAACGAGTTAAATGCTCAACTGGTTGAATTGTTTGACGCGCAAACAAGTTTCCAGCAAGCCGTGGCAAGTCGGAGTCAAGGTTGCTCTTTCGCACAAACAATCGAACTGGTTGGCGCCATCGCAACCCTTGTGGCGAGTGGAGGGTCTGCCGCGGCGGCCATCGGCGCGGTGATGACAGCGATACAGGCTGGTCAACCTGTATCGGGCGCCGACGGTAGCTCGCTCGACAGTGACCTCGGGTCCGAGACAGGAGCCGTGAAACTGGTTGTCACCGCAGTGAACACCACAAAAAGCTTCGTTTCCGCATATAAGCAGGTTGCCGGGCACTTGCAAACACAGAATATACCAGGGACCAATGTTCCCGGACTACCCACTGACGACGCGAAGATCATAACGGAGGCTAGCGCCTTGCAGGCTCAGTTGAAACCATATCTCGAATTGGACGCTACGAAGGCGTATAGCGCGCTAATCCAGACATTCGTTGCAACGGCCACGGCCCGAAACAACAAAGTGCTAGAGAGCCAGATGCTGTCGACGCAGATTGCACAGGCTAGTGCCCAGATCGAGTCTCTCAGGGAGAGTGCCGCAGCGCTTCAGACTCAGGTTGCCGACATCAAAGTATCGGAAATTGGATATCCAACCGTATTTATGGCGCAGGCGAATCGAACGGCAAAGAACGATATCGTTCGGACTCTTTACCAGTTAAGGCGGGCGATTCGATTTCATACTCTCGCGGACCCGGCCGTTCGGGTAGATGACTCAACGATCGGCACGCTGACTGAGGCATTCACTTCGATGAAGCAGCAGTATCAGGACATCTTGGCACAGTTCGGAAGCAGCCCTGCACGGGAAAACCATCTGACGGTTGACATTACGCCGTACATTTCTCCAGCTTCCCTTAAGAAGTTTCGGACCACAGGGACCCTTCTATTCGCCATACCAATCACCGACCCCACGTTCAATGGACTCACTCAGGTACTTACGCAGTCCATACAGATATCACTGAGTGGTATACATCCACCCGACCAAGCGCTGGTCGCCAATTTCACCCATTGCGGACGCTCGACCTTGCTCGACGAAAAGGGGCAGCCGCACGACTTCTCACATGTTCCGGCTTCGGCGCAGTACAGGCGCCTGTCCGACGGAACGGTGTCTGGTGTTGGGCAGATTGGCGACACGCTGGAATCCAATGCTGCTTCTGCTGGGTACGTCGGCGTCAGCCCATATGGACCGTGGCGAGTTCAGATGTTCACGTCCGACGTCAGCATATTGCATAGCATTACCAAGATTGAGGTCAGTTTTGACGTTGTAGCCAGGGCTGCAGCCGCACGCGTTTCCTAGCGCGCATACAAGGATACAACGAGCCGGGTCCGGAGCAGCCCCCGACTTTCATTACACAGAAAGGGTAGAAGTCGGTGGTCCGATTCAATACTCCTTTCTAACTTATTGCTGCGCCGTCGATCATGGTATCGAGTTGCGTTGAGAGCTAACTGTTAGGCATGAGTCTTGATTGTCAACGATCTAGGCACCGGTGTCGAACGGCTGTTTGTGGCCGAAAGCAGACATTGCCTTGCGCTGCCCCCAGCCACCCGACAGCGCAAGGCTTCTACAGATACCTCATTTAATCCGCGAATCCGCACTACCTAGACCAAGCACGCTTGACCAAACCGCCAGCGACATCAAAAACCTCGCCCGCCGCAGGCACTACCCCGTTCATGTGAATACACCCATGAATCATCCCGTCAAGTTGCCGCACCGTAGCCTTGACGCCCGCGGCGACCAGACGCTCACCATATACCTCTGCTTCGCCTCTCAACGGGTCAAACTCCGCCGTCAGGATTGCCGTCTCCGGCAATCCTTCCAACCGCGGCGCAAGCAGCGGCGATACATAAGGCGACGCCTCGTCGCGGATGTCTCCAAGATACGTCGAGAAGCAAAATTCCATCAGGTCACGCGTCAGATAGTAGCCTTCGCCAAACTCATCATAAGACCACGTATCCATCGCATCGCTCAGCGCGGGATAGATCAGCAACTGATAGGCAACCGGCCCCCTTCCAAGATCGCGCGCCATCAGGCAAGCGGCCGCCGCGAGATTCCCGCCCGCGCTGTCTCCAGCCACACCGATTCGCAGGGGATCGAGCCCAAGACACCCTGCGTTGTCGAGTACATGACACAAGGCGTCAAACACATCATGCAGCGGCACCGGGTAGCGATGTTCGGGCGCGAGCCGGTAATCGACGGACAACACCACGCTCGCGGTCGCGTTGGCGAGCGCGCGGCACGGCGCGTCGTAGACATCGGCCGAACCGAGGCACCAGCCTCCGCCATGTGCGAACACCAGCGCGGGAGGCGGCACGTCGCAGGACGTGCACGCCTCCGGCCAATACCCGACTACCGGCAACGCGTACCCGTCCCGCGTCGGTACATGAAACGACTGCTTGAAAGCAACCGGCGGTGCTGATCCTTGCAACTGCCGGAGCCCCGCATCGGTGTCCGCCCTCAACCGCGCCATGTCCATCGGCGCAGCGCCGCTGCCCTCCTCGCCCCACTTGCGCAGCAAGCGCTCAATATCCGTATCGAGCGGCATGATTACGCGCTGCCTTCGAGAAACGACAGCAGATGCCCGATGAACTCGTCCGGCGCTTCCTCCATGATGAAGTGCCCACAATCGGGAATGACCACGCCGCGCAGATCGTCGGCATTGCCTTGCATCGTCACCAGAGGCGCGTCGCGCGTGGCATGCTCCGCGCCGATCGCAAGTACCGGCATCTCCAGCTTGCGCTGCGCGCGCTGCTGGTTCTGCCGGATCGTCTCCGGAATCGCCCGGTAATACGCAAAACCGCCCCTCAACCCGCCCGGCGACGCGTAGGCATCGGTGTACACCTCCACCGCCACACGATCGCGACGCCACGACCAGCGCTGGAACATGAAGTCCAGATAGGCACGTTCTCGTCCGGCGATCAACGTCTCGGGCAGATCGGCCAACTGATTGAACATGAAATGCCACAGGAAGATGTTTTCCTCGGGCGGCGCAAAAATCGACGGCGCAGGCGCCAGGCCCGGAATGACGGCCTCGGTCAACGCAAGGCGACGCACCACGCCGGGGTGATCGCTCGCCAATGCATAAGCCACCCACATGCCGACATCGTGCCCCGCCACGTCATACGCGGCATGGCCGAACTGCGTCATCACCCGATGCAGCACAGCGGCCGTGTTGCCGGTGTCGTAACCCGCGTCGGGCCGATCGGAAAAACCCGTGCCCGGCGGGTCGACCGCGATGGCTTCGAAGCCATGACCCGCGAGCGCACGCATGACGTGGCGCCACGCGTACCAGGTCTGCGGCCAACCGGGTATCAGCAGCACCGGGCGGCCGCTGCCGGCAGTCACCACGTGGACGCGCTGTCCATCGAGTCGCACATATGTGCTGTTCGATGAACGCGACGCCCTCGCGCGCGCCGTCCTCCTGGTCCTTGAGGCAACACTCCCATTCGAGCGTCGCCCAGCCGTCATAGTCGTACTGCGCGAGCTTCGAGAAGATCGCCTTGAAATCGACCTGCCCGTCCCCGAGCGAACGGAAACGCCCCGCGCGCTCGATCCACGACGTGTACCCCCCGTAGATGCCTTGCCGACCGCTCGGCCGGAATTCCGCATCCTTGACGTGGAACATGCGGATGTGCTCGTGATAGATGTCCAGATAGGCGCAGTAGTCGAGTTGTTGAAGCACGAAATGGCTCGGGTCGAACAGGATCTTGCAGCGCGTATGCTGATCCACCCGATCGTAGAAGCGCTCGAAGGTCGCGCCGTCGTGCAGGTCTTCGCCGGGATGGATTTCATAGCAGAGATTCACGCCCTGTTCGTCGCAGAGATCGAGAATCGGTCGCCAGCGCCGCGCAAGCTCATCAAAGGCTGTCTCGATGAGACCGGCGGGCCGTTGCGGGAACGGGAACAGATAAGGCCAGGCGAACGCCCCCGAGAACGTCCCCATATCGGCTAGGCCCAGACGCCTCGAAGCCTTTGCCGCCAGCGCCAGCCGCTCGACGGCCCACGCCGTGCGCGCGGCCGGATTGCCGCGCATGGCCTCGGGCGCGAAGTTGTCGCACATCGCGTCGTACGCCGGGTGCACCGCGACGAGCTGCCCGAAGATGTGCGTCGTCAGTTCGCTGATCTGCAAACCGTGCGCCGCCACCACCCCCTTGATCTCATCGCAGTAGGCCTGGCTTCGCGCGGCAGTCTCCACAGCGAAGAGCCGCGTATCCCACGCCGGAATTTGCAGCGCCTTGAAGCCCGTCCGGGCCGCCCATCCGGCAATGCCATCGAGCGTATT
>NZ_JAAGNW010000176.1:0-1495 GCF_010645215.1 Burkholderia multivorans | reverse complement strand
CGGCGAACTGGGCGAGATGCAGGCTGGGTCCTTTGATTGTCTTCATGTTCTCAACATCCATTATTTGTCGATCGACAAATAATAAACATCACCGCGGTCCCACGTCAACGATGGAACGCGATAAAATTTCGTCCACGGACATTCGAGAGAGTTGAGGCAATGGCAGGCAGACCGAGGGAATTCGATCGGGACGAGGCGTTGAAGCGTGCGATGCGGGCGTTCTGGCTGCGCGGCTACGAAGGGACGTCGATGTCGGATCTGGTGGATGCGCTCGGTATCGCGTCAGCGCGGATCTATGCGGCGTTCGGCAGCAAGGAGGAACTCTTTCGCGAGGCGGTCGAACTCTACGCCGCGGGAGACGGTGGATTTGCCGACCGCGCACTGGAAGAGGAAACCGGGGCATACGCCGCGGTCGAGCGGATGTTGCGCGATGCCGTCATGCTCTACACCAAGCGCGACTGGCCGCACGGCTGCATGGTGGTGTCCGCGGCAACGAACTGTTCGGCGCAAAACGACGAAGTCCAGGCGTGGCTGGCGTCGTATCGCCGCAAACGCACGAAATCCATCGTCGACCGCCTGCAGCAAGGCGTGAAGGACGGCCAGCTCAAGCCGGATACGGACGTGCGCGCCCTGGGCAATTTCTATGCCGTGCAACTGCACGGCATTTCCGTGCAGGCACGCGATGGCGTCTCGCGCGAGAGCCTGCTCGGCGCGGTTCAGCCTGCCATGTTGCCGCTGTCGATTGCCGTCGCTTCGACGTGATGCAAGGGGCGGCACGACGCTGTGCAGGCGCATCCGTCGGCGTCAAACCAACCGCAACGTCCCGTCCCGAAGGGGTCGTCTGGCGCGCCTACGCCGGCAAGGAGGCAGCACGATGCACCGCCGTGAACAACGCGCACGTTCGTTGCACGCGCGCCTTTATGCCGTCGTGCCGCGCAATCCAGGCTGCGCCCGCCGCACCCTTTCACGCTGAAAGCATTCCCGCAGGAAGGCCACGCCGCCGGCATCCACGACCCGCACCAGCGCGATAGCTTGCACGAGCGTCAGATACGGCCACCACTTCTTGTGGCTCGATCTGCTCGCAATCATTCAATCATCCGCCTGAATCTGGGCCGCCGCCCCCACCCACAACCCCTCCCAACCCAGCCGTTTTCCATTATTCTCATACCTACCGCACCGTCGGCCGGGGGGCCGCCGGTTCAGCCAAGCCGCACTTTTTCGACCCCGACGCGCCGGACCGTCGCGCCACGTCCCCGCGTCCTCGCCGCAGGAAACGATCGTGCCGACCACCACCCCTCCGGGTTCGCCCGGCAACGCAACGCTCCTCGAAATCGTCCGCGCCCAGACCGAGATCGCGAAGCTCGGGCTCGACCTCGGCGGCGTGATGGCCTTCGTCGCCGAACGCGGCCAGCACCTGACCCACGCGCACGGCGCGGTCGTCGAACTCGCCGAACACGATGAAATGGTCTACCGTGCCGCCTCCGGCATCGCCGGC
>NZ_JAAGNW010000175.1:9794-13883 GCF_010645215.1 Burkholderia multivorans | reverse complement strand
CAACGCCAAGCAGTCCTCCGCATCCTGATCGTGATCACCTTCGCTATAATCCATTGACCGCGCAACACCACCTTCCAGACTGATCACGTTCGCCGGAACGGCTGATCACCATCACCGAAATCCGCAATTGAAAGCATGACGGATCGCGCGAAGCGCCCATGAGCGGTGCAATTCGACGGACTTCGCGATCGCTATTGATGAGGGTCAAGAATTCGGCGTGGCCGTGTGCGACTATCTGCCGCGCAGAAATATTCGGGGTGGGCGTTTCGATGAATCGAAGGATCCAGGTGTTGGGATGGTTGGCCGTGGTCGGCATGGCCCTGCTGTGGGCGGCGGAGCTTGCGTTGCATACATGGGTATGGAAGTGATGCGCGGACGCCGCGCCGGGGCACGGCGCGGCTGATCGGCAATCCCGGTTTCGAGGTTGGGATTCCGTTCGGCGGGAGTCCGCAAGCCTGTTCGCAGTACCGGCCCATGCCGGCTGATCGAGGCGGGCTTGCGCAGCCCGGTCGGCGTAGCTGCCGCGGCCTCAATTCCCTCCGGCCGGCCCCGATCCCGACCGGTACATCACTTCCCCGACGATCTGCAGGCTGATCAACTGATCGCCCGCGACGATCCGATCCGGAAATTCCGGGTTGTACGAATGCAGGCGGAGCCCGCCCTTCGGCTCCTTGAAGATCTGCTTGACGAGCGCTTCGTCCTCGAAATAGACCGCGTAGATGTGCCCGTCGCGGACGTGCGTCTTGGTTTCGCAGATCATCATCATGTCGCGGTTGAACAGATACGGCTCCATGCTGCGGCCGTGGACCTGGGCCAGCTTGCACTCATGCGGCTTGACGCCCAGCGCCTTGAAGAACCCGACATCGAAGGGCAGCGCTTTCTTCTGCCTGATTTCCCACTGGATCAAACCTCTCCCCGCGCTGAATCTGTAATCGAACCGGTCCAGCCAGACCCGATCGCTGTCGGGCGGCAGATCTTCCGGATGCTCCCAGACCAGGACGTTGCCCTGGTCCTTCGGCAGCTTCTCGGCGCGCGCCTGATTCGACGCCGCCGCCGCGCCGAACCAGCCGGCCATGCCGGGCAGGCCCTCGATCGCGCGGATCGTCTTCTCGGATACGGCGCGCTTCTCGCTCAGCATTTGCCGGACGAACGCGCCGTCCTTGTAGCCGAGCCGCTTGCCGAATGCGGTCACGTTGCCGGCCTCGAGCTGCTCGACGGCGGCCCGCAGGCGCTCGACGCGGACACGATGGAGTTCTGTTTCGTTCATGGCGAAAGCGTAGCACATGCTACTGATAGCAAATGCTACTTGTTAGTGGTAGCGAATGCTACTATACTGCGAAGCATGATCCGCACGCCAGCTTTTCGCCGGGTCGGCGGCGCGATGCATCCGGGCAGTCCGGGGTGGGGTACACCGCGGGTCGGTCGGATGCCGGTCCGGAATGGCCTGGCCGATGCCAATCCGGAGCCTGATCATGAACATATTTCGCAAAACTAATTGAATGAAAATGAAGGGGAATCTTGCATGACAGCACTTTCCCGCCCGCAAGCCGGGCTTCAAGTCTCCGGGGTCTATCCGCACCGTCGTCTTTCGGCAAGCGAGCGCGCCTTGTCGACCACCCAGCGCATGGTGCTCGATTGCTTCGAATCGATCGACGTATTGCTCACGCGGGAAGACCTCGCCGCGCTCACCCATCTCAAGCTGTCGAGTGTTTGCGGGCGCGCCCGGGAATTGCTCGACGCCGGGCGGCTGGTGAAGCGCGGCCGGCGCGAATGCATCGCGACGGGCAAGTCGCAGGAGCTGCTGGGCCTGCCTCTGTCGATCAAGCGGTGAGGCATCGATAAACATGCCGGGATGGTGGCGTGCGTCTCTTTGGGGAAGGGGGCGGTAGGGAACGGCCGCGGTGGCTCGGGCGCAGGACGGCGAGCGAGGCGCGCGGCAACAGGATCTGAGAGCGCTTGTCCGACAGGGCGGACAGGCGGAGTAGGCAGCGGGCAAAACAGGAGAACATAAACAATGAGTAATCTGGATGATCGTCTTGAGAATTGGGCCAGGGCGCAGCGCTCCACGGTGGTGCGTGGGTCGCGGGCGGGGTCTGCCGAGGGGCGCTATCGGCCGGAGGGGCAGTTGCGGCGCGCGGACGCGAACCGCATCGACGAAATCGACGCCGAGGATGTCGAGCGCGCATGGCGCAAGCTGATGCCGTTCGATCGCGACGTATTGAAGCTGCACTACATCCTCAACATGGATCCGCGCGTGATCTGCCGCAAGCTGAAGATTCCGCATCGGCCATCGAGTGCGTTCAATATGGCGCTGGCTCACGGCAAGTCCGAGATCGGCAAGGTTCTGGAATCGATGGCGGATGCGCGGCGCGCACAGCGCGCGCGCCGCAATGAAAGCGCGGCACAAGCCGTTCACGGCCCGCGTCTCGATGCGCTCGCGCATGTGAGGCGGGTGATCGAGGCGTCCCGGCAATACTTTTGCTAGGCGTCTTTCGCAACGGAGCGCCCCGTCAGGGTGGTCGCTCGCTGCCTGAACCTGCCCGGATGCATGATCCATGCTTTCCGAGCACCGGCTGACAAGGACGGCCCGCCCAGTGCGGGCTTTTGTTCGACGGCAGTCGATCCAGGCTCCGTTTTCAATGCGAACGTCTTTCAGTCGATAAAAATAATCAATAACATTTAAGATATCTGGTGCGAATTGTTGAAATTAAATGACGACGGCTTGATATCTTGTTTTTCTCTTCCGGTCACTTGTCGAGCCAAAAGAGTTGCATTAAAGTGATACTCAGATTGCCGAACCCGCTTAAGTGCGGGACTGATTCCCCCTTCGGGGGAGAGGTGCGTCGACAAGAAAGCCTGCCTTGTGCGGGCTTTTGTTTTGTGGGGTTGGTTTTCATACGGGACGCCCGTCGCATGTCATATGCCAGTCAAGGCTTGCGGCGGATAAAAGGCATGTTCGTGCAATATAGGAAAGGTGATGGTCGTGGTCTTGTGAAGATATAAAAATATTTTCGAGAGCCACTTGCCAATGCGATTCCGCTAAATTAAAGTAATATCCAGATGACCGAAACCGCTTAAGTGCGCGACCTGTTCCCTTCCGGGAGGTCGGTGTATTTAAAAGCCCGCCTAGTGCGGGCTTTTTGTTTTGTTTCTCGCGTTCCTGCTGTATCCGATTCCCGCGTTGCGGATTCGTCGCAACGAAATTTCTGATTCACCGGCTAAAACCGACGCACGCACCTGACACCAGGAACGCGTCCGCGGCCGATCGCGCTCGCATGCGATCGGCCGTGATGTTCCTGCATCGCCACGGACAACGTGCGACGGCGCGCGCTGCCGGACAGGCATCCCTTCGGAATGAACTTCATGAACGACAGCTCAACGGGCGGCTACCTCGCGCCAGGCAATGGCGCGCCTCCGGAAAACGACGACGTCTTCGACGTGCAGCTGCATGCCCTGATCGCGGGCGTCACCGGCTTGCCGGACGCGCAGATCAGGTCGCACCTGCAGATGGCAGGCCAGCCGGATCCCGATCCGACCGTCGACGCGTGCGTGTTCGGCGTGACCACGCTGACCCAGGACGCGGCGCCGTCGATCGTGCACGACGGCGCCGGCGATGGCCAGGATCTTTACACCCGGCACCAGTCGATCGACGTGCTGGCGACGTTTTATGGCCCCCGCGCCCGAGGTTACGCCCAGCGTTTCGTCGAGGGCTGCGCGGTGCCGCAGAACCGCGAACAGCTGCAGGCGCATGACCTGGCGTTCGTCGGCACGAGCGAGATCCGCGCGGCGGTGGATCTCGCGAGTCAGCAGTGGGCACGGCGTTGCGACCTCACGGTCACGCTGCGCCGCAAGCTTGTCCGGACCTATGCGGTCCGTCACCTCGAATCGGCCACGCCGGCGACGACGACTGATGCGTCGAATCCCGTGGCCGGCATTAGCAACATCCACCACTAGGAGTCCAGCATGTCCAATGGATTGCCGGTATCGCGTCTGATCAATGTCTCGATCAACATGTCGCCGCTCGCGGCGCAGGGTGCGAACCTGAACACGGCACTGATTCTCGGCGCGTCGGCCGTCATCGATACCACC